>JBHLPQ010000096.1:0-14205 GCA_048939265.1 Promethearchaeota archaeon
ATCAGAACCTTCAACTATGAAAAGATTTTGCGTTTTTCTAACATCTTCAAGTATGGAACTGAAGTCATTTTCATCAAGTGGTTTTATATATGATTTTTTGGCGCTATAAATTATTCTGAGGTCTTTTTGAGTTTTAATTGGAGGTTTTGGACTCTTTTTGAATTCAAGTTCTATCTTCTTTTGGTCAAAATCTATGACATCGAGTTCTTTTCGATATCCTCTCCGTGATCTCGATTTTAGTTGTGAAATTATCTGAAATTGATTTAAATTCTCGAAAATTTCTATACATGCTGTTCCATATCGAAAAACATTTGCAGTGGAGTCTGGAATTTTCTTATTTGAGTCTTTAGCAACCTGAATGATCTCTTTAGCCTTTTGAATTAAGGCAAGAGTGCTTTCTCCCAATTGAAACCCCTTTTTTCCGAAATTGATCTTCAGATGGGCTTCGGGAAAATATTTTGAGCATATTCTAAGAAGTCGTTGTCTTGAGTACTCTTTGGAATCAAATTTAGTGACCATAACATATATTTCCTTCAATTAATACAGTTCTTTGATTAAGAGGGAAATATTTTGCCTACATACAGTCTGTCCTATACAGGTTCAGGTGTAAGAATTTCCCAGTCACTCATTCTAAGATTTAGCATCATATCTTCTCCATCAGGACATTCTATCCTTAGAACGAGTTGTTTCTTGCTTTGTAATATGACTTCAGGATGCAAACATCCCTCTCGTAGCTTTTCTAATAAGAAGCGAACATAAGAATCAGAAATCACAGTTAATGATCCATCCTGGAGATTCTCAGCCATTTGGCCTGGAAAAATTTGGACCTTACGACCTGAACGTTTGGTTGTTACCAGATTCACGTTTTCTAATCTACTAAGGTGGTATCTTACTGTATCATGATGAACTGTAGGGGTAATTCCCTGAGCGATTTGGCTTTGAAACGCACCAGGATTATTTATTATAAAGTTAAAGATTTTTTTAGCTGTTTTTGGCCTTAAAACGGCAAAAATTCGTTCGGCTTCCGCTGATCGTAGCCCTGCAGGATAATAAATCCGTTTTCCAGCGTATTTCAGTGATTTTATTAATTGGTCTTCCTCTAAACGTTTTAAATGCCAGTTTAACGTCCCCTGAGGCAATTCTAGATACTTTGCTAAATCAAAGAAATAGGAACCAGGATTTTCTGCCAGGATAGAATAGATCTTACGTCGAAGTGGATGTAAAAGGAGACTAATATCTCTATCATCAGAAGCAAAGGTCATATTTTAATTCATCTTCCTCGCAGAATCATTATTTTATAATAGGAAGTGATTAGTGTAACTCTTAACTAGGAACTGTTAATTAGGGGTTTTGTGTAACCCACTGTTTTTATTTTTTCTTCCATCTGTAAAAAACTATCTAACTTAATCTTCCTTGATCAAATTTTTAAAAATAATAATCAGACGAAATTTGTGATAAGATGATTGACCATGTTAGAGAATTGTCTAAAAAAAACAATAGACGGATAAATGAGGAGGGGATATTCCTCTCATAATCCAATCGAATCTGGCAATTAAAAAAGTAATTACGCAACAAGAGTAGTGATATCTACCTTACTTACGCCCTTTATTTCAGCTAATTCGTCTTTTAGCTGCTCTTGTGATATTGTAAGGTCACTGGAATCTAAGTAGCCTTCGTATGTACAACTATCTTGCGTGAAACACAGTCCTGTGCTATAAAGGGTCTTTATCTTGCTTCTCATGAAGACAACACCCAACTCCTGTAAGAAGTCAGGTGATAACTCACCGATTTCTATTGCAACCTTTACAACTTCAGGACTTTTTGTAGGAATAATCCTGATAATTTTTGTTGAGGGAGCAAGAATCATTACTGCAGAACTTTCTTCAACATCTTTAGGTCGTAATGTTTCAAGAAAATCGGCGGGAAGAGAAATCGGTTTTGACTCTTGAAGTTGAATCATTTTTGCAATAGTAACAGCTGACATTTATCATTTAGCCTCCGCTAATTCTTCTATTATTCTTTATGATCTTAAGGGGTTTCTTGTGTTTTGAGCTGCTTGCATAGCAAAAGCTCTACTACAAACAATTTGGATTGATATGCATTTATTAAGGTTTTTATTTTTGCGTTGTTTTCAAAGTTTTTTGCGAGAAATTCGAATTGAACCTTTACCTCACAATATCAAAAATCGTTAAGACTGGGTGAAGTTAGGTGTGTTTGTGAGGGCTTGAGAGGTAAGTTCCTCAAAAATATTTTTTTGTAAAAAAACCTACGAGAAAAACTTTTATATGGATCCAATCTGTTTTCGTTCACGAGATCCCATTTTTTTTAATTAAAGTTGCCTTGAAATTCTTATTATTTATCAACTGGTGAGGATTTTTTTATCAGATCGTTTAAATTCTTTGAAAACTCTAGCTTAAATAATTTAATTTAGACACCTGTATCTTGACATGATAATGCAAAGTATTTCTTAAACGAAGCTCCTTCATAATGGAAAATTATGTAGGATTCATTTATTAATAATTGACTGAAAGGTTATTCTTATAAAGCACTCAATAGACCAAATCTTTTTGATCAAACCACATCCCCTGTTTTACTCCTATCAGTGGTAAGATAATATCTTGGGGAATTAAGATATGGTATTAGATAGAGATATTCGTCTAACAATACTTGGAAATACTGGTGTGGGAAAGACCAGTCTCATCAAACGTTTGAAAGGGGAAGATCCTACTATGACGGAGAAAACCATGGATATCATTGTTGAAAGGAAAAAAATCACTCTCTTATCCAGTAGCAAGCATTCAAAGCTTTCATTAGAACGGTACAGAAAATATAATGTCACTGCAGTTGATAATCCTGGTGATTTCAAATTACGTCGAAAATGGCGTGAAGCAATGAGAAGATATAAAACTGATGGGATTTTATTCATGCTAGATCCCTCTCAAGGTATAGAAAGCCAGAGAGTTGCAATGGAAGATTCTTTCAACTATTTTTTGGATAGTTTAAGCTTAGATCCTGATAAAGCTGATAAAAAGGCAAAAAAGAAGAAAACATTATTCTTTTTTGTTGTAAACAAAATGGATACTATAGATAATGATAAAGAGAAGGCACGGGTTTTTCTTGAAAATTTCGATACGGTTATTGAAGATTACAAAATGACATTCCCGTTTGCTAAATTCGCGCAAGCATTCATTAGTGTTCATAAATCCCCCTATGAGGAAATAGATTTTATCTTTGAAAAATGTAAACAGGCCTTGTATTAATGGATTCTGGCTTGAATGGAAAAAATACGTCAAGTGATTGTACGCAATATCCCTGAAAAGGGACTTGATGTCGTAGCTACGAATTTACATGAGAGTCAAATCCAGGATATCTCCTTATTTCTCCCTGGAGAGGAACCTTCCAACTTTGACAAGGTTTTTTTAACCAAGTTCCATCATTCTTCCGGAAATATTGTCCTACGTTTTACTTTTGATGATGGAATCGACTCCTTTGGTCGCCAATCAATTAAAACACACTCACTTATCATTAACGATTCTTTCTATATCGAAAAAACTCCTCAATATTTTCTTTCCCCGTTAATAAATGGATCCATGAATTTAGACGAGAATAGAATTTTAAAACCAGATGACTTTGAGACACTTAACACTTATCCAATATCTTCTAAGATAACAGAGCTTATATACTGTAAAAAGTATTTACAACTAACTAGTCAAAAAGAAATTGATTCATTGGTTCTTATTCAATTGTTTGGCACCATTGATCGCTTAATTCCTCCTCCGTTGAATCCATTCTTTTCTTTCCAAACTATGGTTTCCCCAACCCACAAAAAAGCACTTAAAACTTTCAACTTGCTTTTTTCCCCTAAAAAATTACCAGGTTTTCAAGAGATCGAACAAGTTCAATCAGTAAAATCTGAATTTTCAACTATTCAAACCATAACTGATTCTGTTTCAAATTTGCCTTTGCTTAGGCAGCTACAAAGACAATTATTTCTTGAAATCCCAGAAAGGTGGTTAAGACTCAGACTCCAATGGCGGTTTGGGATTAAAAAGTTCTCCGATATAAGAGAGAATCTAAATAACTTTTTCTCATAATTATTTATCGAAACCATAATCTTCCAGAAGTTTACGAATACAATGAACTACTTCTGGATCAGGATCTTCTAAAATAGCTTTCATTAAATATTCTTTATATTCTAAGAGATTGTATTTTGCTAGGTATTGAGCTGCAAACATCCGCTCGAATTTATCTGGATCCTTTTGTAGTTTTTTTATCAGTGTGATTACATTTTTTTCATTTGGTTTGGTCAATTCTCTCATTTGAATTAGTTCATATGAAGACATAAAAAATTCTTGTCACACGAGGAAAAAATGAGGAAATAGATTTATCATTTCACATCCCTTCTTTTTCTAATTTCAAAACTTGGGTTGAAATTGTGAAATCGAAATTTTCCTCTTCCTTTAGCCCCGATTTGATAGATGCTATTTTAACAAGATTGTCACAGGCTTCTAAAGAGCTAAATGATCCTCTTGTAACAAGCATTTCAAAAAGGCGAAAAGATCCTTTCCGAATATTAATTGCTACTATTTTAAGTCTAAGAACAAAAGATGAAATGACTTTCAAAGCTAGTCAACGTCTTTTTTCCCGTGCAGATACTCCTACAGCCATTCTTGCAATTTCAATTGAAGAACTAGAAGAGATAATTTTTTCTGTTGGTTTTTACAGACAAAAAGCAAGGACAATACATGAGATTTGCAAACGATTGATTGAGGAGTACGGGGGCAAGGTTCCAGACACTTTGGATGAGCTATTAAGTTTTAAAGGTGTAGGACGAAAAACTGCAAATTTAGTCATAACCAAGGGATTTGATAAACCAGGGATCTGTGTCGATGTACATGTTGCTCGTATAACACAAAGGATTGGGATAATTCCAATCAAAGGGCAAAAGGACAAAAAACCTATCTTTCATAACGCTGACCAGGTTGAAATGATTTTAAGACAAATTCTGCCACGAAAATGGTGGATCCCAATTAATGACATTCTGGTGAGATGGGGCCAGAATATTTGCACACCAATTAGCCCCAAATGCAGTCAATGTGTTATTAATGACTCTTGTTTAAAAATTGGTGTTCAAAAACACCGTTAAATGTAAAATTAATTAAGAATATTCTTCTAGTATAGTATTTTAGACTGTCTAATTGTCCTATAGGACCCTGTAACATATTTTTCGGTATCTTGACCTCCACGAAACTGGTTTGTATCAAACCCCTTTCTCCTAGCAATAGAATAAGCTAAAAACTCAACTGGAATGGTAAAAATCAATGGAGACAAGACTTCATTCTTAGGTGTTTTAACATGAATATAATTAGAATCTATCTCGGTTTTTCTATATAAATCTGAATTGACTAATACAATGGTTTTAGCATTAATTACCTCTCGAATTACTGGTTCAATTTCCTTTATCCGATCAAGTGAAGGAAAATCTGAGGCAATGAATATCACAACGCTGTTCTCAGTAGTTACAAAGTAATTTGTATGGCAATACTCCTCTATATCACAAGAAAATCCATTCAATGAAAATTCAAACATTTTATAAGCTCCATACAATCCAGTTGAACCATTAACTCCTGAAGACACAAAAATAAACCTATCTGCTTTGCGATTGAGCTTATTTCCAATTTCAATGAAATCCTCTCGCTGATTTATAGCCATTGTAACTAATTGAAAGGTATCTTGGACAAGGCTTAGTGCTGCTTCTCCTTGTTGAGAACAAAATGCCATCAATAGACTTAGTGTAGCAAGATTTGCCAAGTAAGTTTTTGTTTGTGCAACATCGTGATGATACCCCGTATACCCTTTTGCTCCCTCGGTTTTATAGGATGAAGTTTTTAATGTTTCTGGAGGGGAAGCATGGATAAATAGAGTATGATCCGCTTCTGCTGCAATTTTTCCTTGAGGATTGTCTGTCATCCCAATTGTTCGTGCTCTATATTTCTGTGCAAAACGAAGCGCTTCAACTACCCTTGGAGTGTTTCCTGATACAGAAATCCCAATAACAGCGCTATTTTGTAAATAATGGGGATTTTGATAATTTACGAATTCAAATGGAGCAGAATGTCTTATCTCGAGGTCAGATCGCCATCGTTGACCAAGGTGTGCCCCAAACCATGCAGCACAATAACTATCACCAGATCCAGTAAGAATCACCCTTTTAATATCGCTTTGGAGTAGTTTTTTTCCGATTTTATTTATAGTGACGTCATTGTAGAGTGTTTCTAGGATTTTAGGTTGCTCTAACATTTCAGAAAGCATGTAATCCGAATTTTTACCTATATTTGGCATTGATTGAAGCCTCTCATATTATGAAATCGCGTTGTTCGTCAAACCTGTATTATAATTGTTAAAGCTAGCTTTGAAAAAATTCTACATCGAACAAAATTAGGGGTTATCTTTGATTATCTAACAATAGTTATATAATCTTATTAAGGACTATAGTGAGATTTACTACTGAATCTGATTCTAAAAGCCAAAAATTGTATCACAAAACATTTTAACTGATTTATCAGGCAAATCATGATCTCTATTAGGGAAAATTGTTAACTGGCTATTGGGAATCATTCGGAATGCGGGAGATGCTTGATTCAATCTGGTGTTTGGATTTGATCTAGTCAAAATGTGAACTGTTCAATATGAATATTTGATTTTGCTACTCGCATTTCTTTCAAAGTTTTTTGTACCAATTCAGTCATTGGTTTCGGCCCACAGACTAAATAATGTTTATTCTGTTCCTCGATGTCAGGATCCTCACAAGATCCATATTTCTCCAATATCTCCCGATCTATGAAACCACAGTCTTTCGTCCAGCTATCATCATCAGATAAAATATAAGCGATAGAAAAGTTATCCATTTCCTGTGTGATTCCTTCCAACTCTGACTTGAATATCATATCTTTTTTAGTTCGAACACCCCAAATTAGAGACACAATGCGGTTCTTTTCAATATTTTTTAAGTGATTAAGCATACTAAGAAATGGTGTTATCCCAACCCCACCTGCTATAAATACTAACTCTGTTCCTCTTTTCTCTATATAATTGAAATTTCCATAGGGTCCATCTAGATAGGCAATATCCCCAACATTAACCTTATCTAGGTTTGAAGTATAATCACCAACATTTTTGATGCTTAATATAATATTTTCCCGATTTAATGGACTTGATGCAAAAGAAAATGGATGTGCTTCCATTCCAAGAGAACTAATCGTAAGATAGCAATATTGACCTTGTCTATACTTCAAAAATTTCTTGTTACCTTTTGACACAAGTTTTAGCGTCCAAACCTCTTCATTTTCCTTATGGATTTCGCTGATTATGTAAGAGTGTCGTCTTATGCTAATAGGCCTAATACATTTATGAAAAAACCAAAAAGAAAAAGCAAGGAAAAAATGAGTCAAGTAAATTAATCGTAATTCTATAGAATAAGTTGTGGAATTAGCCAGCATCAGATGTGCTAACAGTGTAAAAGTTCCTAAAATTGTTAAGTTATGTATTGATAGGTGAAGTCTATATTTTTTGGCTAATCGCGCTCGAACACCTCTAAAACCTTTAATTTTAGCCCAAAGCGTTTCAGTCAGAAATAATCCCCCCATAACCATTAAAATTAACATAAATATGAATCCTAGTACTCCTGTGATAAATGCTCGCTCGTAAAGCTTTTGAGCTGAAAACACCAATATTGATATCAATCCATGTACTAGTGCAAATGTCATGGATATTATTGACATGTTTTTATGAAATTTACGAACATATTCCATCCCAAAAAGGCGATCAAGATACTTAGGTCTTGCCATTAAAATGAATGAATACGTTAACCAGACATAAGCAAAGATACCTATCGTAGCAATAATATAGCGAAGGAATGAAATCGTGTTTGTTGAAGAATTTGGATAATTTAATATGAATAGAACTGCTGGAATAACTGGAGAAAGAAAATAAACAAGAATAAGGACTAATTTCTTAGGTTTACTCATGTTGAAACATTTCTACGGTGAGTTTAATACATATATATGAATTTTTTAACCATTAAGTTGTTACCCAGTAATAAATTAGTACTTTCTATACTTGTTTCTAAGATTTCGAATTCACATCGATAGAAACTCTGTGTTTGTTGCTGTGGTTAGTAATACGCTGTTAGTTCAACAGTAATTGTAATTTTCTGTTGTTAATTTATTTAGTGAATCGGTTACAAGCACTAGAAATGAATTTCCACAAACCGGAGAGATAAGCTTCATTAAGATCTTAATGATTGTTAACTTATGGAACCCAGCTGGAACCCCAACAGGTTTGACTTACTTTTAGCAGTTCTCATCGTGGCAATCTTTCCAAGTTGGATTTTACAAACAAACCATTCTAGCTGAGTTTAGATTTCACTCCAAATGTTAGAAGCTAAGCTGCTTAAAATATTCTACCAGAATTTTTAGATCTTAATTGTTGTGGAAAGTTGGTTATATGACTTTCCATTCAAATGTCCTCAAAGGACTATTTGACGACATTCATTAGATTTTTCTTATGAATTTAAAGGGAAACTTCTGGTTTTAATTCTTGATGCTTTGGGATTTCAATGATTTTAATAATCTTGGTGATAATAATCCACAGAATTTCAATCCTTCTAAGAAAGAAAATCCTCTAAATCATAATCTATGCTAGGCTCTGAAGTTGGTTCTGTTATTTTTTTTGCTGATTCTAAAGTTGTTTTAGCGAGTTCTAATCCAAAACCTGGCATCTGGCTCAATTCCGTAGCATCAAGATTTAGTAACGTTGGTATGTCACGAATCCCGTACTCTAACAAAATACGCGCTCGTTTCCTCCCAATTCCCTTAATTCGAGTCAAGCTGACAGCATCACTCTTAATTCCATATTTTACTCTATCACCTAGGGATTGCGCAGCTTTCATATAAACTTGATATTTTTCATTTACTCTCCTTTTTAGTTGAGCAATTTCAGCTGCTGCGGATATGATCCACGTTGCAGTTTCTACAATCCTTTGAATATCACCTGACCCAATCTTGTACCGCATGATAAGACGTTCAACCGGTAACTCTTTAATCCAATCCCATAAGAAGAGAACTGTTCGAAAATCACGTAAACGAAACTCATAGGCAATATCTAGTGGCTCAGGAACATCATATATCAGTCTAGAAGTGAATCGCTCTAATCTTTTTATAGTAATCTTCTCATCACTCTTACGAAATGACAGTGTGACCATATCAGGGGTACCCATAATCAAATCAAGAAGAGCTACAGGATGAATTTTCGCCATAGACTTCTGTATGGCTAATATAAAGCCTTCCGCAACTGTGGCAGCAGTTTCGGGATCCAAGTAGAGCTGACTGACACGAAGTCCGTAAAATGTAGCTTCAAGGGTTTCATTAGCATCTAGAGGTTTAATCATCTCCCATCCGATAAGAAGATCAACAACTTCTCTGATTTTTCCTTCTAAGAATACTGCTTCGAACTGAAATCCATAGAATGTTTTCTCAAAGAACTCTAACAGATCAGGCACCGTCGAAACTACTTTAGAAGCGATTAGTCCTAAAGTAGCCCGACGTAACGCAGGTTTAGCTGCTAATTTTGAATATACAGCTTCAGGCTCACGTAGAATATAACGCTCCATAAGCCAATTCACTGTTCTATCTTGTTTTGCTAACAACAGTGCTTCCCCTTCACTGTCATATTGTGGACGACCAGCTCTCCCCGACATCTGTTTGTATTCTAGGGTCTTGATAGGATGAGAACCTTCCTCAATAGAATATCTGTAAACACTAGAGATAACCACACGTTTAGCAGGTAAATTTACGCCTGCTGCAAGCGTAGGAGTGGCACAAAGGGCCTTAATTAAACCTTTTTTGAAAGCTTGTTCAACCAATTCTCGTTGTCGGGAATTAAGCCCCGCATGGTGGAATGTCACTCCACGCTTGATTGTTTCAGCCAGCTTCAACGAGAGTGGATCTGAAAGGTTTCGTACAATCTGCACTGAAAGATCAACGAGGAGTTTCGTATCCCTTGCTTCAAGCAAGGGCTCAATAATTTTTCCTATTCGTTCTGCAGTCGAAACTGCGGATCTTCGCGAAGGAGTAAAAATCAAAATTTGTTCTTGGGAATGAACTGAATCAAGGGCAATATTTGTTAGTTGGTCTTTCCGTCTAAAAGGTATTTCTCTTGAAGTAAAATCCGCAAATGTTATATGATTCTCAAAGTATATACCTTCTTTTAAGGGGACTGGCCTCCAATCACTTTGAACGAGCTTTGCTTCTAACCATTCTGCTAGATCCTCTGCATTTCCAATGGTTGCACTAAGAGCAAGAATCTGTGAACTAGAATTTTCAATCATTAATCTAGCCATCAGTATTTCTAGAGTTGGTCCTCTATGCTGATCATTTAATAAGTGACATTCATCAATAATAACGAGACTTACCTGATCTCTTATCCAACTGACTTGATGCCGTAGGAGCGCATCCATTTTTTCATTCGTTGAAACAATAATATCATATCTTGGAAGATAACTATCAGCAGAGTCATAGTCACCAGAAGTAACAGCGACACGGATATTGAGACCTTCGAACCGTTTCAGATTGTTGAACTTCTCTGATGCTAATGCTCGCAGCGGACACAGATATATCACCTTCCCACCAAGTTCGATCACATGTTTTAATGCTGCCAGTTCCGCTAGTAGTGTTTTACCTGCAGCTGTGGGAATTGAAATAACAAGGCTTTCTCCACTCAACAAACCTTGATTTATTGCTTCAATTTGTGGAGGAAATAATTCCTTAATGCCGTCCTGTTCAATGATAACCTTTTTAATTCGATCATCCAGAGCTAGTGACTCAACAAGCATTAATAACCCAAAGTTATACCTTTTTTATGGACGTTTGACAAACCCTGGCTGGGGTTCAAACAAAATCCCGCGGCGTGTCATTTCATCAATTGCTTTGACAATTTGATTCTTATTGAGTCCTTCCTCCATCCCACGGTCAATTATGTCTTTTATCGCTACTGGTTCATCTTCCTCTGCTTCCTCGAGCATTTTGTCAATCAAAGCATCAATCCTATCTAACTGTCTTCTGGACCTCGCACTTATGCCAGAGGCGTACTTATCAATGTCCAGCTTCCCCGTTTCAGTATCCTTAGCCAATTTTTCTAAGGTGGCATTCATCAAATTAACAGCACCAGAGGCATCATCATAGGTTACTTCATCACTAAGATGCATTTTCGCGCGTGCTTCAGCCAACCGAACTAATGATTCTAATTGCCGAGGAGTAATAGCAATTGGCTCTAGCTGGCCTTCCTCAACCTTGCCACTTGAACGACGGAGCTCTTTATAATATTCCAATATGCGTTCCTCAGCTTCAGCTGAAAGGCGAGGCTGGATTTCTCGTCTTGCATAAGCGATGTATTTTCGTAACAAATCCTGATCAATTGGAGGGCTGGTGGAAAGCGTTTGTGACTTGTGTAAGCGTAGCACATGAGTCGCCAAATCATGATCTTCTTTCAAATCAGGCTTATCTTCTAAAACAAAAATTAAATCAAAGCGGGATAAAATTGTTGGAGGGAGATTTAAATTATCTGCGGTTGCTTTAAAGGGATTCCATCGACCCCTCCGAGGATTGGCTGCTGCTAGGATTGATGTTCGAGCGTTAAGGGTAGCTACGATCCCTGCCTTGGCTATAGATATCGTATGTTGTTCCATCGCTTCATGGATAGCTGCTCGATCTTCCGCGCGCATTTTATCAAATTCATCCACCATGGCAATCCCCTGATCTGCCAGAACAAGCGCTCCTGCTTCTAAGGTGATCTCTCCCGTGTCTTGGTCTCGGATTACAGCGGCAGTGTTGTGTGTAACAAAACCATTAACAATGAAGTTGTGAGTTTCGGGTATGGTTAAATCATAAACATATTCATCCTTTGGAGAGACAACTTTCTCCACATTAACTATTTCGTCCCAGAATATATCTGAATCACAAATTTTTATCAATAAGTCGTAGTTTTTCTTGATTACTTCTTCTTTCTGTTTGATAGAAGATAATAGTCCATCAAAATATTTGGTAATCTTCTGTGAAGGAATAATTTTAGTTTCATCCAAAATTTCCGCGATTAAACCAATAGGAATCCAAGGGTTCCTATTCTCTCTTACAAAGTATTCATAGATTTGATATTTAGAAAGCTGTGTTTGAGAGGAGAGGACAGAGGTCTTTAACTCCTTATACAATTGAAACCTCATTTGATACGGTATTTGAACTTTATGACGCTTCCAATCTGGATCAATTTTCTCAAGAATTATTTTTAGTTGATAACGATTCATTGCTTTTTTAGATTGAGAAACAGAAAAAGCTCCTTTATACCCTGTTAAATCCCTACTTGTATAACCATAAAAATTAATTATTGTTCTTAGTAATGCTCTTGCAGAAGGTATGTTATCAACATTCCTATGCATTAATTTATGGGTTAAACAATAATTATGGAGAATTTTATTCTTTATTGGATGTCCAAAACCAACTTTTTCCTTAAATTTTATAAAATCAGAATAAGAATTAAATGTCAGTTCATATTTCATTTTTTTACCAATTATTTTTTGTCCTGACTTTTTTATTACGATTTTAGGCTCTCTTTGCCTAGTATAGGTAATAATACCGAGAGTTAATAGCGAATACCTAACAAATTCGATTAGATCTTTACTTGCTGATACAATTCCTATTTGAGAAGATCCCTGTTTTCGGATGCTTATCCATCCATCTGAATCGAACAATCCTCTTAAAAAACTATAGAGATACTCTTCAGGATAATACAACATATTTTTTGTTGGATTAAGAGTATCGGATTTTGGAGAGGGTGTTAAACCAAATTTTGAAAATATATAGAATAGTATTTTAGACCAAATTCGGTATTCCGTTGGTCTTTCTTCAGTTCCTTCTCTTTTATATACTTTGATAGAGATTTTTTTGCAGAATTTATCAAAGGCCTTTAGAAGACTTTCTTCTCGATTAGAAAGGCCTATACACACGCCTCCATATCTACCCTCTTTGTTATCCACCAAGATCCTTCCGTCTCCAAAAATCACCCCAAGTATGTAAAACCACTCCTTATCTAGTCTTTTTGGTAATTTTAGACGCTGTCCTTTTTTAATTTCGATCTCCATCATTTCTGGCAATTGTGTTTCAATATCACTTCCAGCAAATCGACATAGATCTCCAAAAAGTCTTAAAGAAATGTTCCCTGGTCGGTCATTGTTCTTCCACCCATATATTGAATCTTCTGAAACACCTAGATAATTAGCAAGGTCGTTATTTGTCATCGCTGATTTTTTCTTTATTCTCTTTATTAAATCAGCAATATTTTTAGCAACACTTGTTAATCTTATTTCGCATGGATAATCAGCAATTAACTCATAAACAGAAGGTACTTCTTTTCTTTCATTAATAAACAACTGACGAGAGGTTGCCACTCTTACGTTTTTCTTTAGTGTTCTTGCTTGTCTCCAAATTAATCCTTTATCACTTATCGAAAGAAGGCTTGTCTCTGGAGTCAAAACAATTTCATTACCAGTTCTAGTAATTATTCGATATAATATCTCAGGAGTTCTAATTCGCCAAACTCGTGAGATTGGATTTGTAGTTATATTCAGATTTTTTGAATGATAAGTGGTGTAATCAGCTTGAATTTTCTTGTATTCTATTTCTTCTGTATACTTCTCTACTCCACCTTTTTCAAATTCACTAGTGACAAGATCGGATATCGATGTTACTCTATCAGATAGAAAAATAGTACTGTCTCCAGAAACACACAGCCCTGCTGCCGTAGACCCTTTCCCTGTTGTATATAATGCGCGTGGGGCCAATTGTGCCACAAACTTCAAGATTTGACTATTATGTACAATAAGATTCCCATTCGCAACTAGAAAATGCCCTTCTTCAGTACCAATATCATAAACTGTTGTGGGTTCTGATATATTCTCTATTTTTGTGATTTTATCCCAGAAAACATCTGAGAATGCAAGAACCTTCAACCAATCTAGCTTTTCAATCACCTGTTTTTCTTCATTTAGTTCATCGAACTTTTTTACCACTTTCTGAAGATAATTTCTTCCTATTCTTTGTCTATGCTTTTTTCCACGGAGTTCACCAAGAAAACTTCTTTCCCAAGTCCCTCTTATAT
>JBHLPQ010000097.1:0-14130 GCA_048939265.1 Promethearchaeota archaeon
TAGAAACCCGAAATCTTCAAGAAATTGAAGAAACAATTAATTTATTGTCAAATCAACTTGAATCCATGCTTAAAACACCAATTTAGAGGAGTCATATTGCGGCAGAACCTTATCGCCTTTTCAGGGATGTCACACTCTGGAAAAGATCTTCTTTTTAACCAGATAATGAAACTTGGACGATCTGAACCTGCACTGAATATCCTCCAAAATGTCATTTACTATGATTGGTTAAGCCCATCTCGTATAAAAAAAGAAGACCCTGATTATATCTCAAATTTAGTTCCTCCTATTCGTGAAAAAATCTTAATGAAAATTAATACCTTAGTCTACATCCACGATATATCTTATCAATTATTAGATGAAATTACAACTGATTTTCAGAAAATTGTTACTGAAATTACTAATATTAACAAGAATTATCAAGTAGTTTTACTTTTAAATAGAGGACATTTAATTACCAATGAAACAGAACGAAATCGAATAAAGAATGAAGTAATTGGTCGTTTTCAACAATTTTATCCCTACAATATCCCTTCATACATCGTTTCTCTAAAAGGACCAGATGAACAGAGATTAACTAATCTAATCTTCACTCAATTAATTAACAAAGCCTCTGATTTTATTAAGGAGATAAAGAATCAACCTTTAGATGTACCTTTAAGCTTAGATCAAGAAAAACAACGAAAAATTCGTGAGTTTCTAATTGATAAAATGAATATTTTTGGATTTGCAGGAGCATTTCTACTATCTTCAAACCATAAAATTCTTCTAGCAATAGGAAAGAACCAAAGCTGGCAGGAAAAAGTCGGTCCCCGAATTATCAAAATGTTGGATCAATCTGAAGCGTTTGATATTGCTCCAAAGGCAAAAACCAATATTCTTCGAATTGAAGATTTTTTAATGATTACTCAATCGGTTAATGTAGGAATAAAGTTGATATTTATTGGAATAGAATCTGCATTTAAGTTCAATGCTGAAGCTTACGCCACTATTGAAAAAGAATGTCAGGCTATTTCTACTGAAATCACTTCATGGCTTAATTAAGATGAAAAATTTAGAAAGGAGACAAAACAGATGATTTCTGGGTTAATTGTAACTACTATGACCGATATGGGGCCATTCCCATTATTAAATCTATCCTCAATAGCTGAAGACACCACTGTAAAATTGAGTGTCATTGGAATGACGATTCTTTCAATGGGCGCTGGAACAGTAGCGGAGAAACAGCATTATCGGTTGCATGGATCTATTCCAATCCCCGATTCTCCCAACCTAGAAGCTTTAGCTATGTCATTTACTGTTGCTCCCACTCAGACAGATGATGTACGAATTGATCAACATGGCCGTGAATCCACTATTTGGTTGTTATTTGACTCTAAAGATCGTGATCGCATCTTCCTTCAACACGCGACAATTGAAAAGGCATTAAAAGAAGAGATTCAGACAATCTATATCGAGGACAACCTCACTGATCCCACTATTATGGAACGAATCTTAACACGTATTCAAGAAATTTCTTCCTCAGAAATCCCTGTTGAACCAGAAAAACCTTATTATATTCCAGAGAGGGGTGGTTTGGAATTCTGTACCATTAATTCTGAAGGGGAGTTAATTACTTTAACAGCTAGTGATGATTTCACCCTTCATCCAATATTGATAATAATTAATGGGGTTATTAAGCGAATACTCCTAATAAAACTCAAAGATTCCGCTCCCCAACGACTTATGTTTCTAGCTGGCCGCACTGCTACGAATATAAATTCTAATAGATTTAAAAATGAATTTACGATTCGAGATGTAACAGATCCAATCGAACGTGAGATGATCCTTGAGAAAATCGGAACCATTCAAAAAATCGGCGTTTAAATGAGGTTCATGAACAATGTCGTATTTAGCAAGAAAGAAAACAAGTAAAATTCTGATTCTAGGACTAGCTAAATCAGGAAAGTCAACTATCATTCGTGTGGTAACTGAAGGAAAGATTCCTTCCAAAGAAGATAGTTATCATGCTACTATTGATTATGAACGTAAACAAAAAGTCATCGCAGGAACTGAACTCACAATTTTTGATTTGGGAGGCCAAACTGCATTTTTAGATAGGTTTACAGGAGAATTATCAGAATTTATTTTTAGTGGTGTGAAATCTCTTGTCTTTGTAGTTGATTCAATTGAAATAAAAGATATCTCGCGTGCGAAATATTATTTGGATTTATCTTTAAAGAAGTTAAGTCAATTTAGTCCAGAGGCTACCATCTTTATTTTTCAACATAAAACAGATCTCATCCCAAAGAAGCTTAAGGAAGAAGTTAAAAAGACAATTAATGATTATCTTTCATCTGGTGTGACCCAGGAGATAAAATATTTCTCAACTTCTGTTTTTGATGACTCTATTTTTCGGGCAATGGGAGATGTTTACGCAGAAGCTAGCGGTGCCCGTAAAACTCTCAGACCTCTTTTAGAGACTTTTATCCGCCATAATGATGCTGATATGGCTCAAATATTCACCAAAGAAGGGGCTCCTCTAACAAAAGTAAAGAAAATTTCTAGATTTGAACACATAACCCTTTCTGAGGTTAAAGATTTCTTCGATGCAGTGGTCGAACGACTGTCAGCGTCAGAAAACCAAAAATCTACATCTGTATTAGTTGAGTCAGATCGTCGTGTGTTTATTATAAGATTCATGGAAAGTGGTCTCGCATTGTTTTTTGGATTTCCGAAAGAACGTCTTAGGGCAAAGAATGAACAAATACCTGCTCTTTATAACAAAGTCCTTGCATTTAGTTCACAGCTAAAAAGTATGATAGAGTCATAGAATGCCCCAATTCTATCTGATTCGTTTCAAATCTCTTCTTGTCCAACAAAAGAAATACTAATTGCGGGAGAATGTATCTATAACTTTCATAAAATCTGGATAACCAGATTTTTTTAACATGAACTGTAAGTTGATCCAGATAATTTTTGAAAGAAAAGAACCGTTTCACTTCTCATTTGAACGTGATGCTCAAATCGAAGCAATTTTGCGAATTGGACGGGTAAAACAAATTAGTATTGATTTTCTTTCTGATTTATGTCATCGCCCTGATCATACTTGTCAGGTTTATTGGCAAGAGCTCCCAGTCATCCAAATCAGTTGTTCTAGAGAACACTGCGTTATTAAAATCTTATGTAATGTAACACAGGAAATCTTATTTCGCCTCATCCAACCTCTAATTCAGCATACAAGTCTAAGGTATATTGCTTTATTAGTTGATCTAAGTTTGCCAGGTTGGGAAAAGCCTCTTGAGCTTATTATGGTCTTAAACCGAGTTGGAAAATTACTTCTAATACCAACAAAAACTGAGTTATCACAGCTTGAATTCTCCAAAATAAAAAAATATTGGAAGGTACAAGTTAAAAAATACTTAAGATCAAAAAAGGATCTTAAATTACTTGATATTATTGCCCCAGATTCCTTTCCCAAGAATGAATTCCGGGTTTCATCATAATTAGACATGTTTTGGTCTATTTAAACCTCTTCAATTATCTAGTACAACCAAAGCAAATATTTTGCTAAGTCTATAAGTATCTATGTGTTATTTGAAATGAATCAAGCGATATTGTTTTTGATAAGTGTTCATATCTAGTAAATGGATAGAACTGAGAAAATTTTAATGCTTAAGTAAGTTTTCAACCTGATATGTTCAATAGGAGAAATAGAAAAAAAAGACAGGATTAGAAATGTGCTAGGAATATAAAAGAACCATCTAGAATAGTGTAAATTGAATAATCTTAAAAGCTATGATAGAAAAGAGTCCCTCTCTATGTACAGTTTTTAATTACTATCCTCAATCATTAAGTAGTAATTTTGGAAATATCAGTAGTGATTTCTTCAACACGAACAGAACAAATATGGATGAAGCGCCAGAAGACTCTTTCTGGGCTTTGTCATCTATCAAAGAGCCTATATAATGAAGGAAACTACCAAATCCGTCAAGAATTCTTCAAGCATAACAAATGGATCCGTTACAATGTTCTCTACCACCTGATGAAAAGCTCAAAGAATTATAAGGAGCTTCCAGCTCAAACGGCACAACAAGTACTTAAAATTCTTGATAGGAACTGGAAATCGTTTTTTAATTCCATTAAAGCGTGGAAAGATAATAAATCAAAATTTAAAGGAAGGCCAAAACTCCCAAAATATAAACCGAAGAACGGTGAGTTTTTACTAGTATTTACTAATCAACAGGTGAGACTAATTGATAATGTTCTTAGGTTTCCTGGAAAAGTCGGGATGGAAATAAAAACCAGACTTCAGGATAAGACCGATATAAGAGAAGTACGTATTCTTCCCAAAGGGGTAGGTTACGTCGTAGAAATCGTTTATATGAAAAATTTTTATCCCAAACCTCTGAATAAAGGGAATATTATTGCTATTGATCTAGGGGTTCGTAATCTCATAACTACTGTTAATAATAACGGTTTAAAACCGTTTATTATAAAAGGTGGGATTGTAAAATCAATTAATCAATACTATAACAAAAAACGTGCCAGAATTCAATCAATCTATGGTTTTCAGGGAATAAAAACAGGAAAGAAGTTACAAAGGTTGACCCAAAAACGTAATGAAAAAATTAAAGACTATTTTCATAAGATTAGTAGATGTGTCATAAACTATTGTCTATTGAATGATATTGGAACAGTTGTTATCGGATATAATTTCAATTGGAAGCAAAACTGTCAGATCGGTAAAAAAAATAATCAAAATTTTATCACCATCCCTTACTGGAAGTTAATTCACCAATTAGAATATAAAGCTGAAGAACAAGGAATAATTGTAGTTAAAACAGAAGAAAGTTATTCAAGTAAGTGCTCTTTCTTGGATAAAGAATCAATCAAATTTCATAATAAATTTTTAGGAAAACGAATTTCTAGAGGATTATATAAATCTCACGGAGGCATTATCATCAATGCTGATGTGAATGGTGCCTATAATATTCTGAAAAAAGCATTCCTGAACGCGGTTGACGCTGACAGGATAGAGGATGTAGGGTTACATCCCACACGATGGAGATTAGCTTCGGTAACGAACTTATTTATGACTTCGTGTTAAGAGAATTGAATATATCTTTCGATTATAACCTCAAAGGATTTATGAATCCCCGCTTTGAGAGGAGAACTTGAGACTCATATGTTTAACAATATTGGATTCGGGGCTTATTCTCAGATTGATGAAGTCATTAATCGTCTTTTTACTGTAACAGCTATTTCTTACAAGCCATTACCTCAAACAAATAGGCAAATGAGCAGCCCGCTACAAATTGAAGTTGTTCCTGCCTATGAAATCCTCAGACGAAGTGATTTAACTTCAAACATGCAGATAGTTAACCAGGAACTTAAAGAAATAGGTTTCATTCCCGTTCTCCGTCCTCATCCAACTCAAGAATCACGAGCTATGTTATACATTTTCCCTCTTAGTAAAAGAATGCAGGAAACAGAGCAAAAGATAACTACACCACTCATTCTTTTTGGTCTTACTGTTTTATCTGTATTCTTCGTTGGATTTACGAGCTGGGATATATTAAGGAAAATAAAACCAGACCTTAATCCGATTGTGACAAGCCTGTTGTATGCCATTGGGTTGATAGGGATAGTTGGCATCCATGAATTAGGACATATGTTTGCCTCGCGGATTCATGGCATTAGAGCAAGTTGGCCTTATTTTCTCCCCTTCCCATTTGGATATGGAACATTTGGAGCTTTTATCTCCCAAAAAACCCCGATTAAATCCAGAAACGATTTATTTGATGTCGGACTTGCAGGACCCATCTTTGGATTTGCAGCTTCTATTTTTTTTACGATCATAGGTTTAATGATCTCGTTCACTGTGGACAACTCAGCTGTTTCTGAATATATTTTTAATCCTCTTAATCCTATAGACTTCAGACTTGTTAGCGATAATCGCTTCCGAATCCTTTTATTTGAAACTCTTGCCTTTATCATTCTACCGAATGCTGAACCTGGTACCCAAATCTTTCTCCATCCCCTTGCTATAGCTGGCTACATTGGTTTGTTATTGACTGGTTTAAATCTCATCCCTGTTGGTCAACTCGATGGGGGCCACGTTGCAAGAAGTTTATTCTCTGAAAATAATCACCGAGTATTGACTTATATTAGTGCAGCACTAATGACACTCTTAGGATTTTGGTTTTTTGCGATTCTAATTCTTCTAATGTATTCAAGGACGGGACACGCAGGACCTTTAGACGATCTATCTGATATTACTCCAAGTCGAAAAATAATCGCAGCCTTTTCAATATTCTTAGCAATCTTATGCTTACCAATCCCGGTAGAGCTTTTTAACTTAATTTTCCCTTTCTTCAGCTAGCGGATCGAAACATTACAAGGTCATAAATCATAGTAATAGGCTTCAATTTTTCGTTGCTCGCGATCTAAACGACTTCCTGGTTTATTTAAACGGGCACGGCCTGTTTCAGGATCCCGTCTGAAAGTAATATTTATTCTTTGTAAAAAACGATTCAGCCCTGCTTTTTTGGAAAGGGGACCTATTGTTCTTCCAGAATACCCAGGTTCCCCCTCGAATAATAGTATTATGTCAGCTAAGGCTTCAGCGATTTGTATATCATGTTCTATCGCAATACAAGCTGCTCTATTCTTAGATACAATATGACGAATTACTCGTGTGGCATTCAATCGTTCTTCAACATCTAAGAACGCACTTCCTTCATCAATAATGTATAAATCAGCTTTCTTTCCTAAACTACCAGCTAAAAAACATCGTTGAAGTTCTCCCCCACTTAATGCACTTATTGGTTTCTCTAATAAATGAGAAATAGAAAAAGGTTTGAGAATATAGAGTTGATATTCTTTAGAATCAATGTAAGTATTTGAATAGCGTGTTAAAAAGTCACGTACCGTCCCGTGAAATTTTCGATGTAAAAATTGAGGTTTATAAGAAACTTTAGCCGTTTTTAACGTGTTAAACAAATATTGGGCAAAGGTGGTTTTTCCTAATCCATTTTCTCCTAATATTCCAAGTATTCCTCCAAAATGAATAATTCCTTCATTGGCTGTTAATGTAAACGTCCCTAATTGTTTAGTAAATGAGGGGTACTTTATACCCGGAATATCCTTCCATTGCCGTTCTTTAACGACTCGAGTAAAAATAATTTCCTTCCCACGAATCCGAATGTTTTCGTCTTTTAATCTCCCAAGTAAGAAATTGTTAATCCCTTTTTTCACAGTGTAAGCTAGTCGAGACATGACACCAAATTTATGTGGTTTTCCATAAAAAATGTAGATTACATCACTTTGGAAATCATGAATAGCAATGTCATGTTCAGCGATAAAAACAACTTTTCCTTCATTAGCTATCGTATGAAATATCTCAGCTATCTTTATTCGTTGTCGAAAATCAAGAAAGGTGCACGGTTCATCGATTAGATACATATCTGCATTTTTTAGAAGCACATTACCTATAGCAAGTCGCTGTAATTCCCCTCCAGATAATTCTGATGGAACACGATCCATAATAGGTTCCAATTCCATCATCTTGACGACTACTTCTTCTGGAAACAATCCTTCTTGGTGATTTGACGAGATTATCTTTCTAACTGAATCTATTCTTGTAAGTAACTCAGTAAAGACTTGGGGTTTGTAGGCAATAGATAGTTTTTCCAAAGCTAGATCATCGAGAAATTGGCGGAAACTAGCAATGGTTAATTGATCTGAAAAAGTTTGAAATCCTTTTTCTGGATTATGAAAATTCCCTCCATTTGGAATTTTTCTTCCTGCTAAGATCTCGAGTATGGTGGATTTGCCAATTCCATTTACACCAAGTAACCCTATGACTTTTCCTGGAATGATTTGTGGAACACCAAAAAAACGAAACCCATTCTCCCCGTAACAGTGAATCTGAAGTCCTGCAGTTTCAGTACTGGGAAGATTAACAACACTGATTGCCCCTGGAAAACATTTATTTATACAAATGCCACAGGTCCCCTTTTTGGCCATTAAACATTTACTATTGTTGATGATGGGTTTTCCTGTGGCCTTACGAATCGTAATAACATTTTTTATACCCTTTTTCACTAATGGGCAATACTTGATACAGGCATATCCACAGAGATCAGGCTTGCACTTATCGAAATTCAGATTGATTATCCTAATAATAAACCACTCTACCTGACAGGATCGGGATTTTCTTAAGTAATTTGCCAGAAAAAATTGTAGTTGAATATTCTTACTGATTATTCCTTAGACAATTCCAAGTAAAAATAAGATCACTTTGCATTTCTCGAATTGACCAACAGAATGATTCAACAAGCTTAAAAAAAACCGCTTTGTCAGTAAGAATACACTGTCTTGACCTCACTAGATGAATAATCCCATTGAGAGAACACGCTTACAAACGTTTTAAGACAGTAGCAGGAGAAATCTCGACAAATTTGGAGCTGCAATCAGAAACAATAGAAAACATGGAGATCAACGATTCAATGGAACCAATCGCGCACCTAGAATGGACGCTGGGTATTGGTTTAATCTGCTTATCCATATTAAATGCATCAATCGATGCCTTGGGGCTTTTCCTACTTTGTATCGGTTCAGTATTTCCAGATATTTTTGATTGGGCTTTATTCAGTGGACAGCGATTCATTCGTGGCCATCGTGAAATATCTCACACGGTTTTTTTCATACTTAGTCTTATGGTGATCAGTTGGATGTTTCCTGTCTTAGGTTTCTTAGCTCTAGGATCTATTCTCCATATTGTAGAAGATATTGTGTCAGGTGGTAATCCAGTTTATCTCTTCTCCCCTATAACTCATCGAGGTAGTATTTTAATTCTTAGTAAAGAGCAATCTATTAGAATTGGAGCTTGGTTTAGAAAAATAATCAAAGGATCCTATACAGGTTCTGAAAACATTGGCGATGAACTCTCTTGGCTTTGGTTTCTTACCATCTTGGGATCATGGATACTGATGATCGGAGTATTTCTCTACTTTAATAATATAGTATAAAAAATGTGATATGAGAGTATGGAAGCTTTAAAACATTCTGAATGGACTTTAGGAGTAATATTTTTTTGGTTTGCTATCCATAACGCTCAACTTACAGCACCCTGGATATTTATCGTGCTTATTGGCAGCCAACTACCAGATTTTGCTTCCCTAACTTTGAGAAAATTATCTGTTCCACCTAATTTAGTTCGAAAATTAACTCACGATTACATCTTTGTCGTTTTTTTATGGTTGATCATCTTAATTATTGATCCAAGCGCATACTTCTATAACAATCCAGAAATTTGGTTATTAGCAACTGGAATAGCAGTACACTACGGGGTAGATTTGTTTTCAGGATTAGAACCTATTTACATCGGGGGAATTTTTTTAGGGGAGCGTACTGCAGCTATTTATGTAACCGCGGATCATAGAATAGCCATTGGGAAACGAATTGAACAGTGGGGATCAAATTATTTAATAACCAAGACTGAAAAACCAACCCCGGAACTCGCATGGTTTTGGGTGATGCAATTATCAGGAACCATCTTTTGTGGATTGGGAATGATTTACTACTTATTTTAATCAAAATGAATACGGATAGGAACCCGTGTACTAAGTCTAGCTAAATTATGCTAATGATAAATATACGTTCACAAATTAGAACAAGAAGTTATCAGCTGTTCGAAAAAATGAATTCATTAATAGTACTAGTTGGAAGTAACAGGAATAATAATTTTCCCTCTACTTGCATTAAAAAAGGATAGGGATAATTAACTACCGATATCTATAATTTATTAAATACCTCTCCGGTATTAGATATCGTTTTGACAAAATTTCTTGTCTTTCTCAGTAGTTAGGCTTCAAAAAATATTCGTGGGAATTTGAACCTTATGTCGTTTAAGCTGTATATTTCAAAGGTAACAAATTACCTTTTTCTGACATATGAGTTAGTGATTGGAAATCGACGTCTTATCATTCCAACTATGATTGGCCTTATCATCGCCTTGACGGTTATCTCGCAAACTGGAGTGTTGGTTGAAGCCTATCGACAGGAAATTTTTGAGGAGGTCGTCCTCAAACCACTAGAGGATAATAGATACAATGTGGGGGATGTTACTGTTGATTTGTGGCAGTCACGGAGAAAACCTACTGGGCTTGGTAATTACGAATCATATAACGCCCTTGTCAACCAATCTATAAAGCAAGCAAACTATTCGAATTATGTTTCAGAATACTATTGGTATAGTAGAATTGATAGCTATATTTGGTTGAATAATACTTGGGATAAATACGGTGAGGAGTCAAGATATATTCCCCTTTATATTTCTTCAACGGATGAGCTATATACAGCTTTAGGATTAATTTTGACTATTACAGGACAAGGACATCTCCCGAGGAATTCTTCCGAGATTATATTTTTACGTATGAAACAGGATATCCAGGATGATTGGTATAGGAATGAGTTCGAAAATGTCACATTAGGGACAGAAGTGAATATCACTTTAAGTCCAAGGGAGGGTGGTGGACTTAATAAAACCGTGAGGATTGTTGGTCTTCTTGAGTTTACCCCTCTATACTATCAACAAGACCCTGACAATAGCACTCTATTACTTAGAAAGTATTTTAATGAGTACTGGTGGGATCCTGGCTTTATCACATTACCAGGATTCGCTCAAGAAACAGTAGAAGAGCTCTCTAAGGATGTTGAGGAATGGATCGGAATCAAAACGCAATGTATTATAACCTTAGATAAAACCCATTTTGATGCTTATAATATTAATAAAGAAATTAGATCGTTACAAACGTTTATCCACGCCTTAGAATGGCAATTCCAAGGAGAAGGTTATGATTGTGAGATTGATTCCCTGATTCTATTATTTATGCAGTCTTATGAAATGCAAGTTTTTGCATTACTCATCATGTTACTCCTTTTAAGCTTCCCTGTTCTCTGTATTGCGCTTTATCTTGTGGTTTATTCGTTTAGTCTTATAAAACGCCAAAAACAAGAACAAATCGGGATTATTAAAACACGAGGCGGCTCGTGGTTTCAAATTCTTATTGTTTTACTTGGTGAAATGCTTATCTCGACAATTCTTGCTATAATAATTGGTTTCTTACTTAGTACCTTTTTAGCAGACGTTGTAATGCGGTCAACGAATTATCTTGAATTTCTCGGTCTACCCATTCCGCTCCGTATTACCATTGATATGGTTCAAAATTTAATTCTTTGGGGTTTAATCTTTGCTTTACTCCTTAACTTCCGAAATATCATCCGAATGAGTCGCCAAGAAATCACAGAAACTTTAGAACCAGTTGAAACTAAACCACCTGTTTGGAAAAGATATTATCTCGATGTTATGATGTTTGTTATTGGTACCGCTACCTGGTTAATTCTTATGACTCTGATTCATAGTGGGGGTAATATTTATGGGCCTGGAATCTTTATATTGTATATGCTTGTGTCCCTATTAGGCCTTCCAGCTCCTTTCTTCATGTTTTTCGGGACAATAATGGTAATTTCACGTTTCTTTCCAATCCTAATGAAGAAACTTGCAGAAATATTTTGGCGAATTGAAGGGGGTATTAACGCGTTTGCAATACGAAACATCGTTCGCCATAAGCATGCAGCGAATCGTGCTGTGCTTCTTATTACTCTCGCATTGTCGTTTTCAATTCTCTCATCTTCTTTGGTTTACTCTTTAGACGAAACAGAATATCTTAAACGCTATTACGATGTGGGAGCTGATTTGGAAATTTCTTCAGGAATGGCTCTAAATAACACTATCCGACAAGCTCTTGAACAGAATGTTTCTCACTTAGAGAGCATTTCTGGAGTTTATTCTGTATCTTATTATGCATCTGGACAACGATTTTATAGAAGCTATCAATTTCTTTTTGTCGATCCCAAAACCTACGCAAGAACAGCTTTTGTGAATCCTAACTTCAAGCTGAGTGACTCATTAAGTAATCTCATGAATGAAATCAATGATAATCAAACAATAATTCTTTATCAAGGAAACCTTGAAGCCCACATTTCAAAACCAGAGATTGGGGACAATATTTCCATTGCTTTCGAAAACGAAACCCAATCTGAATATTTATCCTATCGAGTCGCAGGAACTTTCAAATATTGGCCCACAATGTTTCCTTACGAATGGAATGATCCAACAGAATATTTCTGGATTATTGGTAGTATTGGGATGTTTCATCAACTAAATCAGTCAAATTACTTAGGGGTTCCAGTAGCTGCTTTTCAAGCGAAAATTGACTCGTTAAACAATATAGACCTAATCGTTGGAGAAATACGTAATGTTACGGGGGTAACTCCGAATTCTCCAGCTCTTGATTATGAAGAATATAAAACAGGATTTAACCGTCGCTTTTCGCTTTCAATCCTAAATTCTGATCTAATCGTGTCTATTACAGTTGCAGTGATTGGGGTGATTATGTTCGCCTTCTTCACGTATGTCGAACGTGGAAAAGAGATTGGAGTTGAACGAGCTCTTGGTATGACTCAACTTCAAACAGCACAATCGTTTTTGGTGGAAGCTGCCACCATCCTGGCTTTTGGTTCGATCATTGGTTACTTTACTGGGGCTTATTTTGTCACTATGTTCCTCCAGATCACCCAAATTGGTGCTTCAATCCCACCCATTGTAGTAACTCATCCAACAACATTGTTACTACAGATAATCCTCGGAATCTGTATCACTGCAGGGATCGGTACCATTGTACCTGCTTATTTAGCCTCACGAAAAGATATCAGTCGGATTTTAAAGGTGGAATGATTTTTGGTGTTTCTTGAGTGTCGAGATCTGATAAAATTATATATTGAGGAACAAAGTAAAATTCAAGTTCCTGCTTTGCGGGGAATTGAGCTCGCAGTTAACCAGGGAGACTTAATCGCCATCATAGGACCCAGTGGTTCAGGGAAAAGCACCTTAGTGAACCTCATTGGGGGAATTGACCGCCCTTCATCAGGAGAAATTATTTTGGGAGAAGACATCATAACAAAAATGAATTCAAGACAACTAACGCAGTATCGACGGAAACGAGTGGGTTTTTTGTATCAGCTTCCAGAACGGAACTTAATCTGGAACCTGACAGCTTTGAAGAATGTGATGCTACCAATGAAACTCTCAGGGTCATGGACGTACAGTGAACAGAAGCAAAGAGCACATCAGTTATTAGAAGAAGTTGGTTTAGATCGACGTGCTAACCATAAACCACATCAATTATCTGGTGGAGAAGCGCAACGTGCAGGGATTGCAGTTGCTCTAGCTAATGATCCAGATATTGTACTTGCAGATGAACCAACTGGAGAATTAGATAGTGTAACGACAATGAAAATCATAGATTATTTCAAAATGCTTAACAAAAGTCTTGGAAAGACTTTCATTGTAGTTACTCATGATTATAGATTCGCTAACATGACAAAAAAAGCAATGAGGATCCTTGATGGCAGGATAGTTGGATTGCATCGGGCAATCGATCCAAAAACATCGTTATCAGCCCGAGAAGAAGTGATTTATGTGGATGATCATGGAAATCTACGTCTTCCCGATAAAATCCGACAGCAAGCAGGAATCAAAAACCACATTCAAATTGAAATACGAGACGGATATGCTACACTCATTCCTGTTAAAGGTGATATTAGTGACTGAAGGGAAATTACCACTTATTGAATTAGAAAGTGTGAATCAAAGATATACTCTTGGAGGGCACACCATTGATGCTCTTAACAATATAAACCTCTCAATTTTTAAAGAAGATTTCATCATGGTAATGGGGCCTTCAGGAAGTGGAAAATCCACTCTTATTAACGTAATGGCTGGCCTCGAACGACCTGCTGCGGGTACGGTTCGTATCGATCAAGAAGAATTATCAACCCTTAGTGATCGAGAACTCTGCCAACTTAGAAGACACAAATTAGGATTTGTGTTTCAATTCTTCAACCTCCACCCAGTACTAAATGCCCTTGAAAATGTGGAATTACCCATGTTAATTAGTGGGCTAAAGCGAAAATATCGGGAACCACGAGCACTAGAATTATTGAAGTTAGTTAATCTAGAAAAACGAAAAAATCATCAACCACACGAACTTTCAGGAGGAGAGAAACAACGAATAGGTATTG
>JBHLPQ010000098.1:0-14094 GCA_048939265.1 Promethearchaeota archaeon
GTAAAGGTCGTCAGAAATTGTATCTGTTGGTAACGATGCTGGACTTACAGGCCACGTAACTGGCAATGACAATCTTTGTAAAAACGTTCCATCAGGTTCTATTAAGGTGATTTTTAATGTATCATCGTCAATAACTTCGGTTTTATTCATTACATCAGTTAAGATATAGCCAAGGTCTCCATTTAATGAATAACTACGATCTAAGTTCCATTTCATGGTTGTTGCATTGAAGTCTGTTCCATCACTGAATTTTAAGCCAGATTTAAGGTTAAAAAGGTACTCTTTTGCATCTGAACTGACCGAGTAAGAATCAACGATTGGGCCTTTTTCAGCATCCAAAGAATTGGTGGGAAATTCCATGAGGCCATGTGTTAGTTGTATGAGAATGTTAGCTTCAAAAAGATCGTAAATACCAGCAGGATCTAAAGTGATAATTTCGCTTATAGTCCCAATGGTTATTATAGGACTAATTTGTGATGGTTTTGCTGTTGTATTGTATAAGGTTAGAATGGATAGAAGTAGTAGTATCAAAAAAATAGTGCATTTGATGTACTTCATAATTTTCAGCCTGTTATACGTCCCTTTTAGTACCAAATCGAATTTTTAATAAAAGCAGTAAAACATAAAGGTATAAAAAGTATTCATCTCAAGAAAAACAATCCTCATTATATAATTCATTCATTAAATCTAGAAAGAATTTAGTATATTTTGTTATTTTTTACTTCTAGGATCTAGTTAAATGAGAAAACCAAAAGTACAGATTTATGGGTTCGTTCTTGGGATCACATTACTTGTAACGGTAGGATTAATTCATTCTTGGGCAAACTTAACATATTGGTATTCTCCTTCTTACTGGGTTTCTCTTTCTTCTAATGGTTTTACTAATAAATCGGAAGTATCTTCATTTCAACCAGTTCTCGATTCTTATAGTCCATCAGTGCTGTGGGCATTCGAAACTGAATTAGAAGAAAAATTGTATAGTTATAGCGGACTATTTCATAATACTCCAGCAATAAGGGATATTAATAGTGATCAAAAAGTGGAAATCATATTTGGCAGTGGTAATGGTAAGGTTTATGCGGTTGACATCAATGGATCTCAAGTTTGGGTCTGCAATCTGACTAACCCTATTCCTACATCGCCTGTTGTGGGAGATATAGACAATGATTCGAAATTAGAAGTAATCGTTGGGAGTCTTGACAACAATTTGTACGTCTTAGATGCTATGAACGGGATCCCTAAATGGTCTTATCAGATAGGAGATCTAGATATGTCAAGCTTAGTATTAGCTGATCTCGACAACGATTCAATATTAGAATTAATCGTTAGCCATAGATTGAGTGTGGCTGCCTTAAAAGCTAAGGATTCGAGCTTTAAGATTTTTTGGACTTATTCCCCACCTGGTACTGTTTTATTTTCAACACCTGCAGTGGGAGACTTTAATCTTGACAAAACCCCTGATATTTGCATTGGTTGTACAAATAGTAGGATTTACGCTCTAAATGGAAAAGATGGTTCCTTACTTTGGAATTATACTACAAATGGAGCTGTCTACTCGGCCCCTATTTTAGGTGACATCGATTGCGATCAAAAGCTTGAAGTAATTGTTGGTAGTAATGATTACAGCATTTATGCCTTGAATGCTGAAGATTGTTCACCCTTATGGTCTTATTCAACAGAGGGGAGTATAAGGGGGTCTTTTGCCCTTGGTGACATTGATTATGATAAAAAACAAGAGGTAATTTTTGGCAATAATGATAGGAAGGTATTTGCTTTAAATGCTGAGGATGGCTCACCTCTATGGGATTACGAGACAGAAGCTCAAGTACAATCATCCCCAAGTGTTGCTGACATCGATAATGACATGCAACTCGAAGTAATAATTATTGATGAAGGGTTCAATGTTTATGCCTTGAAAAACATTATAGGTGTGAAAACTCCCCAAAATTTGTGGACTTATCAAATTCCAAAACCAAATACTAAGGGATATATGGATTCTATTGGACGATCATCCCCTGTATTGGCTGATCTCGATAATAATTCGAGATTGGAGTTGATCGTTGGATTTACCGAATGTAGGGAACCAGAAGATGAGCCACTACTTGAAATTCCCACAGTTTTTGCATTAAATCTGGAGGGGGCTGGATACCGAATTTATTGGGAGGGTATGCGTGGTAACAGCCAATTCCTAAGAACTCTAAATCTCCAAGATTTGGATCCTGACAAGGATTTCATTTCAACCTATTCAGAAAATGTCAAAGGAACTAATCCACTTGACAACGATACTGATAATGATGGGATACTAGATGGGTGGGAGGTAACATTTAGCCTTAATCCTTTCCTTAACGACACTTTCGTGGATTCTGATAATGATGAATTGACCAATCTACAGGAAAGTCAGTATAATACTAATCCAAGGATTGAGGATACAGATGGAGATAATTTAGATGATTATTCAGAAGTTTCATCTGGTACCAATCCTAGAGAAAATGATGCTGGAAGAGATCCCGATGGAGATGGTTTAAGTAATCTTGAAGAAATTCTATATTTGGAAACAGATCCGTATGATAATGATACGGATGATGATGGATTATCTGACGGTGATGAGGTGAATAAACACGGTACTAGTCCTAAGGATAACGATACTGACAATGATAGCTTACCTGATGGGTGGGAAGTAAATTATGGATTGTACCCACTGATTTATGACCGTTCTGAGGATCCAGATAACGATGACTTGCTGAATTATGAAGAATATTTCCACAAAACTTTCCCAAATGACAATGATTCTGATGGAGATGGATTAACTGATTATTTCGAGGTAAAGGAGTACATCGGACTTAATGCGACTGATCCTGACACTGATGCTGATGGGATGTTTGATGGTTGGGAGTATCATTACCAGTTCAATCCATTAAACCCAACTGATGCAGCCCTAGATAGTGATGGAGATGGGATAACAAATCTTGATGAATTTAAATTATTTCTTAATTCTAGCTGGCCTCTTGATCCAACAAAAAAGGATACTGATGCTGATGGCTTATCGGATGGTTTTGAGGTGGGGATAAATTTAAATCCAGTAAAAAGTGATACAGATAACGATACTGTTCTTGATGGTCGGGAAATTGATTTGGGACTTAATGCGACTGATCCAGATACCGATGGAGATGGGGATTTCGATGGGTTTGAACTCAGTCAATGGCTTCTAGATCCAAAAAATCCTTGGCTTAATACAAACACTCGTTCTTTGGTTATTTTCGGTACACCAACTGTATTAATCTTCATTAGCATTGTGGGAGCTATTATCAAGTTTTGGTATTTTCCCAAACGTACCTCAATAAACCAACAGTTAAGCCAATGGTGGAATAGGAATATATGGGGTGTTCGACATAAGGAGGAAGAAATTCGCTCATATATTGACAAAGCAAAGGATATTAAAGAGATATTCGAGGAAGAAAACAAATAGTGTGATCCCCCTTTTTTAAATTCTATTAGAAAAAGAGAAATGCAGTAGCTTGGAAAAATAGCTACCGTATTCGAGGTTACTTGGATCTACATCAACAGTTTCGAAGTGAGATAATAACAAAGATAGCCTCATTGCTTGAAGAACATGGCCTGGGTTTCTTCCTGACATGCTATACAATCGTATAGTATATTAACACTGTTTTTTGTCAAAGATGTTAAATAACAGCTCTAGTCGATTGATATTACCGAGATGACATCTGATGTTTTCATTTAATCGTTGAGGAGAGAATTGAATCAGCTATTTAATAGGAAGTTAATAATCAATGCCTACTTACTATTATTTGGAACGAAAAACGTCAGATGATTCGCATCAAATCATTCCATTGGGGGTTTTTACTGGTAATACTTTCTACCCTACGATGGCTTATGATGTATTTGAAGTACTTGTTTCTGAAGCTAGGTTTAACATCCAAGATGAGGCTGGGAACAGATTCGCCCCAGATAGTTTTAAGGACATAATTCGCAATACTTATTTTACTAATCCTCCCGTTATTTCCTTAAATGGATCTTAAAAAAAAGAAAAAAAGGAAAGCTAGTTGAGAACAGCTAGCCTACTTTTTAACCTGATCTCCGTTTACGGTTACGAAGAGGGATAATTACTAAGAAGGTTGCCAGCCCTATCAGAAGCGTCCAACCAGGTGATAAACCAGGTGTACCACCATTCTCGCTTGATTCGGTTGTTTGAGGAGCCTCGATCGGAGAAGTACTGGATGGCAATGCTGTTGTAGTGATTTCAGTTGTTGGGATCTCAGTCTCACAGTTAATGCTCCATGTCCGAAACGCGAAGTCAAATCCAGGCCACGCAGTTTCTACACTAGTAATACCACGTTCGTAGGAAGAATCAGTCTTTCCAGACCAGAAGTAGCGGTTTTCAGGGTCGGGAGAGGGTGAATCACTCCAGACAACAATGAAATAGGATTCTTCAGGAATGAGGGATAGTGTTGGAACAGATATTTCTATCCAGCCCCACATAGGTACATCAGCTTCCATGATCGTTGTCTCCCAGAGCCGATCTGTAGAGTCATTAATGGCTACTTTCATATTACCAGGATTACCTCTTTTGTTAATATAGAGGTCAAGCCGATCTAATGTTGTATAAGATGTTGTAAATTCTTGCCAGCGGATTACACTCGCTTCGAACCAGAAACCATAATTATACTCCTCTTGGGCTTGATTTAGACACATGTCAGGGACTGAACATGAGACACTCCAAGTCCGAAATGCAAAATCGTACTCCGGCCATGAGCCTTCAACACTAGTAATACCCCGATCGTAGGTAGAAGAGTGATTTCCCCTCCAGAAATAGCGATTGGAAGGATCTGGAGAGACTGTATCACTCCAAACATAAATGAAGTATGATTCACCAGGGATAAGATCAAGAATTGGTTTGACAGGAACTACTATCCAATTTTCACCGCTTGCAATATCTCTCTTGAGAACAGTGGTCTCCCAAAGTCGATCAGTAGAATCATTGATTGCGACCTTTAGATTCCCTACTGGATCACCGACTTTCCAAATAACGAGATCAATTTGAGCCAGTGAACTATAGATTGGTTTGAATTCCTGCCAGCGAATTACCTCTTTCTCGAACCAAAAGCCATAGGTATGTTTTTCCTGTGCTTGATCTAGACAGGCATCGTAACACGTTAAGCTCCATGTCCGAAAGGCAAAGTCATATGTTGGCCAACTTATTTGAACACTTGTATTACCCTGCGTATAATCGGAATCTGTGTTCCCACTCCAAGAATAATAATGCTCCATTGGAACCATTGGGTTCACACTTCTTACAGAAATATAGTAAGAGTTACCTGGAATTAGGGATAGAGCTGTTGGTAAAGGAATAGTTATCCATCCAGCTGGTTTTGGCATTTCTGCTTCTAATACTGTGGTAATCCAAAGTGTAGTTTGGCCATCAGAAATATTAACTTGGATATCTCCTGGATCACCTAATCTCTGGAAATACAAATCTAGCTGAGCTAACGAAGTATAATTCGGTATGAACTCTTGCCATCTGTTCCAAGTATCACTGAAAACAAATCCATACCCCGTTCCTTCCTGTACTTGATCTAAGCATAACCGAGGTTTAAACAGGTCAGTCGAATGTCCAAGGATGTTGATGAATAAGTCTTTTCCTATTTGTGTCATATTTGTAGGGGATGCAGAGAAACCCCAGAATAAGTATCTCTCATGTTGTTGAACAAGAGGATAATGATTAGGATCAGTTGGCTCCTTGCCTAGTAACACTACACTTTCTGGAGGAGTAGCTAGATTGATACCTATATGACCAGTAGACGTATATAGGGTAATATTACCTGAGGGGATTGAATGTGGATGATTGAAGAACGGATGAGAACTATCAACGACTGTGATGTTATTGATGCTGCCATGCCATCCATAAGGGTATCCAATATCTAAGTCAAGTCCTCCAAAGAAGTAATATCCAGCCATGCCCAATCCTATAATTCGTTTCTGGGATTCATTGATTGCTTGACGTTTTGCGGTTTCAACTGTCCATGGTCCTGTCTCTGGTCCAAGTATAATAACAGCATATTCTGTGAACATATCTGAAGTAATCACGGTATTTGTCATATTAATTAAATCAGTAATAAAACCGTTGTACTCAAGCAATGATCTGTAAGAGTGAGTAGTGTCTTCATCGTAAGCATGGACATAAGCAACCCGTGGGCCACTGAAATAATGAATCACATTTATGAATAATTCTTTGCCAACTTGTGTCATATATTCAGGAGATGCATAATAGCCCCAGAGCATATATCGGCTTTTCTCCTGGACTATATGATAATGGTGAGGATCCGTGGCTTGACGGCCTAGTACATTGATATCTTCTTTTGGAGAGGGTAAGTAAAGTGCAACGGACCTACTAGCTGTATATAATTGATGAGTTCCAACTCCTATTCCATTAGGTTGAATGAAAATTGGGTGTGAACTATCATTAACAACAATATCACTATTACCCATAACAACCCATGAGTGACCCCAGTTGGTGTATAAGTGAGGTAGTTCACCAAAGAACAGCGATCCTCCTGCACCAAGAGCAATAATAGGTTTTCTTGAGTTATTAATTTCAATGGCAGTTGCTGTTTCTCCAGACCAATGTGTGAAAGATCCAATCAAGATGAGTCGAAAATCTGCGAACATCCCTGGAGTAATCTCCGATTGATTGATTAACGCTGTTGTAAAACCATTAGATTCTAGGAATGATTGATGCAAAGTGGCATGGGTCATGTTTGAGCCATAGACATAAGCAATCTCTGGAGATGAATGAGGGAGAGTACCTCCAGAAATATTTGCCTCGGGTTGATCTGTGATCATCACAAGAAGCAGTAGTGTGAATATTAATGGGATAATTTTCACACTCTTCTTTAAATTCTTTTTAAGCATATTCTCAGTATCCTTATTTGATTGATAAAGTTGTAAGTGTAGATACAAGTAGCACTGTTAATAAAGCTTTCAAAATGAAAGATATTGAAAATATTGAAGATTTTTGAAAATTAATGAAATTACATTATCAAGACAATTATGTAAGATTAAAAATCTATAATCCACCTTCGATTTCTTTCATTCGGAAGATATGGATAAGTGAGGGAATAATGGGGATGCAGCCTATTAGAACAACTAGTAGTCTATTTGTTTCAATTATTACGAGATGTCTTTCGAGTGCGTTGGTATATTGACAAATGATTTTAACATCATATTCACGAGTTGTCACATTACCACTAAACCACCGGGTGTAAATTCTTCCCCCAACTAACACTCCAGTACTGTTATCATAAAGTAGGCGAATAGAATGTTTCACATTCGTTTCTGTTGCTAATGCCTGTAAGACCCAGACGTCTCGCCATCCAAAGTCAGGAACATTAGTGCGGTTGGTAGAAATAACAGTCATATTAAAGGAATAAACATTAATATGGTCACCTATACTTAAATCTGTAGTATTGACATAAAATGGTGAGTAATTTGGTCGATCAAGAGAGAAATAATCATTGTATAATATTTGAAGAAAAGTGGTATCTGTTAGATTTACGTATAATACTTGCCGAGAGGTGATATTTTCAATTATTATTCCTGACTCATGATCCCTAAAGGTAAAAAGTGTGATATAGAGGGATTGGATTGTCAAATTTGAAATAAATATACTCGGTGTTGTCTTATTATATTGCTCCCAGGTCACAGTCCAGTTCGCTATAACTGGAACGATTTTATCAATTAAAACATTCAGCTTATAATTAACTATCATCCCAATGAACGGTATTAAGCGTTGATTTGACTCTGGGGATGCAATTGTTTTGTTAAGAGGATGAAATACACTGAATAAGAAAAGAATTATTAAGAGAGTGAAGAATTTAGAGTTTAATCTCATTAAGATCACATTCTCCTTTCAGAAAAAAACCTTTTCCATTATTGCATGGGATTTATTGAATTCTAAAGATAACCTTTACTACATGAAAAAAAACCCTCCTACTTAGAATTAGGTAATATTTACATGATTTAGGATGAATAGAACCTTGGTTGAAGAAATTCAAATCCAGAATGTCAGCAAATTCTTTCGAATTTGGAGAGCCAGCCTTAAGGTTCAGGTTATTCATAACCTTTCCTTAACGGTCTCCGAGGGGGAGTCTATATTACTTTTGGGGCCTAACGGTTCAGGAAAATCCACTCTTTTGCGAATGGTTGCTTCTTTGTTGAAACCATCAAAAGGAGACATATTAATTTACAACTATAATACTAAAAAAAGAAGTAGAGGACTCCTGAATCTATTAGGATTTATCCCTGAAGACTGTAAATTCCATGCAGGTGGATCTGGCTTATCATTTTTATCCTATCTTGGTAAGTTGATGGGGGTGAAAGAGCCAAGAAATAGAGCTAAAAAGATCCTTGATGAATTTGGATTAACTAAATGGCGTAATATTGATGTCAATGTTTATAGCGAAGGAATGCGACAGCGCTTAGGGCTTTGTTCAGCATTATTGAATGAACCAAAAGTTTTACTCCTTGATGAGCCCTATGATAACCTAGACCAAGAAATGAGAATAAAATTGAAAGATTTCTTGAAAGATTATACCGATAACAACAATATCGTTATTGCGGCATCTCATAACAAGGAAAATTTTCCCAATTTTCGTGAGATCCGCTTTCCAATTGAAAAAGAGGAGTAATCATGTCTGCATTAACCTTATTTGGGAGAAATTTATTGATTGGAATATGGCTTTCAATTAGAAATTGTTTAATTGTCATTACATACGAAACTAAGCGGTATTTGTTATCAAATCGTGTATTATTCCTATTAGCTTTTTGTTTCGTACCAACACTGTTGTATGTCAGCTTTGCTGGACAAACTGCTTCATTGCAGATCTACTTACATGAAAATGGTTATCAGTGGTTTGCTAGTTACGTTCTTCAGATTTATGTTACCTTTGCTTACATTATCAATATACTCGTGTCAATAGTCGTAATTCAGGAACTATTTCTTCATGAATCCGCTATTGAAATATTACTTTCATCAACAAAACGATTCGAGCTTTTTACCGGAAAATCCTTCACAGCGTTGATCATATTAATAGTAACTAGTGGATTCACATGGATTGCCTGTGTATTAGCATTTTTTACGTGGCAACAGGATTTACCTATTTCTCCAGACCAATTTATCCTAGCTTTCCTCATCCTGCTTCTAGTTTCTCTTGTCCCTCTTTCAGTTACTATTTTAGGTAACACAATGGTAATGAAGTTCAGATCTTTAAGTGGTTTGAGTAGTGGTATTCCAATATTTATTTTCTTTGTAATACCGTTTTTTATTTTCAGTTCAGTCTTTTTAGGTTTTGCTACAGAGGAAATATTAGAATTTTCCACTTATTTTCGAGTATTCTTTATTACAAACTTTTTTTTCATGACTGAGAATGAACGTATTGTAACCGGTGCTGATGTAACCGAAGCTTTGGCCCTTTTTGGTACAATTGAAATTTTATCGTTTGTTTTGGCTTGGTTTTTCTTTACGACAATGGAAACAAGAAAAAAGGAATGATTTTAGTTGGAACCAATAAACAACGAATAGAAACCTAATAAAGTATGAATAGCTGTTCCTTTCCACAATATTTCTTCATCAACATCGAATTTCGGGTGGTGGTGCGGAGAGGTTATCCCTTTTTCTTCATTGTAAATACCAAGTCCCATGAAAGCCCCTTTGGTCCTTTCAAGATAAAAAGCAAAGTCTTCTCCACCCATAGTGGGATCCATAGTTGTAACATTGTCTAAATCATGAAGGATCTCTGTGAGCTCCTCAACAGTCTGGGAATTATTTATCACTGGAGGGTACGCAGCAGTAATACCTAACTGAACATTTCCCTCACACCGCCACGCCTGACTGTAGCCTTCGACTATTTCGCTCATTCGTTTGATAATATGATCTCTTACTTTAGGATCCATTGTCCTAAATGTTCCCCTTAACATTGCCTGAGGAGGGATAACATTAAAAGCATCACTGCCTTCCAACATCGGAGAAGTAAGAACAGCATTTGAGAAAGGATCAATTTCGCGACTAATCAATTTCTGGAGAGCATTATAAATATCTGTCAGAACTGCTGTAGGATCAATAGCTTGGTGAGGGGACGCAGCATGCCCCCCCTTTCCTTTGATTGTAATTTCAAAATCATCAGCACTTGCCATCATTGCTCCTGGCCGAGTTCCGATTACTCCTGCTGGGAGTTCATGCCAGACATGAATTCCAAAGATTACATCAACATCATCCACATAGCCTTCTTCAGCTATTTTTTTTCCACCACCTCCTCCTTCTTCAGCTGGCTGAAAAATGAGTTTAAGAGTCCCTGGGAGGTGTTCTTTATATTTGAATAAGATCTTCGCTGCTCCTAATAACATAGCAACGTGTGCATCATGGCCACATGCATGCATCTTTCCTGGGATTTTACTTTTATACGGAACATCATTTTCTTCAGTAATATTCAAGGCATCAATATCAGCACGAAGAGCAACCGTTTTTCCTTCTGTTTTTCCTTTTAAGATAGCTAGTACACCAGTTTTAGCTACTCGTTTTGTAGTATAACCAATTTTATGTAACTCTTCTTCAATGTAAGAAGCAGTCTTTTCTTCTTCGAATGAGGTTTCTGGAAACATATGAATATGACGTCGCTTTTCAATCACGTAAGACGAAAGTCCTTTTGCTTCCTCAATCAGTTTTTGTTTCATTTCGTTCTTCATCATTATTAATCTTCCTTGACATTTAAGATCATATTAGATTAAATAATTTCTTCCTCAGTTTGAGAAATAAATCTCCTTGTTGGAGGGTTTTTGGATCTATTCTTCCTAAAGCTGGTATACGAAGTTTGGTTCCTGTAGATGCTTGTGGTGGAATTTGAACACGAATTTTTTGATTTCTCCAAACACTCCCCTTCCCACGACAGATAGAACAGGGATGAACAGGAATCCAACCTACCCCTAAACAGTATTTACAGGGAGTTGGTACATAAATTGCACCTAATGGTTGAATTTGTCTCCCATCTTTACATTGAGAACACTCTATCTGAACTGTCATTGGTTTACTTCGCTTTCCGTCACATTCAGGGCATAGTTGAGCAGTTTTTACTGTGATACGTTTATTTACTCCTTCTATCAATTCTTTTTGCGTAACAGAAACTGTTCGTGTTAAATCCTTTTCTTGTAGTTGGTTTCCTTCTGGAAAGTGATAAAAATAAGGTTTTCGCTTTATAAAAGGACCCTGCAATCTCCACCAAAGTATAACTTGAATTTTAAACAGTCTGAGTATTTGATAAGGATCAGATTGAACGTCATGATAGACTAATATCATCCCTATAACGAGAAGTGGGAAAGCTACTATCAGAGTTAACGTTGATTGGTACATGAAGCCATTCAATAAGAAAAATAAACCAAAAATGAATATATTCGCTTTTAAAAAGAAAAAAATCATCCATCGCCTAGCTTCATGCGAAATCTCTTCCGAGAACATACCCAATCAGCTTTTAAAAGGTTGTTAAAGAAAGGAAAACACTGGGGTTTTTAAGAGGATTTATTATAGGGAATAAAATATGCTTTAATCCACTTAAATCCAGTCATTTAACCCTTGTAAGCTTGCTGAATCCTCAATTAGTGCTGGTTTTTAGCAAGGTTTAAAAAATATGGCCGAAATTGATGTGATAATGATAGCTGAAAAAAGAGGATTCTGTCCTTTTCGAGTAGCAAAACCGGGATTTCAGGCGGGGTGTGTTCTTCAGTTAGGAAAAGATGCCTTTTGTTACACACGAGATCAACGACCATTAATTCAACACGAAATCGAAGGACCAGAGGAATACCTTTATACTTGTCCTCTAGTAACCAAATTGAAATTATCTCGTGAAACGTATAAAGAAATTGAGCAAGTGGTATCTACAATCCTAATTGTTCAAGACGAACATGAGTTAACAATGAATTTATGGCCAATTTTTTGTCGTGATTCAAAAATCACCTTTCCTACAAAGAAGCTAGTCACAGATAAGGGAAAGGAGATTTCACTTTTGAGTAAAAGAGTGAGGGAAGAATTACAAGATATTGTACTGGATCTTACCTAAAATCATAAGGTTCAAAGAACTGTTGGGTACTCAATTCTTAAGTTCAGAGTTATAGTTGATTATTGAGATATATACCTTTCTTGTTGATTTCTTTTTTAGCAAGGTTTAAAAATTCCAGAATTTACATGGAGAGTGATGAGCACAGTAACCGTCACACAGAGAGTTTTCTGCCCATTTCGTATTCTGGTTGGGGATTTCGAAGCCGGTTGTGTAGCTCAAATGGGGAAAGGTTCTCTCTGTTATTCTCAAGATTCACGCCCTTTACTATCTCAGAATAACCATTTTTTCTGTCCTCTCCTAAATATATCATTCTCTACCGAAATTTATCAATATTTGGAAGAAATACTTGAGCCAATTCTAGAAATCCAAGATGAAGAGAATACTGGTATCTCTGTTTGGCCGTTATTGTCAAGTAGCTCATTTATATGGAAGCAAAGGGCAATAACTACTGAAGGGAAGAAAATGGAAGCAAAAATAATAAAACTTCGAGAAATATTAGAAGAGATTATCTTCAATCTCTATTAAGAAACTCTTCAACAAGTTTCCACATGACTTCTTTTTGGTCTAGTAACTGGTGATTTCCATCTAGAATATGAAGAGTAGCTTTCGGGTTTATTTCTACGAATTGCTGACTCCAAGATAAGGGAACTACGTCATCAAACTTGCCATGCAGGATTAACGTCGGAACATCTATTCGTAATTTCTTAATCTTGGGAGGGGGATTATTTAACAGATCCTCATAGAAGGAATAACCTAAGGGGATTTCCTGTTCATACCTAAAGTGAAAAACTGGAATATTCCCCTTTTTCTTCCACAGTCCTAGGGGTATATTATGAATTTTTACCAATCTCTGGGCTGAGAAACCTAAAGCCGGTGCCATTAGAATTAATTTTGCTATTCGATTAGGGTGAAAGAATGGAAACAAAGTAGAAATGAGTGCACCAAAACTTGATCCAAAAAGAATCAGCTCTTCTTCCACGGAATAGTTATTCTCAATATTCGTATGAAGATTATCGATTAGAACGCTTAGCTTCATGTTTGTGAAACTATCTTCATCTGGAACGTAATCATAGATATCGAAGGGAATGCCTGAAAAGCTAAATTTGTCTTTATAAAATTGAGCTTTGTTTGATAGTGGCCCTGAAGCAAAACCATAGAGATATATGATCTGCAACAGTTATTCTTTCCGGAGAAGTTTTTTATCCACCTTTCCAATCGTCGTTAAAGGTAATTCCTCACGAATTTCAATGAATTTGGGAACTTCATAGGGAGAGACCTTTTCTTTTGCCCAATTGATTATTTCTTCAGAAAGTCGTTCTTTGTTTCCATCAAACTCATAATCAGGGGAAAGTATCACGTACGCTTTAACGAACTCGGAACCCGGGCGATCTGGATTAGGGACACCAATAGTAGCAACCATGTTTATTGCAGGGTGCTGAGTCAGGATATCTTCTAATTTACTCGAGAAAACCTTAAAACCACCAACAATAATCATATCCTTTGTACGATCAACAATACGGAGGTATCCGTCTTCATCCATGATTGCCACATCTCCAGTATGAATGTAGCCATCCTTATCAATGGTTTTTTGCGTGGCTTCAGGCTTATTCCAGTAACCTTTCATCACTTGGGGGCCTTTCACACAAATCTCTCCTGCCTCCTCAAGCTTAACCTCTTCTCCTGTTGATGGATCTACTAATTTAATTTGAGTATTCTGTAAGGGTAACCCGATAGACCCTAATTTTTTAGTACCTCTGTAAGGATTCATTGTCGTTAAGGGGGAAGTCTCAGTCATGCCGTATACTTCGAGTAATTTACCTTCTCCTACAATACTCTCCAATTCTTTTTGGGATTCGACAGGAAAGGGTGAGGCAGCTGAAATACAGGTATCTAACTTAGAATGATCTAGTTCTTTGAATTTTGGATTTTTTAACAACATCTGGAAAAGAGAGGGTACATTAACAAGGCACGTTGG
>JBHLPQ010000254.1:0-260 GCA_048939265.1 Promethearchaeota archaeon
TCATTGAAGCTAGTATTTTCATGGATTTTCCTTAAGATGAATTCACAAAAGCAATATGGCTGTATTTTTAAATAATTACCCCTAAAGATAGCGTAATATGCACCTTAATCTGATTTACTTTTGAATCGACGCCTATTCACCTTCTGTATATTTAGTTGGTTTATATACTTGGATAACGCGCTAATTAAACTTTTGTGGTTGTCCGATTTAACATATTTTACTTCTGAATCCACATTTCTTAGCGCTGATTTGATTTCATT
>JBHLPQ010000254.1:270-4072 GCA_048939265.1 Promethearchaeota archaeon
ATTCACGTTGTATACTGGTTTTGTCCCTAGTATGGCATCTAGGGCGTTAATGACATCGCCTTTGTTATTAAAGTATGTCTCACCATAGTTTTTAAGCCTTGGAACAGCCACGACTGGCTTATTCAACTGAAGTGCTGCTAATATTGTCCCTACTCCATCATGGCATACGATAATCCTTGCTTGCTGCATATAACCCACGATGTCTTCATAACTTAAAAATTGAATACATTTTGCATTCTTACACGAATACTTGGTGAGACCTATTTGCATTAATACTGGTTCATCAATTTCTCCTGCTATTTCATCCATTTTTTCAATTAAGCGTGGGAAAGCTGTAGTTCCGACAGTAACAAATATCATATTACCCTTCCTACGTATATTGCCTTTGAATATCTCTCAAGCAGTGATTCCCATTGCACGAGAAGTAAATCAACAATTGGATATACAATCTTGGCGCTACCAGATAGGTCACTAACTCTATGAAGGCTCTCTATGAATACCACCTTTTTTCTTAAAGACTTTGCCATGTAAAAAATTGGAATTGCTATCTCGGAACCAGTGGAAATAACAATATCCGGCCTTTCTTTTAGAAGAATTATGAATTCTGCTAATGTTTCCATTACCATATCTACAAATAAAACGATTCTAGAAATATATTTGTGTTGGAAATCCGGAAACAAATAGGGAATAAGATAGACTTTTGGGATATCATCTAATGGTACTGAATATCTTCTTTTGTGGGTTACTAAAAAGAAGTCATGACCTCTAAAAGCCTCTTTCAGACTTAGCATTTGCATCAAGTGTCCACCATGTGAACAAACCAAGCAGATCTTTAAGATAGTCATCGACTTCATAATACGTGCACGTCTCTATCATCATGTAATATCTTTACTGGCGTTTCGATTAATTGACATTACATTGTTTCTTTTAAATTGCATACTTCATCAATTATTGTTAATTGCACTTATTTACGACTTTAAAAGGTGGATTTAATCATTATTTTGCTTGTAATATTTTTGGAATTTCTCTAATCATATTAACAATATTCGAGTCCATCCATATTCATTATGATTTGGCTTACACAACTATTGTCTTGAATTTTTGAGCTTTGATACTGATAAAACCTACTTTGATCTTATTTTTAATTTGTAGAAAAAAATTTGGTTATTATTCTAAAAGTCTCCTCTGCATGTTCCCTAGTTGAGACTCCTACTGCAACTGACTTAATATTGGGAAGTGAAAACAGATATTCGTATGCTTCTTCAGGTTTAAGGTATCCGGAAGCAAGTGTACTCATTGCTACTAAATCAACTTTATATTCTCTCAAGCACCTTTCACATTCCTCTCTTGAAGGATTCATCTGAAATCCTACTTTATTAAAAGATGCCATTACCAGTGGATCATATATACCCCATTCGTAAAATGTCTTCACTAATCTTGCGAAATTCAAAGTCGCAAAGCCTGGGATAGCATTCTGCTTTTCTATTACATATTTGATATAAAACCGAAATATCTCCTCAGCGCCTATGCCTAGAGCTAAATCAGTAAGGACATTATGCAGGAAAATAGCCTTAACAGGATAGCCTTTAAAAGGCAGAAGTTCTATATCTATAAGAGTTCCTAGGAGGCTAATAACGTCTTTTTTCACAAATCCAATGCCACCCTTTAACAGTATCTTAGACTTGGCAATGGTACTTGCTGATCTTAACACGTCGGTAAGTAATCCTACTGTCCCTTTTTCACCCGCAATTCTTACGTATTCTTGAACATACGGGATCAGCGGATAATAGTTTATATTTCCTAAATCATGCTCTTTCATGCAGCTTAAGATGTCTCTGGTTCGCGAATGGGATGACATGGTTATTGCTTTCACTCCCATATTTGAAGCAAATTCCATGATTCTAGCTATTTCTTGAGCATCTGAAAAGCGTTCCATCTTAGTCCTTGCGCTTTCTTGGCTTAGGTGGCTTACCCCAATGAATTGATTATCTCCGACAATTATAGGGTCAATTTGAATCATTCAACACCTCCGCCAAAATCAATTATTACTGGCGCTTCTTTCAACGCCGATTCATATATCGCGTCGGTGATTTTTTGAACTTTTATTGCATATAATATATCTATCATCGTGTTTCGTTTTTCCAATACTGATTGAACCATATGTTTGTCTTCCCTAGTATACTCTGGCCCACCCACATCTATATCTACTCCTTCGTAAAGATCCTGTTTGTAAAAAGCCTTCCATCGTAACGTTTCAGTTAAAAAAAGCTTCACATAATCACTAGTAATAACCAGCTTGCCTTTTTCCCCTTCGACTTCTATTTTAATTTCAGGAAGTCGGTAATTCCGTATACTCCACGAAGCGTCCATATATCCTTCAAGCCCACTTTTAAACATAAGATAAGCGTGGGCAAAATCGTCGGTGTGAGTTGAATAATAGGATTTAGTATTTCCGTCTACACGGTAAACATCACCGAATAGCCATTGTAAAATATCTATTAAATGTGTAGCAAATATGTTTAGTACACCACTTCCGGGAATATGTTCTATAGTTCCTCCCTTGTTCTTTTTTGATAGTATCTGGGATACATACATATAGGAACTAAGATGAACTAGATTGCCCAATACATTTCTATATATGATTTCCTTCGCCTTCTTAAAAGTATCAACAAAGTGATAACAATATCCAACCATATTGATAACAGGATTTTGCTTTGTTTTTCTTAATAGGTTTAGGCACTCATTAGCCGAGGTCCCAAGAGGCTTCTCAACAAAAAAATTGATTCCCTTGTCCACACATGCTTCGGCTATTTCTACATGGGAATGTGTAGGGGTGGTAATATATACCAAATCCAAGGCTTCTTTCTCTAGCATTACTTGATAATCACTATAGATTCTGATGTTCGGCAATACAGTTTTGATATAACTATGGGTCCGCTTTTCCTTTTCAGCAACAGCTTTCAGTTCAACCACATCCATGCTGTTTAATATTCCACCGTGGAGAATACCCATTTTGCCGGTTCCAACAAGTCCTACACTTATAGTCTTTGTCATTATATAAATTCCATTATATATAGTGTGATTGATTAATATTAGTCATCATTCTTTTAAATCGTTGTTGAACTTTTTCATTTTATTGAAATACCGCATCCAGACTACCATATGCGTAGTGAATTTGAATTCTTTGTATAGGATTTGGATACTCCCAATTCATTACAATCATACAAGGCTACTAATTTCCCACTATCTATTCCTAACTATTTGATCTCAACACAACACCGTGAGGTCATTTTATATATTCTGTCCAGATTCTCCATAGATAGTCTTTAATAAGTAGCCAACTAGTAGTAACTATAAAGTGGGCATAATTAATCTTGGATCGTTCCTTTTCATACTTTGCCTGATGGGGGATGCCCACTACCCTTGCTCCTAACACGTGCAGCATTATCAACATATCGTTTAAGAAAGGCCATCCTTTATGTATACGATTTAAATCTAACCTTAGAAGCATTTGGCGAGATATGGCTGTATATCCACATTGAGGGTCAGTCATACTCCAGTAACCAGAAGCTACCCGCGTCAAATAAGTAAGGAGCAAATTACCACAGTACCTGAACTTGGGCATTCCCCTTCTATGTGCCGAGGTTGACAACCTATCCCCCTTAGAATAATCTGTTCTACCTTCAACAACTGGGTCTACAATCTTGTCTAATATTTCGGGGGCCATCTGCCCGTCTCCATCCATAGTCGCAATTACATCCATTTTTACTTCACACGCTTTCCGATATCCCGAGATAATTGC
>JBHLPQ010000254.1:4082-4732 GCA_048939265.1 Promethearchaeota archaeon
GTACCCATTCTTTGTTTGTGGGTTATAACTACCAACCTTGTGTTACGTATACTAGTAAGAATATTACTTGTTCCATCTGTACTTCCATCATTTGTCACAAAGATTTTATCGACGAATGTAGGCATTGTTTCAATGACTTCTCTTATAAAGAGCTCTTCATTGTAAGCTGGTATCACTACTCCTATCTTACTGTTCTTATACAATGGGCGCCTCTATTATTCTTAGATTAGCACTATGTCTTTATTAGAATTGTCAGTAGGATTTTCAACTCAAGTCTTTTTTATATGTACCTTATCTATTGCGAGCATCGCCTGATTATATTTGCTGTCAGCTCGCATACGGATTTATGAGCAATCAGATCTTTGTTATTGGATTTCCCCCACAGTAATGCACCTCGCCATAGCAAGTGCCTGTTATTATGGTGACACCGATTCCTATGCTTACGTATTTGCGGTTAGTAGAATAAATTGGTTCTCTAAATCTTTATAATATGCTTTAGAATAATTAACATATTTATCAATATCTATATATACTACAATATATACGATTTATATAACTTGATGTCGTGAGAACAATTATAAGGTGCAGTAAATATTTGTCAAGTAATATATCCTATCCTTACCTACCAATGATGACTTTTTGTAGTGCCC
>JBHLPQ010000255.1:0-4725 GCA_048939265.1 Promethearchaeota archaeon
ATTCCTTTTGCGATCTTATAACCCTTGACTTTCATACCGAGAGTTTCTTTGAGGAGAATGTTCGCTACAGCAATTGGCTCTTTACGAACTATTTTTCTCACAGTATTGATGAGTCTTAACATATTTCTCATTATATATTTCTCTATTTTCAGCTCTGGAATAATTGGATTCAATTTTTTCATAAAAAGATCAGCAAGGTAATCTAAATCATCTAATTTATCGTTTTCCTCCGCAATTTCGTAGATTTGCCACTCTTGATCTGTTACCTTTCTCGATTCATCTAAAATGCTTTTGGCTTCATCTCCATAGATGTAACCAAAGTGATCTAAACATGCACTATCAAAGGGTAATTGTGTTAATTTTTCAAGAGTTGTATAATAATCATCTTTGTTCCAAAAAGGAGGCATTATTGGAGAGAGAAAAGCATTATCCCCAATTTTAATGCCAATTGAATCACCTAAGAAGATATTTTTATTTTCTTCGTCTAATAATGCGATATGATCCTTGCTGTGTCCAGGAACATCAACAGTTTTCAGAGTAACCCCTTCTAAATCAATTATATCGCCTTCTTTGAGAGGAGAAACATCTCTAATATTCTCAAAATGTCTTTCCTTGAAAACTTCATTATAAGACTGATCTTCTAGCAAAGGGATAGCTTTTTCTGAAGCGTATACTTCAATTGATTTCTGTTCTTGTTGGGCTTTTTTTCGTAATAATGGGAGACCTTGACTATGATCCCAATGTGAATGTGTTATTATAACAATATCTGGCGGAAAAACATTCAATTCTTTTAATGTTTTGATAATATGAGGTGCTCCATCTCTGGAACCACTATCTATTAAACAGTTTTTGCCCGCTTCAATTAAATAAACCCCACCAACACCAGCCACTCCCTCATAATGAAAATCAATCAATGTGATATTATCAGTAACCTTCCCAGGTTCTCGAATTGCAGTCAAAAGATATACAACCTTTATTATTTTATGTTACAAATAAAAAAAGGAATTCATTTGATTTAAAGCTTTCTAAGACTTCAAATTTTTATATGTATGGTTCATAAGGAGGCATCTCACAACGTAAAGGTTTATATTTTCGATACCCCATTATATACGATCCTTGAATCAATTTATGAATCTCATTTGTACCTTCATAAATACATGCTCCCCGTACGTTCCGCCATAACCTCTCAACCGGATAATCACTAGTATAGCCATATGCACCATGTATCTGAATAGCTCTATTAGCTGCATCTAGAGCATGGGTAGTTGCAAACCACTTGGCCATACTAGTCTCTCGAGTATTTCGCTTACCTTGATTTTTCATCCAAGCCACTTTATATACTAAAAGTTGAGACGCATCATAGGCAGCTTGCATATTAGCCAAATGTTCTTGGATCAACTGAAATCTTCCAATTTCTTGACCAAATGCTTTTCTTTCACGAGCATACTTCACAGATGCTTCTAAAGCTGCTTTAATTGCTCCAACTGCACCCGCACCAACAGTAAAACGGCCATTATCCAGCGCGGACATACAAATCTTGAAACCCTCCCCCTCACGACCAAGAAGATTTTCTTTAGGGACTTCCACTTTATCAAGTATTAACTCCCCTGTGCTTCCTGCGCGGGTACCTAATTTATTATGTAAAGATGTAGTGGTTACACCAGGAAAATCACGTTCAACAATTAATAAAGAAAGTCCGTTATAACCAGATTCTCCTGTTCGTGCTAAAACAAGGAAATTATCTGCGATTTCGGCGAGTGAAATCCAAGTTTTTTGACCTGAAACAATATAATACCCATCTTGTTTCTCAGCACGGGTTGTTACATTTGCTACGTCTGACCCACAGGATGGCTCAGTCATTGCCGTTGTCCCAATTTTTTTGCCATGATTCTGAGGCACAAGATACTTTTCTTTATGCTGATCATTTCCCCATTGATAAATAGAGCAAGAAGTCAAAGCAACATGTACTGAGAGGACAGTTCGGAGAGAAATATCTCCTCTTTCAAGCTCTTCACAGGCAAGAGCTAGCGCGAGGTAGTCCATTCCTGCTCCTCCATATTTTTCTGGAAAACATATCCCTAATAATCCCATTTTTCCCATGATATCGAGTGGAGGGAGAAATTCCTCGTTTCTATCATATTCTTTAATCTTTGGTATTATTTCACGATCGACAAATTCTCTAACTGACGATCTTAACATTTCATGTTCATCAGATAACTCAAAATCCATAAGAATTCACCTTAATTTATTATTCACGATAAAATAAAGATTTATTAAAAAAAAAGCTTAGCGAGACGCAAATTCGCTTTTTAATGCCTCCGTAAATGCTGGTATAACTTTATTCAAATCACCAACAATTCCATAGTCAGCCACATTGAATATAGGAGCCTCAGGGTCTTTATTTATGGCAATAATTACATCTGATCCAGACATACCAACGAGATGCTGAATCTTGCCAGATATTCCACAAGCAATATAGATCTTTGGAGAAACAGTTGTACCACTTTGACCAACCTGAAATGATTTAGGTTTCCATCCCAAATCGACTGCAGATCTACTTGCTCCAACTGCAGCATTAAGTACGGCCGCTAAACCCTCAATGATCTTGAAATTCTCTTTACTGCCGACTCCCCGCCCACCTGAAACTATAATTTCTGCTTCATCCAGAGGTACGGCATCAGAGGTTTGCATGCTAATTGTTTCTTTTATTATGGTTCTAACTCCCTTAATATCTACCTTTACGGGTATTTCTATGATTTCAGTAGTTCTATTCTTGTCGGGGATGCTTTTTTTCATCACATTAGGTCTAACTGTTGCCATTTGGGGTCTAGTAACTGAGATTATGTCAGCCATTATATTCCCTCCAAATGCAGGCCTTGTTTGTAATAATCTACCATCTTGAATTGATAATCCAGTACAATCTGCGGTAAGTCCTACTTCTAATGTAGCAGCAACTCTTGGTGCCAGATCTCTACCAATCTTAGTAGCAGGATAGATTACAATATTGGGTTCATGTTTCATTATTAATCCAACAAGAACTGATGTGAAAAGATCTGTATAATATTCCTCGAGATTATCATCTTCAACCACAAGTATTTTATCTGCACCATAAGAAGAGAGATCTGTCCAGAGGCCTTTAACATCCTTTCCGAGAATAATCGCACATACTTTTTCTCCTAATTCATCCGCGAGTTGTCGTGCTTTTCCAAGTAATTCGTATGTTACATTTCTAACCTTACCGTCTTTAAGTTCGACAAATACCCAGATATCTTTGTATCGAGAGAAGTCGATATCTTTCTCTTTTCTTTCAATTTCTATAGCACAAGCTTTACATACTTGAACGCAAGCACCGCAAAGCGTACATTCTTCTCCAATCACAGCAATTTGATTTATGATCTTGATAGCACCAAAAGGGCAGGCTTTGACACAACTTCCACAGTGGTTGCAGAGCTCTTCTTTTACAGTTATCATTAGATCACCTTATCTTTGGTTAACATATCCATTAATTTCTCAACTGCTATGCTAGGTTCATCAGTGATTATGACACCTTTCTCACGCACAGGAGGGGCATAAACCCTTATAACTTGTGTTAACGAACCAGATAACCCGTATTTATCTTTTTCACCACCGAGGTCATCTGCAGTCCAAGTAGTGAACGGTTTTTGCTTTGCTTTTATTATATTAGGCAACGGAGGACTTCTAGGGATAAACCCAGATGGTGTTATCCCTGTTAATAAGACTGGAAGGCGAACTTCCATAATTTTATAACCCTCATCTGTTTGAGATTTTGCTATTAATTTTCTTTTAATAAGCTCGTCAACACTTTCTATATAGGTGATCTGAGGGATACCAAGATGAGCTGCAAGCTCTGGACCAACTTGAGCAGTATCCCCATCAATAGCTTGATATCCACAAAAAATTATGTCAAAATCCCCTATCTTTCTGATAGCTTGAGCAAGAGTATAAGATGTTGCCCATGTATCTGCTCCTGCAAGAGCTCTATCACTTAACAAAATAGCTTCATCGGCACCAAGAGCGAGACATTTCATTAGCTCTTTCTTAGCTTGAGGTGGGCCCATTGAAATAACGATAATTTCATCTCCCTCCTCCTTCAATTTGACCGCCTCTTCAAGCGCAAATTGATCAAAAGGATTTAATATACAAGGAACTCCTTCTCTAATTAGTGTATTGGTTTTCGGATCGACCTTAACTTCTGTAGTGTCGGGAACTTGCTTTACACATACTATGAATCTCACAATCATCACGTTGTGTTTTTTTTGAGCTGTCAAAATATAGAAGAGAAAGGAAAAGTTCCTTTCATTTATAAGCAATGAAGTCTTTTCCAAGTAGCTCTCTAGCAACAATCATCTTCATTATTTCTCTAGATCCTTCTGCAAGAGCAAATGATCTTACAGCTCTCCATGCAGCCTGATCAACACACTCTCTTGAATAACCAAATGCTCCTTGCCACTGCATGACATCGTTTATTGCATCACAAGCCCAATCAGAGGCAAACATTTTAGCCATAGCAACAGCTTTGCTTACTTCAAATCTCCCTGCTTTTCCTTCCTGTTCTCTATCGATCAACCATAATGCTTTGTACCCCATATCTCTCAAAGCACATAGTCTTGTATAGTGTTCAGCCAATCTAAAATTAATTTCTTCATACTTCCCAATAGCAATTCCAAAGGTTTTTCTTTCTTTTATATAGTTCATACCATTCTC
>JBHLPQ010000256.1:0-4692 GCA_048939265.1 Promethearchaeota archaeon
GAAAATAACGTGAAAAAGATGAGCGAATCTCAAGAAGAAATTGAAATCGAATTAAAAGAAATGAAAATTAGCGAATTATCACCTTTTGACCGAAAACTCCAAGTTAACTTCGTCGTCATTGAAAAAGGTGAGGCTCGTACTATTACATCTCGAAAAACAAATGAAGAACATCGTTTAGCAGATATCAAAGTAGGAGATCCGAGTGGGACAATAATTCTAACTCTTTGGGATGAGACCATTGATCAAGTCTCTGAGGGAAGCACCTATGTTGTTAAAAATGGCTATGTCAATGTCTTTCAAGAACATATGCGTCTAGCTTTAGGTAAGTGGGGATCACTTGAAGAAGCTGATGAAGAAATAACTCTAGATTCTGTTGATATGGATAACGATCGATCCGAAGAAACGCATGAGGACACTCGTAGACGAAGAAGACCGCGTAGGAGTTATGGTGGGGATCGCGGTGACCGCGGATATAACCGTGGAGGCGATCGTGGCTTTTCAGGTGATAGGGGTCGTTCACGAGATCGAGAAAGAACCCGCTGGTAAAGATATTACCTGATTGTAATCCTTTCAAAACATCAACCTTTATTTCCATTTTTCTTATCTTTTTCCATTTTTTTATCTGTATATTCTTGGAGTGATTCCATACACCTTCTAGACATATAATTAAAGAATCGATTCCAAGTTTTTTCTATGAGAGCTCTAATTTTTTATAGTGTCAAAATCATTTTATTAGCAGCTTATTATGAGAAAATCTAGGTAGGAAGCGATCCTAATGAAAAATAAAGTCGGTATTCGGTTGGAAGACAAAAATGTTTGGGAAAAAAGAGTTCCTATTGTCCCGAGTGATATGAAATATCTGATGGATAAGGAATCGATTGATTTTATTGTCCAATCTTCTTCAATTCGTGCTTTTAAAGACGATGAATATCGTAAGATTGGAGTAAAGGTGACTCCAGACATTGATGAAGCCAATGTGATCTTTGCAATTAAAGAAATTCCAATTTCAGTTATAGAGGCTCAGAAATCACCCAAAACCTATATTTTTTTCTCGCACACAATCAAAGGGCAAAAACAAAACATGCCCATGTTAAAGAAGATTATGGAAAAAGATACTCTTATTGATTATGAAAAGGTTGTTAACGATAAGGGATTTCGTCTTATCTTCTTTGGAAATTGGGCTGGGTTAGCTGGAATGGTAGAGATCCTGTGGGGATATGGGCAGAGAGTTAAAATAAATAAAAACTTAGAAAATCCATTTTTGGAAATAAAACACACCTGGGAATATGCAACCTTAGATGCTGCAAGAAACGCGATATCAGAGGTTGGTAAAGAAATAACTGAAAAAGGATTACCAGAAGACCTTGTGCCTCTTGTGATTGGTTTTGCTGGTTATGGAAACGTTTCAACAGGTGCTCAATCTATGCTAGATTTCTTACCAACCAAGGAAATTGACCCAACGGAACTGGAAGACTTCTATAACCGCAAAGATTTCTCTTCCAATTGCGTTTATAAGGTTGTATTTAAAGAGGAGCATATGGTTGAGCCAATAGAAGGTGAATTTGAGTTACAACACTATTATAATCATGGCCTCTCAAAATATCGGGGGATTTTTCCTCAATATTTCCCATACTTATCAATCTTGATTAATGCCATTTACTGGAGTGATAAGTATCCTAGATTAATAACTAAGAAATTTCTGAAATCTCAGTTTGAATCTGAGGAAGATGTTCGATGCCAAATTATCGGTGATATTTCTTGTGATATAGAAGGGGGTATTGAGGCCACATTAAGAACTACAAAACCTGATAATCCAGTATTTATCTATAATCCTTTTATTGATGAAGCAACTATTGGTTTAGAGGGAAAAGGAATAGCTATCATGGCAGTAGACAATCTACCATGTGAGTTACCCATGGAATCATCTACTAGTTTCAGTGAGACTTTAAAGCCGTTTGTGCCCATGATTGCTATAGCCGACTATTCTAAACCCTTTAATGAATTAGATTTGCCCCCTATTATGAAGAATGCCGTAATAGTTCATCAAGGAGAGATCACTCCCAATTATAAGTATATAGAAAAATTAGATACCTTTAAAGATGCATAAAAACCTAGATAAAAAGCCTTGAGTTTCAATATACCTAACTATAAATATCTTCCAAAATTCAATACATTTAAGGGCAAATAGAAGCCTTCCAAAAGAAAAAAATAATCGTACAACTATTTCATTAAGTAAGGAGTAATTAAAAATGAAAAAAGTCTTGATTCTGGGAGCAGGAATGGTCGCTGGCCCTCCTGTGACATATTTATTGGATCATGGTTTTCAAGTAATTGTAGCAAGTAGAACGAAAAGTAAGGCTGTTAAACTCATTGGAGACCATCCCAATGGTATAGCTAAAGAGTTTGATATCACAAAAGCTTCTGAAGAAGAACTAGATGAGCTTGTGAAAGATTGTGATTTAGCTGTTAGTCTACTCCCCTACATCTATCATGTTCAAGTGGCGAAGTCGTGTATTAAGTATAAGAAACATATGGTTACAACATCGTACGTCAGCCCTGAAATGAGAGCTTTAGACGAGGAGGCAAAAAAAGCAGGAGTAACTATTCTAAATGAAATCGGTGTTGATCCAGGTATAGACCATATGTCAGCAAAAAAGATTATTGATGATGTTCATGAGAGGGGCGGTAAAATCCTTTCCTTCAAATCCTATTGTGGAGGATTACCTGCTCCAGATGCTGTCACCACCCCATGGAAATATAAGCTCTCTTGGTCACCCCGAGGGGTGATTCTGGCAGGACGGAATCCTGCAAAATACAAAGAGGGAGATAAACTTGTAGAAATCCCAGGTGAGGAACTATTCAACAATTACTATCCATATCCTGTTGATGGGCTAGAAGATGATTATGAAGCGTATCCTAATCGGGATTCAATACCATACATCGACATTTATGAGATACCAGAGACGAAGACAATGTTTCGTGGGACCCTCCGTAACACAGGATGGTGTCGGGCACTTAAAAAAGTTGCAGATTCAGGATATATGGATTTAAAAGAAATAGAACTCCCATCAGGATTCACGTATAGTCAGCTATCAAATAAACTCCTGGGAAAACCTCTTGATGCAAATTCTAAACAAGAATTTATGAACAAATTTGATCTTGCTGAAGATGATGACATAATTTATCGATTTGAATGGATGGGCCTTTTTGGAAATGATGAAGTTCCCTCTACCACAATTTCTCCTCTTGATGCTTTATGTCATCAATGGGAGAAACGCTTGCAATATGCTTCTGGTGAACGGGATATGTTAATCATGGTTCATGAGTTCGAATATGAATTGCCTGAAGGTAAAGAAAGACATATCAGCACCATGGTTGATCTTGGCATCAAGGATGGTCCTACTTCCATGTCAAGAACAGTAGGATTGCCTTGTGCAATAGGTGTTCGCATGATTCTAGAAGGAAGAATCACGGATACAGGTGTACTGATTCCTGTCCACAAACATATCTACGAGCCCGTCCTAAAGGAGTTGGAAGAACTCAATATCAGTTTTACAGAACGGATAGAGAAAATTTAGAGTTGACATGAGGTTGAGGGAGTTTTTTTCTTGATTTACGCCAGAGAAGATGGAAATGCACATTCCCTTCCCACAAACAAGATACCAGGGAAGTAAACTCAAATTACTTAGTTGGTTTCAACCCATTTTTCAAAAAGTCGACTTTGATACTGTATTAGATGCTTTTGGTGGGACTGGTGCTGTCAGTTATATGTTCAAACGAATGGGGAAAGAAATTACCTATAATGATCTCTTAAAATCAAATTGGTATATTGGAAAAGCGTTAATTGAAAATAATAATACTAAGGTAAACCCGTCAGAGATAGAATCATTCTTCCATTGTAAAAATGGATATAACTATCGTACTACTATCCAAACACACTTCAAGGACATTTATTATACCAATGATGAGAATGTGCTGTTAGATGTTATAGTTCAAAATTTAAATGATCTTGAAGATCAATACGAAAAATCTCTCTGTTTTTTCGCTCTTTTTCAAGCCTGTATTCAGAAACGTCCTTTTAATCTCTTCCATAGAAAAAATCTTTATCTCCGTTTAAATAATGTCAAACGGAGTTTTGGGAACAAGAAAACATGGGATACTCCATTTCTAGAATTGATGTTAAGGGCGATTAAAGAAGGAAACGAGGCAGTTTTTGATAATTCTAGGAGTAATAAAGCTCTTAATCACTCAATTCTGGATATCCCAATACCTGATGAGGGATTTGACTTGGTTTATCTGGATCCTCCATACATCTCATCAAAAGGTGTGGGAGTTGATTATAGAGATTATTACCACTTTCTTGAGGGATTATGCAATTACAACAGGTGGGAGAATTTAATTGACTATAATTCTAAACACAAGAGATTGAAGTCAATTGAAAACGAATGGAATGATCCAAAGCAAATTCTTAAAGCCTTTGAAAAAACAATATTAAAATTTCAAGACTCTAAACTAGTGGTTTCATATCGGAACCCTGGAATACCAACCATCAGGGCATTAAGAAGCATTTTGTTTAGTTACAAGAAGAAAATCTCCAGCAGTATTAAAAATTATAAATATGCCCTTACCTCAAAAGAGAAACAAGTAAAAGAAATTCTACTGATCTCAGAGGAATGACTACTACTTATTTCA
>JBHLPQ010000099.1:0-13896 GCA_048939265.1 Promethearchaeota archaeon
GGAGAAGAGTTTGGAGAAAGAATCGCGAAGTCAATAATTAGATCTAATTAATGATAAGGTTCATGTATCATGGACATATAGTCCATCGAACCAGGGAATATTTTTCAATTCCTAAAAAAAGTCATAAAAACAACAGATTCCTAAAATCATATGATTTTTTATTTTTAGTTAAAAAAAACCGTTTAAAAATGCAGACTGTAATCAACATGCGAAGAATGTGTTTTTATGAAGCAACCTCTGTTACCTACAAAATTTGCCCTTGCAGAGCGCCTATCTGATGAAGAAATTAGAAAACAATCTCAATCTGTTAAAAAAATAGACGTAATAAGCCAATTCATCGAAAAAATCCCATTTATCTTTCTAGTTTTGAATCAGTACAGACAAATCGTGTACCTGAATAATGCAACTCTTGATTTCACAGGTTTAAGAGAGTCTGGGACTGCTTTAGGAAAGAGACCAGGTGAATTATTTAATTGCATTCATTCAAAGGAAGAAAAAGGAGGTTGTGGAACTTCAGAGTCTTGCAAGTATTGCGGGTGCATCAATGCTGTTCTAGCAAGTCAACTTGGAGAAGATACCAAGGAGGATTGTAGATTGATGGTTGGATCCGATGAATTAGCTTATGATCTGCGAGTTTGGGCTTCTCCTCTTAATTTCCTTGGTGAAAACTATACAACTGTTACTATTCAAGATATTAGTGATGAGAAAAGACGCTTAGCTTTGGAATGGATTTTCCTACATGATTTTCGGAATACCCTGGGGAGTCTTAGCAATAGATTTGAATTATTTGAAAAATATCCTGAAAAGTTTAGTACTAATAGCAACATATCAAGGATTATAGATTTGATTTCATTATTAGTAAGAGAAGTAGAATCACAGGAAATATTACTAGCAGCCGAAAACCAAAATTTAACCATAGAACCAGAAACAATCACAATAATCGATTTTCTAGAGAGCTTAATTTCAACTTTCAAAGACCAAGAAATAGCTAAAGACCGTAATATCCTTCTTGATATGACTGATCATCTACTCGAAATTACCACTGATCAATCCCTCCTTTATCGAATATTGGAGAACATGGTCAAAAATGCATTTGAAGCCATACCAGAAGGAGAAGTTGTGACAATTGGATCTAAGAAAGAAGAGGAGAGGATTATATTTTGGACCCATAACCCAGGTGTTATTCCCCGTGATATAGAACTCCAAATTTTTCAACGATCGTTTTCGACAAAAGATCCTAAAAGGGGTTTAGGAACCTACAGTATGAAATTACTTAGCTCTTTCCTAGATGGGGAAGTTACATTTACTACTTCAAAAGAGAAAGGAACTATTTTTACAGCATCATTTCCGACAAAGATTTCTCCCCCAGGTTAACATAACATCTACACACAGGATGAAAGGATTACCTGTCAGATATTAATGAAGCTGAGAAAGAGGAAGGTTATTTAATCCTGTAGCTCTTCTAGAACCTTAAAGATTTTATCTTCGTCAGGGGGGCCTTCATTTAATTCATGAGGAATATCGATATAACGAATGATCCCTTGTTTATCAATGATAAAGATGGCTCGTTTCCCAAATCCAAGACGGGGTATGAATGCATCATATTTCTTACTCACTTCTGCATAGGGAACCCAATCAGCGAGAAGAGGGTAATTCAATCCGCCAAGACTATCTATCCAAGCATTATGTACTGGGATTGAAGCAATTCCAATTGCTAGGACTTGTGTGTTCAGTTGTTCGAACTTATCTGTTTGTTTACTATATGAGGGAAGTTGATGAGAGCATACAGGTGTAAAATCTTGGGGATAAAAAGCGAGCATTACATTCTTCTTTCCTCTATAATCAGAAAGGCGAACTTTTTTTCCATCTTGAGCTGGAAGAGCGAAATCTGGTGCTTCGTCTCCAACTTTTAGCTTTGTTTCTTCTTGAATAACTTTTTCTGTCATCATAAATAACTTTTGATCAATTTAGATCAATTTTTTCTTTAAAAAAGACAAATTAAACTTAACTCTTAACTATTGTTATGTGAAATCTTAATTTGCTAAGTCTTTCCTTATCAATATACTATGAAAATTTCATAATAATGATCTTTAATAATTTAAGAATAGAGCTTTAATTGAATACAGGCTCTTTTAATGGAAAAGAGGATCAAAAATGGCTTATAATTCGCATTTTAATAATCCACCTTTCGATAGCTTCCCTTTCAAGACTTTCCTACAAGTAGTTGACAAAATGGAATACCTTAACGAGGAATCATCTCCATATGAAATATCTCCAGGAACAGATCTTTGCATCAGTGATACATTTTATTCGTTAGGATTCTTAACCTATCTACATAGCTTTGGACGTGTACTTAATCACAAAGGTGAATGGATTCTCAATCCTAGAGGGAAGAAGCCAGCAGAAAAGCCATATAGGTTTAATTTGATTTCAGATGCCGCTGAAATCCTAGAAGCTCTATTGAATGGCCAGAAAACAACTTCAGAGATTAAAAAAGCTGTTCCTGATCTCATTGAAACTATGATTAATGAATATCTTAACGTCCTTATGCTTCTTTCACAAAAAGGAAAGGTTGAGCAACGTGCTACAGGATGGGATGCTACTTTCTTCCTAGCAAAATGGGAGTAAACTCCAACAGCTTTCAATTGATAAATCCTAGTAAAATTTTGAGTAGATTATGATAAAAGTAAGCTAAACAATTTAAAGGATGTTAATAGCAGATCCGAAGGAGTTGAAATAATGGCTGATGATGTATTTATCCTTCAAACTTCTGGTGTTCCACTATTTGCTAAATGTTACGGGGGAGATTACTGCAAATTACACCCTGATCATGCTTTACAAACTGGATTCTTAGCAGCAATGTACTCTTTTGCTGAAGAATCTTTCGGACAGGATGAATTAAAATCAGTAGTTTTCAATGATATAAGATTAGATTTCAAGATAGATAAAATTAAAGAAATAATTATGGTTTTTGCAAATCCATTAGATACTAAGAACGTGGAAGATCGATTGAATCGAGCAATGAAGGTTTTTCTAGAAAAATATGGTTCCAAAATCGGACCAATTATTAAAGAAGACACTTTTAAGGAGTTTGAAGGTGATTTACTCGATCTTGATATTGTACGTAGCTCAGCAATGGGTATACTTACTCCTAAAATGAAAAAAAAGAAATCATTTTGGGTACGGTTCAAAAACCTCTTTTAGGGATAAATTTAATTAAATTATACTTGTAATATCTCTTTTACTTCTTTCAAAGATGCCCGTTGGATTGTTAGAGTCTTTAATGTATGTAAATTCTCTTTTGTGCCAATTAGAATAGCTCCTTGCAATACGTCATCTTTGAAGAACAGTTTTCGATAAATCCCTTTTTCTTGATCAACCACAATGCATTGTTCTTGAATTCCCGATCCTGTTGTGACATCCCCAAAAGATGTTAAATTGATACCAGCTACCTTCAGTGTCGTCCAGGGCATTGTCCCAGTATATGGTACCTCACCACCTAGGATGTTGACCGCAGCAATTTTTGCTTGGTCAATGGCAGTAGGAATGATACCGAATTTTGATCCTGGAAACGAAGCTATGTCTACTGCATCTCCAGCAGCATAAATGTCCGGAATATTTGTCTGCAGGAAAGGATTAACAACTACTGCATGCTCACCGATATTGATGTTAGCAGACCGAGGCAAATCATTATCATTTTGAATTCCAGTCGCATTAAGTAAGAAGTCACATTCATGAATTTCTATACCTGAAGAATCCTTAATACGGATAGTGATCCGTCCATTGTGGTATTTAATCTTTTGACAGGAGGCATTGTACAAAAACCTTGTTTTGAAGGTGTTATTCAATACATTATGAAAAAATAATCCGCCTTCTCTATCGAGCTGCTTCCTGAGTAAGAATGGTGATCTATCGATTATTGTAGGCATGATACCAACGTCAGAAAGCGTTTTTGCTAGTTCAACAGAGAGTAATCCACCCCCCAGAATTGTTGCTTCTCCAGTTGAGCTATTCAGAACACGTTCACGGATAGTAAGAGCATCATTAATATCCCGTAAACAACAGAATGGCGCATCTAATAATCCTGGGATAGGAGGAATAAAAGGTTTAGAGCCTGTTGTAATTAGGAGTCTATCGAAGGATATTGTTTCCCCATTATCGGTTAAAATTTCTTTCTTTTTTCCATCGATAGCTCTCACAGGGTTGTCTAAAGATAATGAGATTTCCTTTTGTTCATACCAAGTTTTGGGAAAACGGAGAATTGCCTCGGGTTTTTTACCCGTGATAATCTTATAAACCGATGGACGGGGATAATGAGGGTATTTATCTTCCGTAATCATAGATATCTTAATGTCATCAGCATTTTGACGTAAAGTAATAGCTGCTGTTATCCCCGCGTGTCCAGAACCGATTATAACAACATGCATTGATATCACATTTACTAATGGGTATTTTGTTTAAAGAATCTGGGATCTACAGGAAATCTCGAAAGAATTTGATCTGTTTGAGACTTTCTTGAAACGTTATTATTATTTAATATCTCCGAAGTATATGAAAGAAATGAATTAACATCTAATAGAGCTTAATGTTTCAATGGAGATATCGATCAACAGTCATATCTGGGTCTAAGAAATGACCACTACGTTTCTTCTTTGTTAAAGAACATCTAATTGTATTGAGGATGATAATTCCTATTATCCTTCAAAACCAATCCCTTAAATTGCTGTAAAAGAAAATGGACTGTAGCTCCAAGGTAGAAAAATGCTGCAAATGAAATTACTGCAGCTATCACATAGAATAACATTGATAAATTTGTTGAGACAAAAGGAATATATCCCATCTGGAACAGATAAACACTTGCTGCATATCCATCAGTAACAGCGTTAACCATAGGGGGATGGATTGGGAACAGATTTGGAATATCACATAACAAAACGAATTTTAAAAATTGAGTACACGTCTTGCTATAATTTGAAGAAGGGAATTTTCGAAGTACAGCAATACCCATAACAGATAGTATCACAACTGATAGTGGACCTGCAAGAAAAGAAATTACCGATCCTAAACAGAGAGGGAGGCTCTCAAATTTGACATTAGCACAGGTGATCCCATTATCCAATAAATGGAACTCAATTTGAGCTTCTTTTCCTGGAAAAAAGCAGCAAAGCGCGAAGAAGTGACTTAATTCATGAATCAAAGTAAATGGGAAAATTATCAAGTTGTAGATAATCGTAAAAACCGAGAAAACTTGAACAATAACAAGAAAACTAATTGCAAACATAAATGAAAACAGGAAATTCGTCTGCGGTTTTAGTAATACTTCACTTTCATGCTTTGAATTCACTCTTATCGTGTAGTGAATGTTTTAATGGTGTATTAAAAGGTATTTATTAATTTATCTTCGTTTTAAACATATTAAACACTTTTAACATATTAAGCTTATTTTTATTACATAATTAATGAAATTTAATTAGAACTGAAATTATACTAAATATCCGAATTAGATCTAATTAACAGGAGAGAAAAGCCGCTGACAATCACATTTTGAAATGAATGTTAGATAGAAGGATAAAATACTAGAAAGGAAAAAAAAGAAGAAGAAAAAGAATTTATGCAGGAATGTTGATAATTATTTTTACTTTTCACGAGACTCGGATCTTTTCCTTACCTGTCACCATACCTCTCAAACGGTGCCGATTTTGGGGGATTACTGCAAAATAGAAATGAATCAGTGTGGTAAAGAGGAAATAGACATATATTCCAAAGTGAATGAACCGAATATCTAGTTCAAACATTTGAAAAGGAAATGTCAATAGACCTAATATACTCAATATCCCTGTAGATCCTGGAACGAGTTCTTCTGCTAGAGCTATACCAGTCACTCCCATTAGAAAGATCATAAAGATATTACTAACAGTCAGAAGTTTTTGAAGGGGATGGTATTTCATCACATACTTTTTTTTCTCCCGAACATAGAAATCATACTTTGGATACTTCTCATCAGGAAGAATTCCTATCGCACAAAGAGTAATAATTGCAGTATCAAGAAAATCTCTAGGATAAGGAATAATCTCACTGACTTTTTTATACCCAATTGTAATCGCACTAAAGAATAGAATATCCCAGAAACCCGCGAAAATTCCTAGGGTTAGATGGAGCGATCGAGTAAAGAAATAATCTCCTGTAAAATAAACTTTAATGAATAATTCAAATCCAGTGAAGAAGAAAAGAATCATAGCAAGTACATGAACCCAATGATGTAACCTTTGTAGATTATTATATCGAACAACCGTAATAGAGCCATCAATACCAGTTGTCTTTTCAACTAGTTTATCAATATTAACCTTATGAGCTGTTACCATCTTTAGCACCAAAAACTATAATCTAAACCAATTAATCCTTAGAGAGGAAAGTATCTTTGAACCGTTCAACAGTGGTTGGAGGTTTCCATGAACTTGATACAATCCTATCATGATCATGTTTTATAGGACTGTAAATAACTCTACGAATCAAATGAATACCTGCAAAACCCAAAACACCAACTGGAGTGATTCCTAGTAATAGAAATTTCACCTGATTGAAATCTGTCATCTCTGGAATTTCAGGAATTATTGGATTTCCCTCTGTTTCTTCACTAACATGGACATATAGATAGTATTTATCATGACCCCCAAAATGCTTTTTCTTGGATGCAAATTGGAGCATATTGGTACTTCCATTCTCGAATGCAATATCAAAACCATCTGGATCTGAAGTATCAAAAGGTCTAACTACTTCAATGTAGACTAATCCATCGGAGAAAACACTTTCTATTTGTAAGTCATTTTTTCCATCATCTTCTGGGATAACAGTACCTACAAACATGATATCTTTCGCTAGTACTGTTTCTTCCTCCTTATTAATATAAAATGACCAGCCATCGTGTAAATTTTTCATGCAAAGAGAGGGATCTGGTTCAAATTCGACTGAAATCCAAGCGTTTTCTGTTGTGCTGACCAAGAGTGTATATAAATGAGTTTCATTGTTAGCAAACTTTACGAAACCTTGCTCTCCAAATTCAATAATGTCCTGATAATCAGTAATGTTTGTCCAGAATGAGGTGATTTCACCATCATTTAGATTTATTCCACCTTCAATTTTCGATGAGATAAATCCTGTTTGATCATTAGTAACCCCTCCTACAACAGTTAACACAGTTAAACTGAACAAGCTGAGAGTGACAATAAAAAAGCTGATTTTTAAGGCCTTTTTCATGATCTTCAATTTTTCAACCTCATAAAGAGAATTAAACACAAGTTATGGGATAAAATCGCTTTTTCAACCGTGAATGTCTAGCTTCGTTGTTATTTCATCCAGTTTAAAATTAATTAAATTTAATTGATAAATATATCTTTTTATATTTTTTTCATTTTTTTATTCTAAAAATTAAAAAATTATCCAGAAATTATAGTGGAATATTCAATGGAAAACCAAAAAAAATTAAACATAAAGTAAATAGCCTTGATAAAAAACAAAATAGAGGAAAAAACAAATTTTCTTGAGGAAATAAAATTTAATTTGGAATATTCTGGACTTATAGATTCATTTATCTCTTTTCTTTATCCTATAGAGACAACATTCGTCGCCTTGTCTCAGACATTTTTCCTTAATAGCTTCCTTTCCAACAAGTTCGCTGACAATTGTCTCATCAACAGTACAGACTAATGGATCGGCTTTAGCAATCTCGTAAATCAGACAATTCAAGTTCTTTAGAGCATAGGAGTCTTCTTCTTCAACGAGTTCAGGGTATTTTCCATATTTTACATAAATCTTAGCTAATGCTTCTAGTCTGTTTCGTAGAGGATCTAAATTTTTATCTGGTTTTATTTCAGCCTCCATTTCATCACGTACTTCATCAGCAATTCGTTTTCCAATTTTTTTCAGAATTTCATTTGTTTCTGCTGGCCCAATACGATCTTTAATTTCAGAGACCAATTTTATTGAGAAATCTGCATAGCTCTTCGGGAAGACACTTAATGCTTCTTCAGTAATTGTGTAACCCATTGCAGGACGACCACTAGATCCTTTTCTTTGGGATTTAGCAACGAACCCTTCTTTCTCCAGTACAATCAAATATTGTCTGGTAGCGTTTATACTGATATCCAATTCATCTGCGATTTCTTTTATTGTACTCGCATCTTCTGATGGCCGATGCTGCAATAAATATTGCAGAATTTTATCTCGTGTTGATAAGTAATATCCACTTTCTTCTTGTATTCCCAAAATAAACACTTTCTTATCTAGCATTCTCTTTCTTCAGTTTCTTTGAGATTACACATTTTCTAAATTATTTAAATTATTTAATAAAATAATTGTAATTTTCCTTTATAAATTTTCACCTCAAACTGGTCGTAGAATATTTGATAAAATCATACACAGGTAAGAACGATCAAGGATCATCGATTTTGTAAACGACTTGTCCTAAAAATAGCTCATTTCTAATGACATGAATTTGAACTGTTTTTCTAAAGAAATAAACTATATTTCAATATTCAATTGGAGATAAAGGGAAAAATCATTTTCATTCCTTTAAGAATGCATGAAATTCTTTCTTCCTTAACTTTTATTATAGAGATTATAGGAATTTAGGTTTCTTTGGAAACAATGGTTAAATGGATAAACAACAATAATCGCGAAACATTTTAAAGTGATAGTTGCTTTTCAAGCAAATGTTTCTCAAGTTTATCAATTTCTTTAATGTAAAAAATAAAAAATATTTAAATCAGGATATTGTTACATTTATAGAATGAAATGAGAAATCAATCTATACTCAATTAACATCAATAAAAAAACAATGATTCACCTATTACGGCATAGTAATGGGTGAGGATTGTACTTTACGGCGGTATATTGATGAATGACCAGGAAGAAATACTAATACAAAAAACTAGATGGAATAGTCGTAGGTTTCTCGTTTTGTATTGGTTCGTCTTCGTTTTCGTAGGAACCGCAGCAGCTGCTGGTTTAGGAACTAGTATTCTAAATCCCAAAATAAAGATTAACAAAGTGGATCACAGTTCACTTAACTTACCAAGTGAATGGGCTCCAGAAGACTGCACAGGTTCTATGTGTCATAATGATACAGTTGCCTCTTGGAATGAGACAGGCCATTCAAGAGCTGGAACCCTTTTACCGAATGGCTCATGGCTTGTAGGAGATGATCATATTTACAACGATTCCTTTTTCCGTTCCTGTTATGGAGGCAATGAAGCATTAATTCAATGCCATACTACTCGATACAACGAAACAGACGGAACCTATTGGACTGGAACCGACGGTGTTAGCTGTGCGGCTTGTCATGAAGAACCAGGTACGATAGATTATGCAGCTGACAGCTGCCAAATTTGTCACACATATTCAAATAATAATATAACTGGAGACTATCAGATGAGTGCACATAGTAAATCATATGAAGATTTATTAGCAGGTGGGTATGCACCTAGCAGCTGTTTACACTGTATGACTGGTCAAGGTGTATATATGGATGTGACCAGTCAAGAAGACTTCTTAACTTCGATAAACTGTGGAACCTGTCATGACCCACATGATGCAACTAACGAAGCCCAACTAAGAGAAACCGAGGTTAATGAGCTTTGTGGTACTTGTCATGGTAGTACAGTTGAGGTATTCGAGGATTCCCGCAATAAACACTTGGATTACGTAGACGAAGGTTGTGCTTCATGTCATGGATACCAATTAGACCCTAAACCGTGGAATCCCAACAACGCTAGAATTAACCATTCGTGGACGATTAACTTCGAAGATGCTTGTGGTCAATGTCACACAAGTCAAGTCGACACACGAAAGGAACTACTAAATTTCATCCAGGGTAACTTTGAAACTCTGAATGCAACATACTATACCCAACTTGCTAATGTCACTGCTAAAGTTGATGAAGCAAATGGGTCTGCTGGAGTTGATCTGTGCACAGTTGAAGATGCATATGCTTTAATCGAAGAAGCTGAAGAATTGGTTTATCCACTTGAACATGATGCAAGTAATGGTTTCCATAATCCCACAATGATGGAAGATAATTTTGCACTGGCTCTAGCCAAACTAGATGAGGCTTATGCTAAAGCCGAGGCTGCTATTGGTGGTGAACCGACTGGTACAGGCACTACTGGAACTACCGGTACAAGCACTTCAGGTAGTACTCCTGGATTCGATTTGATCTCTATCTTGGTGGTAATAAGCCTCGTATCAACAGTATCAATCTTATTCCACAGAAAGAGACGCTAAACACTATGTTAGTTCCATCTTCAAGATGTAAAGCGATAACAGCAAGGTCGCTGTTATCTTTACACTTTTTCCAATACTGCGGGGAAAGAGAAAGGTTTCGTTGTAAACATGAGATTGTCAGACTCAGATGAAATAATTCTCTAAAATTGATAAATTACTATAATTTGTGATTGTTATGACACCCCTTCAGAAGAATTGAGATGATTAAATATATGCAGAAATGCTTATTTCAACAACTTAAGTCTAATCAAAGGTATCTATTCGTACCTTTACTCGTGCTACTCGTCATTGCCACTTCGATTATGATAACCTCTCCAACAGGCAAAATGTTGGATTTAGAGTTTCAAAATGTTATTACTACTAATATTTCTCATAAAGTGAATACCAACAATCAAGATAATAATCCTGATGCTTATTTTCCAAATTTTCTTCATTATTCAATATCAGTGGCAAATGCACTGATTGATCACTTATATGACAATGATTCTGGTGGATTCTACCGCTCAATTAATCAGTTCTGGTCTAATGATTCCATTAATAAGTTGAAATATTCTTATGATCAAGCACAAGCCATTCTTGCATTATTGAAACTTTCTGATGCTGTAATTAATGAATCAGAACGTGACTTCGCTATTCATTCTGCTGAATCAATTGGTAAATATATGATAACACATCTTTATGACTCTGAATTTGGAGGATTCTATACATATACTGGTAGTTCATATAAAAATCCAGGAGTGAATGGAAAAGTGATCCAGTCTCTCCTATCCTTATACAAGACTACTGGTAACGATACTTATAGAGAGAAAGCGATTGAAACTTTTGATTTTATAGACAAATTTGGTTGGGATAGTAAAAGTGGTGGTTACGTTTATCTGCTATCTCATACTGGTATCATTGCATCATCCAATCCTAGTTCAACTGATCCCTATGATCCTAACTCAAAAAAGGTTGATCATAATGCTATTATGGGGGAAGCCTTACTTGAACTATACCTTTCAACTTCTGATCCTTCATACCTTTCAAAAGCAATAGAACTCTACCAGGTATTAAACACCTCTTCTAGAGATCATACCAGTAAATTGTTCTATATTGGGTTCAACAATGTTGGAATTGTTGAGCCAGATTATACTGACATCTTTATAAATTCCCTTGCGTTAGAATTTCTTTCTAAGCTCTATAACATAACTGGGGATTTGGCTTTCTTTAATGATTTTCAATCTTTGATGTACACGGTTCTTTTAAATTTTTGGGACTCTTCCCATGGAGGATTTTATGCTACATTCCCTTATAATAATCAAGTTGAGAAAGACGAAAAGAAATACACAGAAAGGCAATTTTATGCAATAAGAGCTCTTGATGAAGCATACAAATTGACAAAAAATAACTTATATTATAATCTCATTCTGGATGTAATGGAATTTCTGGATAATTATCTCTATGATAATATTCATGAGGGATACTACCTATTAACAAACGCTGATGGAAGGGAAGGAGAACTAAACTGGAAAGATAAATATTCTGTAACACAATCCCTAGCTATCTATGAATTAGCCAATCTTTGGCTTTATAGTAAACCTAGTGTTCTCAATGCTCTCTGGTCACCTTTAAATCCTCGTCCTTCAGATGCTGTTACGATTAGGATTGCAGCTTTCGATGCAGATGGTCTTTCTGGTGTATTTTTGAATTATTCTATGAATAATCAACCCTACAAGTTAATAGAAATGGACATTGATGAATTTATAGGAAATATGTATGATTTTACCTTTGATTCACAACCACATGGCACAAAAATTAATTTTAACATTATCGTTAATGATACATTAGGAAACATTATTGTTCGAGAATCATATTTCTTTGTTTGGGAGATTGATATTTTACCTCCTCATATTATGTTATTGGGAGTTAATCCGAATAACGAGATTTTCGTGAATAACAATTTCAGTATAGTTGTGAGTGTACATGATAATCCTTCCCAAGGAGATGTGACGAGTGTTCGTATGTATTATAAAGAAACAAGTCAATCAAAGTGGGCATCTAGAGCATTATTTCGATTTGGTGATTATTTATGGAGGATTGAATTCCCCGATGGTTTTGAAAAACCTAATAGATATGATTATTTTTTTGAAGCAATTGATGATCGAGGGAATTTTGGATTTAGTCCTGAATTTTACTTAGAAATCCAGGGACATCCAGAAGTTTTTCCAATAACTGTATTTATTGGGTCGGTTTTTCTCATTTTATTTGTTGTTCCTGCAGGGATTATTGCTTACAAAGAATACGGCAAGAAGAGTGCTCACACGACCTTAAAAAACATTAAAAAGACACGTAACATGAAACGGAAGGGGAGAAGAAGAACAAGACGCATGACGTAGTGAATGGAGAAATGGTGAACAAAATTAAAATCCAATCAAAGAAAACAAGTGATGAAAATCTTGGATGGAGTGAAGAATTTAAGCAATTCTTAAAGGAATGGTTCTCTGGGCTAATAACAGGGATTGAAAGATTGAATGATAGTACCTGGCCCAAAGTTTTAGAACTAACGGGTCGTGCTTGTGCACATGTCCATTCTGATGCATTATTTGGGGAAACTTGGAAAAACACCCAGAATCTTGATGATTTTATAATAAAAATCAATGAATCTTATAGAAAAAAAGTCTTCAAGAGAATCGATGAGGATACCATCGAAGCATGTTATTCGAAGTGTACTTGTCCATTAGTTGAACACGGTTTAGTGGATTCACCTCTCCTGTGTAATTGTTCCCCAAACTGGTTAGCTGAGAATTTTGAATCAATTCTTAAAAAATCAGTGACAATAACCACTAAAAATACGATTTTAAGAGGAGCAAAGAGCTGTAATTTTATTATTTCTATTGAAACCGAATAAGGGTATATTAGAATTAATGTATTTTGGTTATTTCAATTTGTTTGACACAACAAAACTAGCACAATTGCTAGCTCTTCTGAAAGCACATAAACCTTAGTTATTGCTTCTAATCTGTTTCGTAGAGGACCTTAATTTTTATTTGGTTTTATTTCAGCCTCTACTTCAGCACGGAATTCATCAGCGATTCGTTTTCCAATTTTTTTCAAAATTTCATCTGTTTCTACTGGCACAATACGATCTTTAATTTCTGAGACCAATTTTATTAAGAAATCTGCTTAAGTCTTCAGGAAGGCACTTAATGCTTCTTCAGTTATTGTATTTAAACTGATATCCAATTCATCTGCGTTTTCTTTTGTTGTACTCATGTCTTCAGATGGCCGATGCTCCAAGAGATATTGCAGAATTTTATCTCGCGTTGATAATACTCACTAGTTCTATTGGCAAAATAATCCCTTGAAATAGATAGAATTAAGAGAACTAATCCAATGAAGAGAAGAAATTTATAATCCTGTGAAAAGAGAATAAAATACAAGCTTCAGTATCCATTAGTAATTTACGGATAATATAAATAAAAATTGGTTATTCCTCTGTAGAGGGATTTTATGAATGATTAGATTTCTTATTTCTTAAATCATTCACGCTATTATTTACCATTACCTGTTCTAAGAGTGTTATTTCAGAAAATTCGTCATTCAACCCATTATTAGGGTAGCATTTGGGAAAAAAGTTAC
>JBHLPQ010000257.1:0-4671 GCA_048939265.1 Promethearchaeota archaeon
TATGAGAACACAACAATTACTCGCAGCTAGACGCCATACACCGTTTCAAGAAGCAGTAGAACGAATTTATGGTGCAAATCTTAACATTACGAAGGCTGAATATAAAGTTCTAAATCAGCCCATTTTTTCCTTAAAATAGGTTCAATACCTTAAGATAGTTGATAATGAATACTCATCAGAATTGGATCCTGATGAAATTGGCGAGAGAAAAAGAACATGAACTGAACTATCACCCACTTATTTATTATATGATCGTTTTGGTACCATCCCTTTTTACATGGATCTTACTCATTACTTTTGTCTTAATCTTCTCCTTTGATATGATAGACTATATCCATAATAATAATATTTTCCCTGGGGCTCATGATTTCTTTATGATGATTATTTGGGCAGTTCCAGCAGGGATTACTGGATCTTTTTTTGGAATGGTTATTGATAGATATCCACATCACTTGGGGAAATTCGTAACACTTGGATTGATTGGAAGTTCGGTTTCTCTTGTAATTGATATGATAGCATTACAGCTGTTAAATGGATTGATCCTAATTCTAGCAGTTTTTTGTCTTGGTGCTTTCATGGGGATTCTGACAATTACAGCTCATACTCTGTATGGTTCATCAATTAAATGGACTCACCGTGGAAGAGGATATTCTTGGACGGTATTTGGGGCTATAGCTTTTAGTTTCCTACTACTTTTAGGAACTGATTTACTAAACATTGACTTCTTCTTTTCTTTTTCTCTTATTTCCTTTCTTGGTATTTTAATTGGTATTCTTTTCTATTATTATACACACAATTGGCCCTTCTGGAAAAATGATCCTTGGGCGACGCCACTATTACGTATCCTTAAGCGATCATCTGTCGATGCCTATTTCTGGACCCATACTCTTGTATATCTGATGTTAGGCTTAACAATAGGTTCCCTAGCCCAAGCGGGAATTATTCTTGGTTTCCGTCCAATTCTTGATAATTGGTATAAGACCTTCTGGCTTATTGAGCTTATTGGTGGTTGCCTATTTATTCTCCCCTCGGGATTCATCTCGGATCGTTGGGGAAGAAAAACACCTATTATTCTTGCGATTTTTGGGATTGTGTTCGCTTCTCTTCTTGTTGGTTTATTTACTAATTATGCCACCTCATTCTTGATATCCGCTTTCCTAATCGGAATTTCTTTTGCCCTTATCCATCCAGCTCTAGATGGAAGTTTATGGGTAGATTTAGCTCCTAGAGATTCGATTGGCAGATATTCAACATTAAATTTCCAATCTCTCGGATTAGGCATGTATATTGGATTCCCTGTAAGCTATTTATTCATCACTGAGCAGATTCTCAATGTAACGTTAATTATGAACGTTTTTATCCTGCTTGGATTAGCTATTCTCGCTAGTGCACCGTTATTTTGGATTGGGGATTCTTTTCCTCCCTTAGAGTTTTTCCTCCTATTAGTAATTAATGATGCAGGTATGCCAATCTTTCATTATGATTTTGGTAGGGAAAAGGAACTAAAAGTGGATCTACCATTAATTTCCGGGGCACTCTCGGCAGTAGGATCGTTTATGCTTGAGGCGACTGGAGAAGAAGGGGCAAGTTTAAGTCTTGTACGACATGGAACTCACTTCATCATATCTGATGACGGTAAAATGGGGCTTTCTGCAGCAATTTTTTCCAATAAAAATGATCCTGAATTACACCGTCTTTTACATCAGTTTTTGAATAAGTTTGAAAAGAAATTCAAAGATTTGATTCCGACCTGGAAAGGAGATATGTCTGTATTTCGTGATGCTGTTAGTGACGCTGAAGAAATTTTCGGACCATTAGTAACAATCCAAGTTAATTAATAATAATTCTCCTATAATAACATCAGATAGTTATACTTCCACTTCAGGAACATCTCGTTTGTTCCATCTTGAAATATCATCCAGCTGGAGTGGAGGGGTGGCGACTATAATATTACTTGGAATTATATTAATCAAAAGAAAAAGAAAATGTTGAAAAAAAAAGCTAGATTAATCTTCGATTCCAGCAAGATACTTAGCAATTTTCTTTCTCTCATCGATATCGTAGGTTTTAAGAATCGCAATATCCTCCATAACTGGACTACCACCCCCATGTAATCCTGCAACTGCCACAACACCGCCTATTCCGGAGCAAAGGGTATCTGAAAGGGTTCTAAAAAGCTTATATACATTCTCTGCTGAAATATCTTCTTTTCGCTTGATATATTTCTGCAAAAATGGGCCGATTTTTTCGTCGAAAAAATCTTTTTCATACGGGAGAGTAGCAGGTAATCCTCCTGCAAGATCAGCCAAAGTCTCCAGCTCGTGATAATAATTCTTACCAGCATGTTTCCTACCAACATTACAAAAAACTGGGTCGGGAATCATGGTCCCTGAATCATCTTTAGTTGCTTTATAGGCTGAGGCAATTCCCGCTGCATTAACAAGTTCAGCAACGCTAATTAAGTCTGCGATTTTAGATTGAACATGCTTTTTATCTTCAACACCATTATATTCTGTGACTAGCGCACTATATCCCATAATAATATCAGTGGTGGCAGGTTTACACCCAGTATAGCTATGCCTGTGATAGAGAGCAAATAATAGAGCTAGCCACCCCCCAAACTGATGTTCTCCACTAGCACCTCCTAGAAATATCCTATCATTTGGAATAAATGTGTCATCAAATATAATAAAATTCTCGACATCCCCTAATTCAGCTGATGGACAAGGTGTGTGATCACGTGGTCTCATATTAGACGCTCGTGTAACCAGATAAACATTGTCCCAATCCCCAGGAATGGCGAAAGACACTGCATATTTATCTTCTGCTGGAGTTAAGAATCGTGTTGGAGTAACGATAATTTCTTCGGCGACTCCTGCTGCTGTAATATGATTTTTGGCTCCTCGAACTATAATACCATCTTCTCGATGCTCTACAACATGGACATATAAATCTGGATCAGCTTGCTGATGTGGTCTAAGGGATCGGTCTCCCTTCACATCAGTTTGAGCACAAGTCGCTACTATATCATTTTCTTGCCAAAATTTCAGGTATTCTAACCAACGCTTGTGATATGGACGACCAGTCATTGTCTCAGCCCGATGTGTGACAATTGAGAGCGCATTCATCGCATCTATCCCCATACATCGAAAAATACATCCACCTGTGTAACGACATAATCTCCTAGTCATCTCCTGTTTGGCAAGAAGGTCTTCAATGGATTGGTGAATATGAGTGAATCTGTTCACAGGTTCTCCACTGATATGAGATTTAGCTATCAATAAGTCCTTGAATTCGGGCTCATTCACTCTATCGAATGTTTGAGAGATAGTTTTAATAACGCCCGCCATTCTTGGGTCATCACGACCGACTTTCTCCCCGTTAATGTATAGATTTGGTTTCATTTTATACAAACTGTCTTTATATTCTTGAGAAGTCTTCATTCAATTCATCTCGCTATTTATTCTGATATTAATTCAATTTTCTTGTTAAAAAACCAAGTTTCTACTTAATATTTTATATTTTTACATGAAAATCTTCTCATGTAACTATGAATTTACAAGTTCACCTTCTTTAGGCACAATAATCGACTATCAGGGAATTTCGCTTTCAAACGCTTACAAAACCTGCTCTTGTTTCTTTATAAGGTCATCAATCGTTTGATGGATATGTGTAAATCGATTGATTTGGCCAATACCGTCAAGATGAGACTCAGCGGTTAATAAGTCTTTAAATTTCGGATCATCTCAAAAATCAAAGAAATGATATTAAGCGCTCCTTCAAGTCGTGGATCATCCCTCCCAACAATCTCCCCGTTAATCTGAATGTTTGGTTTCATTCTATATGAGCTTTCACAGTAATCTTGTGAAGTCCTTTCTGAGGTTTTATCATAAGTTTCTTTGGGTTGGTCCATCATTTTATCAATAATTCAGTTTTGAATTCTAGAATATTACCTATAGTTTAATAAATAGATCACGAATATGTGACTTTCAGGTGATCATAATGAGCAAATCCAATGAATCATCAAATGCAACCGTTTTATACAATAAGAAAGATAAGATCGGTACAATAAAAATTAATAGGCCTAAAGTAAATGCATTGCGGATCGAAGAATTTAAGAAAATGATTAAATTCATTAAGGAGTCAGATAGAAATACTGATATTCATGTAGTAAGAATTTGTTCTTCTGGTGATCGAGTGTTCACTGGGGGATTAGATTTACAAATGTTGAGTGAGTTAGGCGCTGCTCCAGAAAATATCCCTAATCTTCTTGAAGTTGGATATGAAATGGTTCGGACGATGCTGCAATGTAAAAAACCGATTGTCGTACAAGTTCAAGGTCCAGCTGTTGCTTGGGGCACAATCCTATGCCTTGCTGCGGATTTCGTAATTGCAGGAGAAAATCCAAGGACATTTTTCTCTCTTAATGAAATTGATGTGGGCATTTTTCCTGGAACTGGAGCATTAACATTAGCTCTATATTCTTTAGGGCTAAGACAAGCCAAAAGAATATTAATGATTCCTGAAAGAATCTATTTAGACAAAGCAGAAGAAATAGGCATCGTTACCAAACAATGTTCATTAGATTCTCTTGAACAAACAACTCTTGAATTCTGTCAAAGTTTAGCTGATAAACCCCAAAATATCTTAATTCAAATTAAAGCTGTTTTA
>JBHLPQ010000100.1:0-5332 GCA_048939265.1 Promethearchaeota archaeon
TGCCTTTGGTAGAACTGTCTATCTTTCAACTAGTCGGTATAGGATTATTTGGGGTTATTTTTGGAACGTTTGAAGCCTCAACAAATCTTCTCTATTTAATTACTAAGAATTATAATCTTCCCAGGAAACAACACGGGAAAGAATTGCCTGTTAATGTGACTGATTCTGAGGTGCATCACAAAGTTATCCAGATGCTGTGTTTAGGAGTATTTCTTCTAATGATTAGTGTATTATCATTGGTGGTTGCCCCTCAATTATTTATTGTTGGAGGTACAGCCATATTCATTAGTGCATTAGTAGATTATTCTAAGTTTAGGAAAAAAGATATGTTTATTATTTGGATTGGTATATCTATAATTCCTAGTGTTTTTTCGCTACTAACAGCTATCTAGCTGGCGCCGTAATCGTTATAGACGGAGGAGATTGGTTCACTTTGCCAATAAATATATAGAAAAGACTTTTTAAATCCTTAGTCCAGATTGAATATAGAATTATTTAAAAGAGTAACATGAAATTCAATTTATCATCTTAAGCTCGTTTTCAGTCTAAGAAGCGAGTGGAGAAGTATATGAGTGAATTTGGACTATTGATGAACGATTTATCCTTACGGATATCTATCTTGAGTCACCCTGATGACCAAACCACTCATTTCATTCGAAGTTTGACTAAAAAATACCCACAGCGTTCCACATATGAGAACATTTCTATTATTTCTGCAAATATCTCTTCATTTAGATGGCCAATTCTGAATAAGGAAGTTAAAATAATTCTAATGCAACCTGTCAGTCAATACTTCACAGATAAATTACACTCTCGATTTTATAAGACATCTGGTGCAATGATTTTATTTTCTGATCATGATTCTGAAGTTGCTGCCAAAGTTTTTTACCAGAATTACCGAAGGACAGCTGGGTTGACAAATCCTGTAGCTTTTATCGAAATAATAAATAGTTCAAATAGAATTGCAATAATGGAACCCGAGGTACTAGAAGACCTTCCATACGAAATGTATTACACAATAAAAAACGATGATGTTTATTCTTTTCAGAAGGCATTGGAATATCTTTCCTATAAATGTTATAAGACTATGATGAGAAGTAAATTATGAAGAAAACACATTAATACTGGTTTTCTATTATTTTTTAAAGAATATTGAAACCTCTACGGTGAATAAAAATGAATGATTCAGACAAGCAACACGAAATTGATGATTTATCAATTCTCTATGAGATAAGCAACAAAATTGCTACCATTACTATCAATCGACCAGATAAGCGAAATGCTTTACGTATGCAAGAATTTGACCAACTTATTAATTATATTAAGAAAGCAGATAACGATTCTGATGTCCATGTTATTCACATTCGTTCTTCTGGAGACCGAGCCTTTTCAGGAGGGCTGGATTTAAATATGCTTCAACAAATGACCCCTGAAGAAGTGCCAAAACTAGTACAATGTGGAGAAGGTTTAACAACAGCAATGTTAAAAGCGAAAAAACCTGTCGTCAATCAAGTCCAAGGACCAGCAGTAGCATGGGGGACAATTTTGTGTTTAGCAGCAGACTTTAACATCGCAGGTGAAAATCCTAAAACTTTCTTTTCATTACCAGAAATTGATATCAATTTATTTCCCGCTACAGGAGCGCTGACAATGGCATTGTTTAAGCTAGGGTATCACTATGCTAAAAATATCTTGATGATCCCTGAAAAAATATTCTTAGACAAAGCAGAACGGATTGGATTGGTTACAAAAAAATGCCCACTTGATGTTCTTGAACAAACTACTCTTGAATTTTGTCAAAACCTAGTAGATAAACCTCAAAGCATTTTAATTTCTATAAAGATCTTACTTAACAACTTTAATATGAGATTTCTAGACTCCTGCTTGGAAGTTGAACGTGACGCGCTTGATTTGTCTCTCGAAGGTGATTTGAAAAAGTTTGATGACTTCATTGACAAGATCTGGAAAAAGTAGTTTTCATCCTTCATTTCACCATTATTGTTAATCATTTTAATTATTATTTAATGGGTGAAATTCTGATTGGTTTTCAAATGCCTATAAGTACATGTTTAAATACTTCCCTTGTGTTGTATTATGTGTAAGACAGAAATGTGGAGAAGCTAGTCGGTCATAATTAGTCGCTCTGGATCTGCTAGTGATAATAGTCATGAGACTTTCCAAGCGACTCTTTCTGTCTTTATATTTGATAATAAGTGGAGGAGGGATATCCACTTTAAATTTTGGCAATAAGTCTATCTAGCGTATTTAATTCTCACCTAAGTGCATGAAACCTACCTATTTATAGAATACCAAAGGAAAATTTGCTGTTTTAAATCAAAAATTGGGTAGTTAAAAATAACTGTGAAATTTCATCCTTAGAGAGTAATTGGATGGAATGAGATATGACAGAAAATTGGTTGTCAACTGATATCCAAAGAAAGGCGTTGCATGAGTGTTTGTTTTTGATCACATCTTACGATAGAACATCAACCTATTGCTTGACATTGAAGGTTTGGAATGAACCATGTCCAATCCGATGTCCGTATTATAAAGCAGGAGCTCCAGGAAATCTAGAAGAGCTTGAGAAGCAGAAATATATCGTGTCTTGTAGCAAGTTTAGTCGGAAATTGATTACCAGAAAGAAAGTAACACCATATTGTAATCTCTATTTCATACGGGAACCAAACTGCCAACTCTGTGAATTTAAACAAAAATAGACTTTTTTAGAACCTCACAGAGCTTTCAGAAATATTGAATCTACTTGAGTGTAAGATGTTTTAAAGGGTAAGATCTATATTCAAGTAAGGAGTGTCGATGAAGGGGATTAAATATCAGTTATTTCTATGCTCTTTTCTACTTTTGTTATTCACAAACATCTATTTTGGAATGGTTAAGGACAATATTCGTCCTGTGACTGCTATTAGAAAAGATCTAGAATGGTTTTATGACAACCTAAATGCTACTGATCGGCTAAAAATTAGAACAGCAATGGATTATGCTATCCCCCGGGACGAAATCGTAAATGACTTACTATACGGATATGCAGCTAAGGTTCCCACTCCCATTGGTCCCAATCAAATCGGGTACGATCCAACAATCGTGAATCGAGACTATAACATAACGAAATCGCTAGATTTACTGGAAGAGGTCTTTGGCTATAGATATAACGCCTCGGGAGATGAAAACGAAGGATATTTCAATATGGTCATCATAGCCTCAACCTCCCGTGAAGATAGGATGAAATGGGCTGCATTAGTTACCAAATCGTTCGCAGAAATTGGTATTGATACAACTCTTAAGTATGCTAATGAAAACATCTTAAATAAAAACATTTTCAAACCATATTATGAGGAGGTTGGAATTGACTACGCTCATGGGGGGTATGATACAGTTTTTTTTGGTTGGCCAACTAAACCTGATCCTGATTATGCTTCCTTATTTTCTAGTAGTGCCATTCCCCCTAATGGAGAGAATATTGGTCTTGTTAACAGTTCATTTGTGGACGAGATTTGGAAAAAAGCTCTAGAATCCTCTGATCGTAATGTGCGGCTTCAGGCACTCAAGGACTTTCAAGAATGGTTCTATAAGTCGGTACCGATGTCTTCTATTTGTCAAACAGGCAAATTTTTAGTTACTGACCCAGCTTTGGAAGGCATCGATTATTCTGGGCTTCGATATCCTAATTATGGTAACTGGAGCCATTCAACACAGAACTCAATCAGAGTTCATTCCTCGGGAACATTTCAGAACATGAATCCTCTCTTAGCTCACTCAAACTCCGATTTTCTTGCTATAGGTGATAATTTTGAAAGCCTAATCGAAAGATACTCTGCCAACTTAACTAAATACCATGAACTTCTTGCAGAGAGGTGGACACACTCAATCGACAATTTGATCTGGGAATTTAAGATTAAGGAGGGGATTCAATTCTCTGATGGTTCAAACTTGACAGTTGACGATGTCGTATTCTCTTATAAGATGCTTCTTGACGATGAAGTAGCTTCTAAGATTAGAAGTAGTTTTTTATATTTTGAATCTCCTGATACTGTGGAGAAAATAAATACAACTACCTGTCGTTTTACTTTCACACAGTTTTATCCTTATGCAGAAGAATACTTTACTATTCCAATCCTTTCAAAAGGACAAATGGAGAATATTCCGAAAGGAAACTGGCATTCTGATTCACAGACAAATACTCATTATGCTCCTGTTGGCACTGGCCGATATATGATGGATAAAACTTACACTGATATCTCGGTAGGTATCATCACTCTTATTAAAAACCCCTATTACGATGAATCATTACGATCTAGAACCCCGTGGGTTGGAAATCCATCTTTTGAGAGAATAATTATCAGACATTACCCCTCCATTGATACTGCCATTAATGCTCTACAAGATAATGTATTAGATGTCGTAGATCTACAATCAGACGTTCGTTCCTATTTTACCACAATCAATGGATCTAGTTGGGGGAAGATCAGGCTGATTCCAGGTGATTGGGAAGCTTTGGTGTACAACAACTATTCTCCTAAATGGGGAATGGACGCTAGAGATCCATGCATATATTGGGGTACATGTATTGAACCCCCAGTTGATACTTTTCAATCTTTGATGATTTTCCTAAGTTTTAGTCTTTTCTCCCTTTTGGGAATAACCCAAATTGTGATAATACTGATGGTTTTAATTATATCAGTTAGACGAATTATTATTCGACTTAGTCAATAGAATTTTTGTTTTAAATTTCCTCCATCCTTTTTTCAACAAGTCATAATTGTCGATAACGAAATACGAATGTCTGAATGATCCTAATAATAAAAATATTATGCATAGTAGAGTTAATGGAGGAGTAATCACCGTGTCAATGAATAAGATAACCTCCTGGTAATTAGAGGAGGAGAACAAGGCATTGGGGAAAAAAATTTTCCACAAAGGAATTGTTTCATAAGCTAAGAGGAATATTAGCATAAGTCGAAAAAATAATTCAAACTGAAATAATCTTGATGAAAAATTCTCCTGTAAGTTACTCTTCTCTTGGATAAAATTCCTCAACTGAAACATCAAAAGAAAAAGAGTAAAAATTACTCCAATAAGGCCAAGGAACCTAAATATGTACGCATTATTGTTATAGAATAAATACCGTTCAATAATATTAGGTGAATAACTAGGTGGAAAAATAAAGGCTTGAAAGGGATTAATAATTATTCCTCCAAGACTCAAAGAAAAAAACATAAAAAAAGGTATTAAAACAATGTAAGGGATAAATGCAAGAGCCCAATAGACTGTGCACTTTGCATGAAAGCCTGCCCTATGTGCGCCATCGCTACGTGGC
>JBHLPQ010000100.1:5342-13855 GCA_048939265.1 Promethearchaeota archaeon
GTAAGGGATAAATGCAAGAGCCCAATTTGCTAAAATAAGTGAGATAATAACATATACTTTCACATTTTTATATAACGCTGTTTTGTAAGATCTATCGAATGTCTTGATTTTTTCATGGCAATAAAGATATGTAATGATTCCTATATTGAGTATGATGATATTAAGGATGAGTATTAATAGGAGAAAAAAAACGAAGTTAGTATTATCAATTGATGAAGCTTCAGTTGCAAAGAAGTAACAGATAAAAACCGAAATTAGAGAAGAGAAGACAACTCCACCTCTAATCAGGATAGCACTGATGGTTGTTAAGCGTGTTGAGCCAGTAGTTAAGATCTTTTTTTCTGAAGTCACTAAATTATTATTTATTCCCACCATCATTTTCTCCAGAAATTTTTACTTTGATAGTTCTGAAGTGAGACACACTAATACTTCAGTCTATTCATTTATAAAATATAACTGAAGTCAAGAAAAATCTAATAAGTAGGAATGTTTCAATGAATATAGTATTAAGAAAATTACATTTTTACTCAATTAATTTTTAAAGGAACAGAGAGAGGAAGAGGAAATACTTGAAAAAGACATTAGTTTTGTATTTTAAAATAATTATAATCATAGTTACTTTAACTATCGTCACTTTACTTTCTGCCAGTTCTTCAACAGATTTAAGATCATATAAAATTGATTTCACTACAAATAATGTCATCTCAATTAACAATAATTCTGAATTCGAATATCTAGCGGAACAGGAGGGATGGATAGGTAATGGGACACCTTCAAATCCTTATTCTATAATAAATCTGACAATTAATGCCTCGGGAAGGAGGATTATTGATATCAATAATGTTGATCTGCATTTTCAGATCAAAAATTGCACGTTAATTGGAGCAGGAGTTTCTTTTTTCAACGTAAAAAATGGAATGTTGATAAACAATTCGATAATCGATGAACCTGAGAAGCGTGGGATATATATAGACCATTGCGTTAATTTTATGATTAAAAAAAATTTTTTTAGTCGCATAACACTCATTAATGTTGAAAAAGGGGAGATTTCTAATAATTCTATTATTGATGGGGGATATGGTATCAATCTTGATAATTGCTCAGATATTCAAATTGAGTTTAACGAAATAACTGATAGTATCAATACAGAAGGAATTTCAATAAAAGCTTCTTCAGAAATCACAATTTCAAGGAATAAGATTTCTAGTTGTAACAACGGGATCACTTCAGAACACTCATCCGATCTAATGATAACCAATAATCGTATCTATGGTATTGAAAACAATGGAATACTCTTTCAACACACAAGTCAATCTAATATTGAAGAGAATAACGTATCTTACGCTTTTTTTGGAATAGTAGTGTCAGAATCAGATAATAATGATATTGTGAACAACTCTGTGGGATTCATAAGGAGTGATTGTATATATATTGAGATGTCTAATCAAAATACTATCTCAATGAATGAACTTTTTGGTTCTCAGCCTTGGTTCGTAGCAGAGGGCATTGCCCTCTCAAATTCTCAAAATAACATCTGTATAGATAATTTTATCCATAAATGTTGGATAGGAATTTACTTAGATTACTCTTCAAAGAATAAAATATTGAAAAATATCATAATGGATAGTTATGATGATGGGATGTGGGTTCATCTTTCTTCTGATGAAAATGAAGTGTCAGAGAATAGGATTTATCGAAGTCATTATGGCATTTTTTTAGCTGAATGTAATGGGAACGCAATCCAAAATAATGAAATTTGTGACAATTTATTAGGCATCTATCTTACAAAAGCTCATTATAACTCTATTATTGGCAATAATATTTCTGACAATCATCAAGGTGGCATCCGCCTTCAATCCTCAAATTACAATGAGATTACTGGAAATTGGTTCCAGTTAAATCGTGGAAAGGATTTTTATCAAAACGATTCGACTGGGAATATTCTGGAAAGTAAATATCTAGTTGACACTCATAATGAACCGGCTCCTGGTTGGATGTACCCCATACTATTAATCTCCTTCTCTGTCACTACCGTAATTCGGAGAAGAAAACGGGTATAATGCGTCAGGTTGTACCTTCTACTCAGGAATTCAACCGATTCATGACTTTCTGTAATTCTTCTCGCATAGTTGTATGCATAGCAGTGGAGAATCTAATGAAAACATCGTAATAGAATATATTTTCCTCAAAAAATTTAGTTAGTCTCTCTTTCTCTTTTTTTTCCTTCTCTTCAGTGACAGTTATTTTCACCAACTCGGGTAAAAACTTTTTTTGCATCATCATTTGAATCTGAGTATAATAACCTTGTACCCGACCGAGCTTACCCACTCCATAATCCTCAAGACTCGGGGCTCCCTTGTAGTATTTCTTCCTATCTCCAGTTTTTTTTATAACTTTCACAACATTGAGTTCTTCCATCTTTGATAATGCTTGAGAAACTTTGGTTCGGTTACTTCTTGTAACAAGCATGATTTCATCTTGTGTTATTGGTTCGTCTTCGAGAAACATAGCTAGAAAAACGGAAATTAATTCCTGCTCACCACCGATTATTTCAGAACTTAATTCGAGCATATTTGTTATGAAATAACGTTTAATATCCAGTAATGTATCATCATTCGCTTCAATTTCTGGAAGAGATAAATTGAATTGAATTTCCTTTAAGAAACTTGAAAAATCTGGAGTAAAATCTGCATTTTGTAGCATCTGATCAATTAATGGTTCGCATTTGGTGAATATCTCACTATAATAATAGATAGCGACATAGAGATATAGCAATGTTCGCCAAACATGAGTTATCGCTGATGTTCTAGGTGAGAGGGCATCGAGACGAGATAATAATCTAGGCATGAACTCTAGGCTTATCTCAGAAGCCGTCATTACCGCAAGGAAATTATATTTGATGTAGGGTTCCAAAGAAAGTGGACAATAATAATATTTCTTTTTATCATGTGGTTTCTTTGTCTGGATGACTGGAAATTCACTAAACATAATTGAAATACGTGATAAGGCCTTAGCAATTGTTGGTTTACTTAACCCTGTCAGAATCTCTAGATCATCTGCTGTTAAATAATTTTCAATCATTAATGCAAATAAAATTCCTGTAGTCGTCTCATCATAAGCCATAACGTTGTAAAGCTGCATCATATACTGAACATAATCGATTTTGAGTTGAATAAAAGGATCAGTGGGTTCCATTGTAGATAACTCTTCAGTTACAACAACTTTTAGATTTTTTATAAGTTTTTCCAATTTTTCGTGTTTTTAGCCATTTTCATAACATTTTTATACTAACAAAAATCTATCTAACCAGAACTCACAAAAGTTGCGTAACTGACGCAAATAATAGAAATCTGAAGAAAAAAAATCTAGGAAGATAAAAACTCAAATGGAGCAAGAAAAAGTTGAGTACTGAAACAGTCCTTCAAGTCTCTAACTTGACGAAGGTTTATGGTCGAGAAATTAGTCTTGGAGGAAAGAAACTTGGGCAACGTGTTGTTGGAGCTCAGGAAGTCAGCTTTGATGTTAAAAAAGGAGAAATATTTGGCTTTCTTGGACCAAACGGGGCAGGAAAAACGACTACGATGCGGGTTATTCTGGATTATTTGAAGATTCAAGCAGGTGAAGTGACAATTTTTGGGTTAGATCATCACCGTGATCGGCTTGAAATTCGTAAACGAATTGGATATGTCCCTGGTGACATGGCTTTATTTGAAAACTTTACTGGAACTGAACTTCTAAAATATTTTGCTAAATTTCGGCCAATTAATGAACAATTTCTTAGAGAACTTCGAGATAATTTCCGAGTTAAGCTTGAAAAGAAAATCAAGGCATTATCCACTGGGAATCGTCAGCAAGCAGGCCTTATTGCCGCTTTAGCAGCAAAACCTGATTTTCTGATTCTTGATGAACCTACTAGTGGACTCGATCCCCTTATGACAGCTAATTTCCATAAAATCATAAGAAAGCTGAGTAATGAAGGATATACCATCTTCTTGAGTTCTCACGATCTTGCTGAGGTTCAAGCGGTCTGTGATCGTGTTGGGATCATTAAGGAAGGGAAAATGATTCTTGTCGAAGCCGTTGAAGATCTGAAAACAAAATTCATGCAGAAAGTGAAGATTCAATTCAATGGAACTTCAGTTCCTTCCGAAGAAGAAATCACGAAATTAAACACAGTCATTTCCGTTGAACAGACGAAAACGAACACCTTCGTGCTAAAGATTCAAGAAGATGTCAATGAACTGTTGAAATGGATTTCCAATTATGATGTCAAACGTTTTACCTGTGAGGATGCAACGCTTGAAGAAATCTTCCTCCAGTTTTATGAGTAGGTGATGCATAATGGTACATGTTTATTTGAAAAATTTACGAAAATCTTGGCTGACTGGTTTAGTACCTCCCTTGGTTGCAGCAGCTTTTGTGGGCACCGTTGCTCTTAGTTTTCCCACTATGATTGATACGATTCTCGACAGATTGGCAATGATGAGTAATCCCATCTATCAAGCCATCCTAGGCGATTTAGGTCTTGAAGATCTTGGGTTGACTTGGCAGGCGGTTCTGTTCATGTATGGCGGAGGTACTATGAACATCCTTGTCCTCTTTGTCGCTCTCTTTATCCCAGCTCGAATATTATCCACGGAGATTGATAAAAACACTTTAGATGTGATGTTGAGCTATCCAATTCCCAGATGGCGTTATTTATTAGAGAAATACGGAGTTTATATCACTTACAGCCTCATATTTCCTATGGCCATTGTTGTTTTTATGATAGGTCTGACAATGGGTATGGATATGTTGTACCCAGAAGGATTTACCTATAATGATGTTGTTTATCACTATGTGATTAACAATAATCTTGTAGTCAATTATGCACTCGGAATATTCCTACTACTCTTTGCCTTGGGGGCAATATCCTTATTATGTGCAACCATATTTCTCGACTCAAATAGGTCATTAACTGCTGCTGGGGTATTAATTGGAGGCCAATATATGCTAGATGGTTTAGGTGGATTACTAGATCCTACAGGAGAACTTGGAATTCAAAACTTTTCCTTATTCCACTATTTCAGCCTTGGCACTCTTATCGAGACTGGAATGCTTCCTTTAAGTGATGTAATCATCGTTGCTGGAGTAGGAATAGTTGCTTTAATTAGCGCGCTCACCATCTTCCATAAGCGAGAATTTGCGATATAGATTATACTGCAAATTTCCCTATTTTTTTCTTTTTGTTTTAAAGGTTCATTCCACAATAGCAGTTATCTCTTGTGTTTATTTTTTCGATAAAGCACTGCTCCAATTGCTAACATAACGAGTTCAAGACCTGTCAAATTAATTGGGGCATTTATAGAGATAGGACCTGGTTCACTTGTCTCTGAATTAATTTCCTCTTCTGATGTTTCCTCATTTGAAGAGGTGGGTTGTGTAGAGGATTCTGGTAAGAATGGAATATAGATGATAAAGTAATTTCCTTCGTTATCATTTATAGCTTCATTATTGGAGTCTGATGTGTCATAAGCTTTGATTAAATACCTTATTTCTGTACCTTCAGGAAAGGATCCAATGCTTACGCCATATGTTGTTCCTCCTTGACCAGACATAGGCATTATGGTCCATCCTATTTGATTATCTATTTGAAGATATAACTCAGCGGCAGAGATCCCTGTCTCATCTTCAATATCCGCATAAACATTAATACTTTCACCAGCAATGGGATCAGACGGAGAATGGTACACGTTTGTTATGGTTGGACCAATTGTATCAACGATTATAAATGAATAAAATAAACCACTATTGTCATCTATTGCCCTATTCTGATCAGATGTATTATCAGTAGCTGAAATAGAATAAGAAATCACTTGACTTAATGAAAAAGGTCCAATTTCTACTTGATAAAGATCATCAAATTGCCATTGTAGAGGTATATCGATTACAGCTCCACTATCAATATTATAATGTAGAGTAGCTGAGGAGATTCCTGTAAGATCTGTAATATTTGCTCTTATTGTGATAATATTTCCTGGATTAGGATTTATGGGAGACGAAATCACATCTGAAATAATAGGAGGCTCTGGAGAAACCACTGTTATAAAAACAGAATGATTGGCTTCATTAAGATCAGTATCGTTTACTACCAGCGTTAAATTAAACGTACCTATAGTATCAGTTCTTGAATACAAATTGTATTTTATGGGTTTTCCTGATAAGCAACTAACGGGTCCAATGAATTTGGTATCTTCCCAATAAAGAGAATAGGTCAAACTTTGGCGATCTATTGGTACCCAAGACACATTATAATTAATATTCGAATATTGTTCAACTGTAATAGAGGAAGGTGAGACGTCGATCAATACTGGTGGTCCCTGAACATCATCTTGATAGATTAATGTTATGGTGGAATATCCTTGAGGTCCAGCAATGATCTCAGGTATATAATCTCCATCTAGGTCATATAATTCTATCCACATATAGATACTTAATTCACTGAAGGATTGTAAAACAATGGATCCATTTGATGCAAGTTCAACCACTGTCGTATCTCCTCCATTCCGATCAATTACTACTTCATCCAGACCATCGCCATCGATATCCCCTCCCAAAATATCATAGTGAGCTGCAGTGTCTTGAGTTAGATTATATGCTACAAGATCAAATCCATCCCATTCAAACAAAACAATAGGGTAGCTTGGTAAGGCCCAGTTTGGCGTTCCAGCAATGATTTCTAACCTATCATCATTATTAATGTCAATTGCAAGAATCGAAGAGAATCCCCTCTCATGGCCTGAATAGTAATTTATATACTCTTGGATATAATCGCTACCATTGAAACCCCATATACGTATAGATGAATCACTACCAGCCATAGAAGTAATAATTTCAACCTCACCATCATTATCAATATCCCCTATTCCCACGTTCATTTCTGCTCCGCCAATAAGGCTAGCATCATGTGAGAAATCTGTGAATCCCTCATCCCAAGAAAAAATATCAGTAGAAGTAAAGGAATTGACAATTAATTCAGGTTTTCCATCTCTGTTGATATCAAAGATCTGAGCTTTAGCTTGCCAAGAGCTAGGCATTTGAGAGGCTATATTTTCCCATTTGGGGTAATAACCAGTTCCATTCCACCCAAGAAACAAGAACTCATAAGGTTGGCACAAATAACAATAGGTTAGGATTTCATCAATTCCATCTTCGTCAAAATCAAAACATATCATCGGTTCTAAATAAGACCACTCTTCAGTAGAATAAATATACTCTCCTTCCTTAACGTAATTAAAGGGGTCTCCAGCTTGTTTTAAAACGTGCAATGATCCGTTTGTCTTTTGAGAGGAGCCAATAAGAAGCCTAAGAATCCCATCTGGATGAGGATAACCGATAGTGATAGCTCGTACCGAATCGTTTGGATTAGAGCCAAAGGTAAAGCTAAATTTATCAACAAAGTTATGGTCGATATTTGCATCTCCAGTTGCTTGAGCAATATTGAAGTTTGGATCCTTTAAAGTGTCTAATAATGAATTGTTCTCATTTTTAATTTCGAGTTCTTTTAAATTTGCCGTATTTAACGATATAACTAGAATAGAGATTAAAATTGCATTTGTGATGAGGTAAATTTTTTTTAATTCCATCTTTTCCCACCGAGGTTATCTGAAGTACTAAGAAATCCATAATAACACCTGGATTTTTTAATATTTCTGAATCAATAAAAATCCGCTTAAAAATAAAAAAGTAATATTCTTTTTTCTACAAATTTGACTCAATTGTATATGATGTTTCTTGAAAATTTACAAAAGCTACCGCTAAGACATTGTGACAAAACTGTTTCAGTTGGCCATGTACATTCAAGATTAAATCTCAAGAAAAGCCGAAAAGATTAAAATATAAGCCAAAAGCTATTAAAATAACCAAGAATATTTTAGCTGCATTATTTCCTCCTACAGTTAACTCTAGTTCCCCTGAAGCTAGTTGATTATTGTGTCTTATTCTTTCTATCTCAATCACAAGAACTTACAACAAACCTCATCGAATATTATTCTTATTTAGAAAATCAGTAATTTTTTGATTGAATTCCTCTGGATTCTCCATATTTGAAGTGTGTCCCGCATTTTTTATGATGTCCACGTCACAATTGGGAATTAAGCTTTGGATTTTCTCCGCATGCTTGAAAATACTTTTCACTTCGTGTTCCCCATTTAGTACAAGGGTAGAAACTTCTATCTTAAACAAATCTTGCAGTTTAAAATCATATAGAGATCCAAATATCTTGAGATATTCTTTTTTGTTTAATTTCAACATTTCTTTCTTCTCATAATCTATTATCTCTTCATTTCCAAGCCATTCTTTACTCCTTGTAAACTTTCCCAACCAAAATGAGAATCTTATGAATCTATGAACTCCCATCATCCGTAAAGAAAATAACATCAGCCATTTTGGACCCACCAGATATCGCATTATATAGTCCGGGGCAATTCTCCGCATAAATCCACCATAGTTCACGTCTACGTTTCCGCTTTACC
>JBHLPQ010000006.1:0-46654 GCA_048939265.1 Promethearchaeota archaeon
TTGAGGCGATTAATGATGTCTACGATGTTGAGACAGATATTGCCAATAAAAGATTTGATAGGCCAATAGTTAGAGGGGCCTTTACTCTTGAATACGCACGAAATTTATCTGCTATCTTTTTTTTTATTAGTCTCATTTTAGCTTCAATCTTAGTCGTGATATATCATGTTACAGCAGTTTTATTTTTCTTTACCTTAATATGTATATTCATAGGAGTCGGGTACAATTATATTAAGCGGAGTGGTTTTCTAGGCAATATGTGGGTTTCAGTAGGCTACGTAGCACCTCTCTTCATTGGTTTCTTTTTGTTAAATCCCCAAAATATAGATATTATTATGAATTGTACTCTTATGCTTGGAGCTACTTTCTGCTTAGCAACTGGGAGGGAAATCGTGAAAGATATTCAAGATTATGAAGGAGACCTCAAAATGAATTATAACTCACTTGCGATTAGAATCGGTCCAAAAGGGGCAGCATATGTTGCTATGTTATTTTTTGGAACAACAATCATTTTTGCTATAATCGTAGGTGTTCTAGTATATAAGAATTTTGTTTTTTGGTTCTTCCTTTTAGCGTTAGCCATTATATTGGGAATCACCACGCTGACAATAATAACAGAACCTCCTGCAGCAGGAGGGAAAAAGGCACGAAAATACACTCGGTGGTCATTATGGTGGGCATTGGGAGCTTTCTTTCTTGGAGTATTTTTTATACCTTAAGGGTTATATAAGGTGATACGTAATGTTAAATGAAGTAGATGATGAATCAAAGATAATCAGAATTAAGAATGCGGATTTATTATACCCTTTTGCCTTGTTGCTATTTATGTTACTTTTTTCGGATTTAATTGCATATTTGAGTGTAATCATATTTCTTACCTTTGGTGCACCTATACTTGGAATTCTTTTTGAGATTTTTCCCGAAATAGATGATCCCTCAATGAACATAATTATCAACATAATTATCAACTTGATATCTCAAACAGCTTCAGTAGTTATTTTCATTTTGTTATATCAAATCAAGAAGGTCGAACCAGAAGAAAAAAATATGCCACCAGGCTCTCATTCAATCACGCTTTTAGTAATTTACTCCATGTTAGCTTTATTCACTTTTTGTATTGCATTTCTAGCAACAATTCTCTCAGAGCTTGGTATTTCTTTAAAGAGTCCATATGAAGCTTTTGAACCAACATTAGACTTGCTTGAAGAACCAATATTTTACATATTGTTTTTTAGTTTCTACATCTTGGGAGCAGCTATCAGTGAGGAATTAATCTTTCGAAGAGCATTCATTCCATTTTTAGAACGTCGTGGTCTTGGAACATTTTGGGTTCTTCTAGTTTCTAGCCTTCTCTTTTCGCTAATGCACTCTCCTCAAGATCTCTTATTTGGTTCTATAGCTTTCACTATCATTCATTTCTTTAGTACATTTGCTGGGGGACTTGCCTTAGGTTTTCTTTATATGAGGACGAGAAAAATAATTTGGCCAATAATATTACATGGTTTAAATAATGGAGTGGCAGCAGTCGCCCAAATAGGAGTGGCGAGACTCGACCATTATGATGACCCCACTTTATTCTCCTTGTATGTTTTATGGTTATTTACGGCAATGATAGTAGGAGCTGCGTCTGGAGTTTATTTTCTAATACAAACAATAAGATCTAGAGGATATTCTCCCCCACCTACATGGCAAAGAATTCTTACTGACAGAGATATTCGCTTCTCACGTCTACAACCAGTTCTATGGTTTTCCTTAGGCTTTATTGGGGTAATGGGTGGGCTTCCCATTGTTTTTAACGTGATAGAAGATTTACTTGGACCAGCTCCAGAGATGGTTCTTATCCTCTATCTTCTCAGGGCTGGGACCATCTTACTATTATTGGGGATCCTCGGGATTTTTATCTTCACAAGGATTGAACCATTGAAAGAACCTGATTGGGTTTCAGATATTACACTTCTCGAAAGGAGAAGTCCAGGTTACCCCCAAAGTTACCCTACATCCGTGGAGCGATCGAAGTTCTGTGGTTCGTGTGGTCGTGAAATCCCATTTCATACCCATTTTTGTATTTACTGTGGTGAGAAAACAGTAAGTATTTGTGCTTCCTGTGGCCAAGAATTAGTACCAAATTCTGAGTTTTGTATACATTGTGGAATGAAGGTTTAATTCTCTTTATGACTTAAATACAGAGTTTTTAAGGAGTTTTATACCCGATATTTCGAAGAAATTCTTTCCGTTTTACTATATCATCATCGGTCTCTATCCCTTTGGGAGAAAAACCGTCAATGACTCCAAGGATTCCACGGCCTTGCTCTGATTCTGTAACGATTACTTCCACGGGGTTAGCTGTAACACAGAAGATCGATACTATTTCAGAAACTGCCTGAACACGTTTAAGAACATTGACTGGAAAAGCGTTCTTCAAATAAATGATAAAAGTGTGGCCAGCTCCTAGTTTAAAAGCCATATCTGCAGCGATTTTCTCTAGTTCTGGGTCATTCCCAGAATGTCGGACTAAACACTGACCAGAGGCCTCACAAAACGCAAAGCCAAATTTTATTCCAGCTGAGGATTCAATAAGAGCCTCATACAAGTCTTCTACCGTTTTAATAAAGTGACTTTGCCCTAAAATGATATTTATATCTTCCGGGATCTCAATTTTTATGGATTCTAGTTCAACCATCATAATCACCTTGTCAATTTCTGTTAAGGTAAAAGATGGTTGGAAAAATAAAATTTTTTTGTCAATAAAGATCCACTCTCTCTCTCGGAATAAAGGCCTCAGATCAAAGAACAAAGGTTCAAAAAAAACTAGCTACAAAATCACTGTTTTGGTGATGAAGAACCTATAAACAATAAGACCATCAATTGCCTTTTCGAAAGGAATCAATAGAATCTAAGCCTAAGAATGAGACTGGTGACAAATCAAGTGAATGAAGAGCCGACAAACACCAATCGAAAATCAAACTTCATTCCTTTCAAATACCCAAACTTTGGTAAACTCCTTACTGGTCAATTGGTGTCTAATATCGGCTCCCAATTCTCGTATATTGCGATTTTATTTCTTGTGTATGATCTGACAGGAGAAATTTATGCAATGGCATTATTATCAGTGGCCCAAGCGATTCCAATGATTCTGATTGGGCCCTGGGCTGGAGTTATTATTGATAAGGTCAATCGGAAATATGCAATGGCGTTTGCGGATTTGGGTCAAGCCTGTGCAATTATAATCATCCCATTCACATCCAATTTTCCTGATAATGAACGTCTTTGGTGGATTGTTGGAATCGCTTTTTGTAACGCAGCTTTCGCTCGGTTTTTCTATCCAGCAAGAAGTGCTTCAATTCCCAAGTTAGTAGAGGACAATAAAGATCTTCTTGCAGCAAATTCATTAAGTGTTGGGGCGTACCAAACATCTGCTCTTATAGGCCCCTTATTTGCTGGAATAATTATTGGTCTTCTTGGATATGATATTCCGTTTTTCATTGATTCTGTCTCATTTCTCTTTTCAGCAGTTTGTATTTTATTAATAAATGAATCATTGAAAGCAACGAAAGCGTCAACACAGAAACCACTCCAAGATCTAATTACAGGGGGAAAATACATTCTTAATTTTCTCCCACTTCTCTATCTGTTAATTATTTTTTCTGGGTTGATGTTTGCAGGAGGGGCATCATTGATCTTAATTGTCCCATATTTACAAATCGAATTCCATCTTGGAGAAGGGACTCGTGAATTTATTTTTGGTTTGATGAGCTCTTTTTCAGCAATGGTTGGGATTACAATTGCATTTATTTTGTCTAGAAAAGCCCAGGTTCCTAATCCTGTAACATTAATATCGGTAACAACAGCTTTAGCAGGTATAATCCTGATAATTTTTGGCTCTACAACAAATCTTTGGATAGTGGGAATGGCATGGATTGGATTCGGAGCAATAGAGGTTTTTATTGGAATTCCATTACAGACAATCGCCCAGGAAACTGTTCCTGATGTGTTACGAGGTAAAATCTTTTCTTTTATTAACCTCTCAATCACGGTGGCTCAGATCATTGGAATGGGATTTGTTAGTGTAGTCGCAAGTACTATTATCGGAATTAGAGGGAGCTTTATACTTAGTGGAATAACATTATGTGTTTTTTTCGTAATCGGAATAGCCATATTAAGAACAAAACAGTTGGAACTATTAGTTATTCAACGAAAAGAGAAATTACTTCGTTTCCCTGAAGAATTCTAAGCTTCTTGGGAACTTACTGATGGTGTAGTAATTTTAGCATATTCTTTGACTTTAGCTTCTTCACTTGTTCCTTTTAGAACTAAAACGTACTCTAAACACCCCCGTGCACGTTCCCTTCGTTGAATCATATCATCTAGGTTGCTAGTGATGTCAAGATGAATGACAACATCTGCTTCTCCCAAATTCAGACCACGTCCTCCAACAGGAGTGAAAATCAAGACATTCACATCTTCTTGTTGAAATTGTTCAAGAATAATACGTCTTGTGTCTTCAGGGGTTTGGCCAGACAAATATTTCACACCAGGAAATCCTAAAGCCTTACTCAGAAGCATGTTCGTTTGTTCTCCCAAGGCCAAGTAGCGAGTGAAAAGTAAGACTTTCGCTCCACGAATAAGATGTTCATGAATTAGTTCGATAGCTGCATCTACTTTTGGATTAATTAGCCCACGTGTTGTTGTCTCTTCAGGTTTATCAAAACGGGGTAATTCAGAACGATGTGAAACTATGAAAGAGCTAGCCTCGATGACACTTTGAAAAGCCTCACGATTTTCCTCGATTTTTATATATTTAAGAAACTCACCAGGGGTGGAATCGAGCAGGAGAAGCCTTGCATGAGTAAGTTTGAAGAGAAGAGAAAAAGCATTAACCAATTGTTCCCGAGAATCGTTATCATTAACCTTGTATTTTCCAATTCGGATAGGGTAGGTTGCCTGTGTGTCTTTTAATCGATCTAAGGCACCACCATAAGAAAGCTTGATGATATCTAAACGACTTAATTGAGGGTCAAAGAGTTCTTGAACTGTAGTAATAGGTTTAGTAAGGAGAGTTGAAATCAACCGATCTATGTGTTTATAATCTTCACGATCTATCTCTCGAAACTGTGTAATAGTTTCATATGGAGCTAACTCGGGTCGCTGCATAAGGTGTGTTCCTTCTCCGAGTATTTTTAGAATCGATTTAGCCCGATACTGATCGCGGGTCCCCGTCATTCCCAAGACGGGAAATCCCCCCAATTTTGAACGAACTTGAAACAGCTCCTCGAAAAACTTACTTAATCGGAATCCAGTCATAGAGCGGGCCAGTAGGTCTGTTGCTTCATCAATAACACATAACTGAATAGATTGGAAGATATCTACATTTCGACGGGATCTTATTTCAAAACGATCGTTCATCAGAGCGGTGATGGGAGAGAAAATTACATCCGAAACACTATACATTTTTTCCTTCTGAGCTAGGCTGAGTCCTTTTCCACCTGTTTTAGGGTCAAAGAGATAACCCAATTTATCCACAAAACCAAAATTCTTTGCCATTTCCAATGCCTGACGACAGCGTAACGCTGCTGCTTCTCGGGCTGATGTAAAAATGAATCTTGCTTTAGGATTCAGTTTTTTTAAAGATAAAAAGACCAAGAGGGCGATAATTGTCTTCCCTGTCCCATATGGATAATTTAAGAGTATTGAGTTTGGTATCTGAGTAATGATTTCCTGAGTAGCTGCAAGTTGATAATCACGCTGTTCAATTGTGAGACCATCCAGATGCTTTGTAATATCTAAAGCGAATTCCATTTCAACAAACTCTAACTATTTGTGTAATGAACGTACTTTTTAAAAGCTCCATTTCTGAAACTGTAATCTAGTAATCTACCATGAGGTGTTCTTAATGGAAGAACTTATTGCTACCTTGCAATCACGTCGCTTAGGAATATTGTTCATCCTGAAAATGATTCCATTAGATTTGTGGGATTGGAAACCAAACCCAGCTATGAGAAGTACAGCTCAGCTTGGAAATCACATAGCCTGTAGTCCGTTAGCTATTCTTGAACTTCTCCAAGGGAATATTCCAGATGAAGACACTTATAATAATTTAGAAAAAAATAATATGCCTTTAAATGCTCAAGGATTGACAAAATTATATGAGCAAAGTTTAGAGAAATTAATATCTTATCTCCAGGGGCATTTAGAGGATGCACGAGTAGAGGATATCAGGTTTTTCTATCAGGACCATAATACGTCAATTTACAAAGAAATTTTTGACGAGATTGGTCATGAATGGTTCCACTTAGGTCAATTATTCACTTATCTCAAACAAAGTGGAGTGGCTGTCGATATGGGGGCATATTATGGGTACAAAGATCCCGATCCGGATATCCCACCCAATGAATAGAGGTTTAATATTCTCATTAAATTAGTGGGCTTTTTCTGGCAAAGCTAGAGGAAAGAGAATATTAATGGCATTTTGGGTCAACCAAGCACAACCATTGAAGTATGCGGCTATGAAGTATAAATAATGGGGTAGGAGAGAGAATCCTTGGATATCCGAGAGAAATTGATCCTCTGGAATGCTTATTATTATTTGGACAGATACTGGGTTAATGGATGTCATTTCCATAATAATTGGTTTAGTTTTAAGCCATGAGTAAAGTGTTGTGAAAAAATTAGAGAGGAAGAAGAAATTTCCCCAAATAATTGGATTGATATAACCTAGGGTGTCTACGTTAATTGAAGAGGAGATTATAAATCGAACCTGAGAGGTGTAAGGAGAATGGGCAAGACTACTGGTTAAAATCTTCAATAAGGATATCGTTCGAATTATTGGGGATGTTGTTTGTAATTGCAAGAAATCTGAAGCGATAAGAGTTGAAATTCTCTGGCGATGTGAGGCTTGTAATAATTTTTGAAGGAGGATTGAAGCTTGATCTGTACTCCCTGCTAACACGTGTGCTCCAAGATCGACCGTTAATGAAGCTGTTCGTAATTCGTGAATTAGCTCCTCCACCCATAAATCTTCATAGAAAAATGGGGGAGATTGTTTAAACTGGTGAATCTCATAACAATCAATAGATGAATGGTATTGGAAATCTAAACCAAGGTTTTTAATAACTGATGTCGAAATTGTTATTGGAGATGTTGAGGGATGTAATCCAGATAATTGAGCAAATACTTGGGTGAAGTACAAGATTTTTTGATGATTAGGAGAGAGAATAATGAAAGGACTGAAGGGTTTTGAGTTAATCGAAATATTTCTCTCGAATGGCTCAATCACAATCTTCATCCTCACCTCAATGGACCCCAGTAATTGTTTTTTCTGCTTGTTTGTAATCTAAGATTGTTATTCCACTAGTTTGTAGGATGTTATCAATAGTAGTAGAAAAATCTCGAAATATCTCTGGTTCAATTATATTATGTTCTAAGTAATCATTATATTGCTCAATGAAGTTATTGTAAATCCTTTTCATGATAGTAGATAATTTACGGTTTGAGATTTTTTTCTCTGAGGTAACTAGGGCGATAACAAGGGCTTTTCTTGATTCATAGAAAATCTTATGATGTTCCATCCGAATCTCATTAATTTTCTCTCCAATCAGATTCTTAGCGAAACTGGATACAGCTACCAAAAAACCACTGAATAGATCTCTATTTTGTGAATCACCACTATATGAGCGGGAGAGTAAGCATAATCCAGATTCATGAATGATGAATACACTTCGAATCATAATTTACTTCTTCCCTGTGATGAAATAGGTGATTTGTATAATACATCAGTAGAGAATTGTAACTGATCTACACCATATATCCTTAAAATGGCTTCTCTATCATTAATTATTTCAAAGTAGAATTGTTTGCTTGTGATTTCGTACAGGGCATCCAGGAATGTTTTAATTATCGCTTGCAAATGAGAAATTGATTTAGTGAAATAACAGTATAGAGAATCTTCTTTAAGTTCATAATCCTTTAGAAAAATGGGTGAAAAAAGGATAAGTTTAAGACTAGCATTTAGGTAAGGATCTTGAGAATGTAATATAGTAGTTTCCATTACATAACCATCCAAGAGAAAAAAAAAGGAGGGGTGACCTTCATTGAAATAACTGATTCAGTCAGGGACAGGTGGTGAACTTCCAGGATCAGCAATCCCTAAAGATACCCCTAGGAGAAATATAGTAATGAAGATAAATAAGGGGACTATTTTTAATACATAATACCTTTTTGGTTTAGCAATTCTTAGTTGTAAACGGAGTCTATTCCACAATGTTATTATCCTCCAAGATCATTAAACCGAAGATAACGGTAATTTACCAAGTTTAGAAATATTAATGAGGCAAATAGGAAGAAAAAAATACACAAACTTCTTCATTTTTTGCTATGAGATTTATCTGTTAAATGGTAGGAATTCTGGTTATGGAACGAAAAGGGGAAAACCTTTCTGGTTTGATTAGTTTCAGGTTACCCTTGGATTTTATTAAGGATTTTATAGAATATTGGGATAATGTAAAGAGAATCATAAGACCTGGTGGAAAATCGATATCATGGAAGGAATGGAAACAAATCTCTCTAGAAATATTGGAACCTTTAACTCAGCCATTTTATGATAAATGGAAGGATTCAGGAAGAGTATCATGGATTGAATATTATATTAAGGCTTTTTCCTCAATAACTTTCCATTTTAAAGGTGGTTCAATTCTTCTACCTAAACAAATTATCCTTTATGAAGCAAAAAAACCTAATAACCTTCTTTTATCCTACTTAAAGGAAAATCCTACAAATGAATACCTAGAGAAAACAATACTCTCCCTACTTGAAGATTTAAACATTCCATTGTTAAAAAGCGATTTACAGATCATTCAAAAACTCACCAGGCCTGGGTTCTCAAAATCATTAGATAGATATCCAACATTAAGAGAATTAGCATACGGAGTTCGTCGTGATGCCCGAACGGTCTCTAGCCGATTAGATTTTTTGGTACGCCATCAAATTCTCAGTTTGATCTATTTAGTTGATATGGCTCGCATAGGGTACCAAACAATCCTTTTTTTTCATGATAAAGGAAGATCTGATATAATAGATTTAATTAAACCTTATATTGCTATGTTTTTTCCCTTATCTGCTCAAGATAGGTTTATAACGGTTTTACAATACCCATTTAGCGATATAGAATCCTATAAGCAGATTATAGAATTTTTTGATAAGAATGAAGATGCAGTTATGGATGGGCATTATCGTGGATGGAATTTTTCTGGTCTAACACGAAAAAGTAGCAATAGATGGAAACTACTCCCTCCTATCCTTCAAGATGATGGAAAATGGAATAAGCAACTAATTATAGGAGATATAGGTGTCAACTATAAACTTGATCCTTATTATGATCCTTATCCTCTGACTCAACGTCAGGGACAACTACTAGGAATAATTCATAAACTATCAACAATGGAAGAGGATTATCTGGCAAAACAATTAGGAATTGGTCGGGCTTATGTGACTGCTGCTGTAAGAGAGCTTCTAAGAAATCGAATCATATGTCGGTTTCCTGTGTTCGCTAATCTCGGCCTTGGTTCAAGGATTAATTTTTGCATTTGCAAATTACCGACTGGAACTAGTGGATTTGTGAGTGTGCTTGAGCATTTGAAGTTCTTCCCTTATATTAACGCATTTTATGATCAAAAAACTGGTACTTTACTTGGTCGAGTGAATATACCACAGTTATGGATCAATAAATTTATTTATAGTTTGACATCGCTTTCTCGATTATTCCCGGGTTGTGAATCTAATTACTATATTGGGCCTGATTGTTACGCTCCTTGGGCTTTCGATATTTTAGGAACGTTTAACTGGGATAACTACCCTCATTAGATAAGGATTAGCGAGATCTCCTCTAGAAATTGTGATTTTACTTATATATAGTTTGAAGAAACGTTCTCTGATAAGAAGCGATTTAAAGCTTTGATGGGTTTGGGAATACAACCGCAAATTACTTGAGATAGATTGGAATATTCAATATTTCTCCTTCATAATAATTTTGATTCTCATTAATGAATTCAGGATCTCAGGAGATCACATGATTGATTGATGAACAGTCAATGGGAATATTGCTAGCCCTCCTTGCCGCGTTCTGTTGGGGGCTAGGCGCTTCTCTCTATAAAATTGTCATAAAAACTGAACATTCCCTTTTTTTGACAATCGCAATCCGAGGATCCATTGCGGTTCCATTCATTGCAATCGTAACATTTTTTGTGAATGGATTTGCGACTGTGGGATTCTTATTCTCTCAAGAAGTCCTCCCGATTCTAATTTTTTCAAGTCTTTTTGTTAGTATTGGTGATCTTTCATTCTTCGGATCACTCCAAAGAATGGATGTTTCGAAAGCAATGCCTATTTCCTCAATTTACCCTCTCTTTACAGCTATTTGGCTCGTGTTTTTTGGGCTTGAGGAAATATCAACAGTGGTATTAATTGGAATAATCATCCTGATTGTAGGATTAGGCTTTTTGGCTCAACAAGAGAAAGATGATTCAACGAACTCAGAAGGAGGAGACGAAATGAAGGTAGGGATAGGTTTAGCGGTGACCGCTGCGGTTTTTTGGAGCTTAGGCGTCTATTCTTTGAGAGTTCTTTTGAATTTTCCAGAAATAGATGTCTATTCCTTAGCAACAGTTCGCTTTGGCATGCTGACTGGTTTCTTTGTCATACTTTGGGGTATCAACTCAATTTATAATTATTCACAAGGAAAAGATGATCCAGCCTCCTTAGCGCATATTACGATGAAAGCGGGGATTGTATTTGGTATAGGTGGAATCCTTTCATGGGGAATTGGAGCTATTAGTTTCTTTATATCCATTGAGGCGATTGGAGCTGCGCGAGCAACCCCAATTTCATCCATCAATCCTTTAGTATCGGTCGTTGTTGGTATTCTTGTTTTAAAAGAGAAATTAACGCCTCTTCAGACCATTGGGATTTTATTAATCATATTTGGGTCAGTATTTGTTTCACTCCAACAGATCTAATTGTCCACTCTCCCCTTGTGTGAAGGAGTGGGTGAAGTGGTTCTATATAATGTAATTTTTACTATAATGACATCTTTGGGGGCCTTTTGACCTAAGAGTTGGTTGCTATTTATCTATAAGGGGACCCCTCACTACAGCAAGTAGTATCCCTCAAATAGCTAGCTGCTCTTAGATCTGAAGAATGCCAGTCCACATCAACCCACATTTCTCAACTAGTGAGCATAAGGATTGTGATGGAATCCTCTAAGAGACCAGTCTCATCTGGTTACTTTTTTGAATAATTATTTTTCTTCTTACTTTTTTCCTCAATTTTCTTTTCTTTTTTCTTTTCTTGAGTAGATTTTTTCTTAACTTCACTTTTTGTGTGTAATCCTCGGAAAAGTGATGAAACGAATAGCTAAGTCTGGGGAAACCTGTCTTTTTAACTTTTGAAATCACATTATCACCAAACCAAGCAACCTGAGATTTTTCCAAGGGCTTTACGATATGATCTTTCATTTTTAAATGTTATAAAAAATCATGAAGTTTTATAATAATGTGTTATAAATAGTTTTCGAATTTTATAATAACATCTTAATAATCTCTTCTGCGTTTTCATTTTCAGGAGTTATAATGAAAAGTTCATCCAAGCTATAATAAGGGAAAAATATTATATACCCCATTGTCATCTTATTCTATCATGCTATGGTTAAGCTAGTACATCTCGGGAGCTGTGATCCTAATTCAATTAAATGAGATGAAAGAGATTACGAGGTTTGAACCTCTCTTTACAGAACTTTTAACGGACGATATTACTGAACAACACGCTCGTATTTTAGTAATGATGTTTCATCTTGGTGGTTTTACTACTCTTAATCTTCTTACTGATTTTCTTCCCTTTTTTTCCCAGCCTACTGTTAGTATCCGTGTTGCTGAACTCGTCAATAAAGGTTATCTTCGAAAAAATCCTGAATTAATGCCTATGGCACTCGTTTTAATGCTCGATATTAAGGATTTAGAATCTCAATTAAGAAATAGGATGGAGGCACAACAAAATGCTGTTCGATTTCTACTGAAAACCTTAAAGATTAAAAATAAATCAACAATGAAAGACTTATTTATTCAAGCTTTACAAGCATTGTATCCTAAACAAGGACCTATTGCCAAATTAATCGCATATCTATATCTGCATCAGATCTTACCACGAGATGACCTGTATCGGCTAGTAGGCTTCAATGTCGAAGATACTGAGAAAAAATCATCAGTGTATGATGATATTCTTACTTCTCATCCAGATATATTTCATACTATTTATAAGAAGCAAAAACAAAAGAAAGAGATGCTTATTCAACCCCGACTACCTTTAGATTCATTTACGAAAAACCGTATTACTTATTTAGAGTCACTTTACTTTTATTACATGAAGTTATTATCAGAATTGGGCAATTTACTGGCTGGGGAATATGAAGCAATTATCCCTCATCAGTTATTAAATTTTCCATCAGAGATTAAGTTCAAGATTGAAGTTTGTTTAAAGCATTATAAAACAATCAGAATAATTGATAATTCAATCTATGAAGATAAAGAAGGCACAGAGGGGATCTTGAAGTTGATAACCGATCGCCAGAATTTTACACCAAATCATAAGGTTTTCTTGCTTGCTAATACTGATATCAAAATCCCTAAGAACGTTAATCAAGCTCAAATTAAGTTATCTTCCTTGAAAACTGACATTCCTAGCGATTTTAGGTCAAGAGATTTCATACTCTTTGAAGAACATGGCTGTTTGGTTTTTCCACCCCAACAAAAAGCGATTCCGTATTATAATATCGCCCCACGATTTACTAGTAATGTATTAGAGATTTTTCAGGAAAGTTGAAGTATGCTATCTGATTTTCTTCGATTAATAAGGGGATTTATCTTATTCATCGGCCCAAGTGAAGCTGGGAAAACAAGTATTTTACGACGATTAGTTACAGGAGAATTCCATGATCCTCAACCTACACTTGGTTTTCGTGAAGAAAATGTAGCAAAAGTAAGAGTCATTGAAATTGGAGGACAGGAAGGTTTTCGAAAATATTGGAAGGTCGCACTTGAACAGAATCCAGTCCGTATCTTTTTTGTAATAGATGTAACAAAGGAAAAGGATCTTGATGAATTCATAAGCTTTCAGGAATCCTACCCTGAACATAGATCATACACATTATTAACTATCAATAAAATTGACCTTATTTCAACAAATCCTGATTATCTTTCTGATTTCTCTAATAACAATATTTTTTGTAGTGCAAAAACAGGCGAGGGGATGTTAGATATACTAGAGGCGATTGCTAGTTTTAAAAAAGAAGCAGAGGTAGAATTACCATTAAACCAAAGAGGTGTGAGTATCGACGCGGAAAGTGAAGCTGATGACGATGAAAAGTTAAACGTTAATTCTATTATAAAGGAGTTTAATGGAAAATTTTAATGTGAATAAGTCTGATTGATTCACGACGGTAGGAAGGGGAAACAATCTGCTACAATCGTAGATGCGGTTTCATGATCTTTAGGATCTATAAATACCCCCTGAGCAAGTAATTCTTCGAATCTATTTACAAACTTAGCAGAAAAAGTATTTAGAGCAGTTATCAAGGATTTTGAAATTTCTCCTGTAAGTAAAACAAAAGAAAAGTTTTTGTAGCGATTGATAATTAACTTAGATTTATCTAGACGTATTTCACGGACATTTCTGTTTTTTATAGATTCAGTTAAAATTGAACTTATTCCTTCTTTCATTTCAGTGAAAAAAAGGTCTGTACCTTCATCATCATCACCAGTTATCCACTGGTGGGAAAATAAAGGTATTCCTTTCTCATTAAAAACACCTAGACGCGATGTTCTGTATGGAAGGATAAATAATAATCCTGGTTGATAAAGAAAGGTGCCAGCAATTAATAATATTCCTAGTGCGAATGACAACTCACTAATCCCCAAACCTGCTGGAATTATTTTTGTGGCTGTGTTGAAAGAAGGAATCACTCCTGCAAGGATAGTTCCAACCAATACTACCAGTGCATATTTCTGGTAATTCCTAGGACTGTAAATATAGAGTTTAGCTCCGTGCATTAACCATAAAATGGACCAAAAAACCTGCATTAATATCTGGGCAAAATAAGTGTATGGAGATGGGACGCCTGGTCCTTGACCAGGCGCCAGTGCAGTGATGATAAATGTAACAGAAACAACTCCTAAAATCCCTGTTTTAATTGGATCAATTGAATCTCGGTTGAAATCAACAAACAATATTAATACTAGAGTGGAGGGTAAGATGCTGAACATAGCAATTAATCCTATTATATGGGCTACTGAAGCTGGTGCGGTGAAAATCTCGATATTAAGATTAAAGAATCCTAAGAATTCGGTTAATAGTGGAATATTGGTAAGATCTATTTCAGAGTCAGCACCAGCTATTAGTATAAACATTTGAATAACCAATAGGATTAACCAGAACGCAATTCCAAACCAATTAAGACCTATGAAAAGAAATTGTCTGTACTTGGCTTGTATAAACCTATATAGCGATAATATTGTTGCAGTCACCAATATTACAATATTACCAAGACTAACAACGACTTCAAAAGGGAGTCCCGCCATTTCTATTACCCTCCAGTAGTTTCATTTTGTCCTCTTAAATAGATATAGTGCCTTTATGAGTAACCTCCAAACTTCAAGTGGAATTTTTCTACCGAATATTGCTTCGTAATTCATGAGAGAAATAGTCTCATGAGTTGTTCTTCAATTTGATTGAGAGATTCGGTAGTAAAATCCGAAATATCAGTGTGTGAATTAATGATGATGTTGAAAATATCAGTGATGGTTTTCTTCTTGACTATAACTAGTTGATCGAACTGCTTTGGGTAAAAAAACAGAAAAACTGCCGAAACCACTCCTCCGATCTTTTTTATTCTTGGGTCTTCAACCGTACTATCCTTTATCTTCATCCAATATGTAACAAAGCGCCAATCGGTTTGTGAGGGCTCTATCTCTGGCAAGTCTTCCCTCAAACTCGTAAGAGGAATAGGGCCATACATCGTATCTGTTTTTCCGTGTTGGTAGAGAGCTGCGCTATATTCAAGCATTTGCTGAATCTGATTTAAAGAGAAAGGACAATTGGCATTCTTTCCTTTAATAACAAGTCCCTTGTCTGTAAATGAACCTAAACTAAGCCCAATTTTCAGGTCTTTAATACTAGGCATTCCTTCTCTTGAAGAAATCCGACCCCTTTTACGATATAAGATTATTCCAACTAGTAATATTATTATTATGGCAAAAAGAAGAAGTGTTAACATGAATTTTAATTCCAAAGGAGAATTTCTTACTATAACTTTGATTCTGTCACTTTCACTCGTTAATCCAGCAGAGCATTCAGCTTTCACTTTTATATAATAATCACACCATTTTGCACCTGTCGTGTCCCAATTATATGATGTCTTCTCAATATCAGACGCAAGATCCCTCCATTTCAAACCATCCTGAGATATTGAAAAAGTATACAGTACCGTATTTCCCAGTGAGTCCGTTGCCTTAGTCCAAATAACTTGTACTGTTCCATTTATAATTTGGCCATCTGTTGGAGAGATAATTCTTGGTTGAGATAATGTTTGATTCTGCTGTAATTCGGATACTTTTTGTGGGATAAGGTTGGGAGGATTCTTGGCTTCAATAATAGTATTAGTGTTAATCTCGAAAATTTCTGGAAGAATAAGAAGACAAGTTGTAATTAATAATGTGCTAATTGATAGATAATAAGCTTTTTTCACTTTTTATCCATTCTAAGTTTCAAAATAATGAGAGAAATTGGATGTCTTCTTCAATACGAGCCAATTTTTCAGGTATTAAATCAGAAACATTGGTAATATCATTGGTTGCCGAATTAAAGGAGTCCATAATAAGTTTTTTCTTTAATAATATCGAAGAATCTAGTTGTTCTGGATAATAGAGCAAAAAAATCCCTAAAATTCCCCCCTCCCTTAGAAAGTTTTCCAAATCCTTAGAATCATCTACTCTTGTCATTGTCTTGAAGCCATACGAGATATAATGCATTTCCTCTTGAGAAGTGCTTTTCATGGGAAAAGGACCGATGAGGTTTCCTACATCCCCATGTAAAACAGATATAGAACTATATTCTAGCATGGAATGAAGTTGGGGTTCATTAAACGGACAATAATCACTCCTCCTTAAGATTTTCGTTCCAACATTAGATAGGGAGCCTAAACATAAGCCTATTTTAACGTTCCTTGTAGATATTCTCGACTCAATAGTAAAATTCATTGGTTTTACGAAAATCTTTTTCCAAATTATTGTGCCAGCAATAATAAAGATTATTATTATCGGAAATAAGTAGTAAGCAATGGTGCTATAAGGAATCGAAGGATCAGTTAGAAAGGGTAGCCAAAAATCAGAAAAAAGCGTCATTTCCAGAATAACAACAAGACAGAGAATGACAAAAAACCCTGCAATGGTTTGAGGTATTTTTTCCTTCTCCATCATATTCCAACTAATGGTAACTTAATATAATTAATTATTCATCTTCTTGTTTCTCTTCAAGAATAACTCGAATCTCCTTTCCTTCCATTAAGGAAGAAGTAACTTTCTTACGGGCGCTATCCAAAATTCGCCAGAAGGTCCCTCTACTAATTTTCATCCTTTCAGCTGCATCTTCCTGAGTTAAATTCTCTTCATCAGCTAATCTTAAGGCTTCTAATTCTGCAGAGGTTAAACGAAGAGTTGTTTCTCCTTCTATTGTAGAATAATCTTCCCCAATTGTTGGATGGACTCTCGGTCGACCACCTCGAAATCCCCTTCCCCGTCCTCTTCGTCGTCCATGTTTTGAGCCTGGCATAGCATCACGTATCTTTAAGAGAAAATTTTCTTGCCAAAGATAGCTATTCGTTCTCCTAATACCTCTGCATCTTTAGTAGCTATAGGATCATACCTAACTGATCGAAATTTTACCTTGGGTTTTCCTTCATCCATAACATCGTACATCATCGTTCCCATTGGAAAAGGAGCATTATACCAGGGATGTCCCACTCCTCCCACGATCACCATACCATGTCCTAAGGCGAATAGAAGTAGTGAGTTAATCACATGTTCCTGCCCTCCTACTCTTAATCCTGAAACAGCAATGGCGGAAAATATCTTACCAGCCCAAAGCTGTTCCGGCATCTTATTATCTCGAGACCGATCAATTACATTCTTCAAAATCCCAGGTGGGCCAGTCCAATAGGAAGGAGAAGCAATGAGTAATCCTTGATGATTAAGAATTAGTTCTTCCAATTTGGGGTAATCGTCTTGATTGTCTAAAGGACAAGGTTTGGTTGTGCAAACCTCACACCCATTACATTGTAGGAGCTCAAAATCTGATAGATTCACTAACTTTGTCTGAGCACCTGTTTTTTCAGCACTATCTAATGCTATTTTTAGCAGATAATATGAGTTGGATTTCTCTGCTGATTTCTTTGGGGATCCATTAATTCCAAGTAGATTGAATGGCAACTGTTGATTCTCCTTTTTCCAATTTCTTAGAATTTACTTGTAGTACCATAACTATTGAAAGCTTTTAGGAAAAATAACGCACTAGTATAAGATGACTGTGCTAAAGCGTGTTCTGTTTCTTTATTTACCTTATAAATTTCATTGAAATGTTCAATAATGGCGAGCTTACTATATTTTAGGAATGTTTCATTTATAGGAACATTATCTTTATGGAAATTATTAATAGTCCAGCCATGAATTGTTTTGTAGAGTTTTGGGTCAAACAGCTTCAATACATCCCAAGCGATTGTCATCCAATTTGTGCCAACATTGCCCTTACCAAGGTATTCTTTTGGAAAATCTGAAGCAATAATTTCTAAGGGTGTTCCCGTTATACCATGTTGAGCAATTTTCACCCCCATTGGCTTGATAGCTGCTCCGATCGCCTTTGTTAGCTCAATATCAATACCAACTTGCGGTAATGGGTTACCATGTTCATCATATTGAAATCCATGAACTGATCCGTTAGCGATTGCTAAAAATTGGGGGTGAACATCGTTTTCTTTGAGAGCCTCGATAAAGGTAGATGCTTCACTTACAGTTGTTTTAACTAATCCTGTTTTAGGATCCTTCTTCCCAATCTCACCGACTTCAACCTCCAAACCGAAATTTTTGTGCCCAAGTTGGTCTTCAATGAACTGAGAAACCTCGGTGGTTGCTTCAATATTTTTGGCGAGATGTTCTCTGTCGTTTGAACCTGCTGGATCATACATAAAACTGGCATCAATGGCAAAAGACGTATATCCTGCCTCAATTTGAGCGGATATGAGCTCCTTGACCTCCGGAATATCCTCCATCTTTGCAATTTTAATGTGGTCTCCATGAATGACATAGTGGGCGTATTGGATCTTATTTGCTGCTTCTTTGACCAATTTTGCATATTTCTCAGGAGTTAACCCGGTATATCCACCTTTTAAGTCGGATTCAGACTTAGCTAATTCAAAGATAATCGGTGATTGAGTGTCTTTCGCAGCTTGCAGGATCCCTTCCACCACACCTTTTCCTATTCGAGTATTACAGGCCATAATTATACAGTCAGTCGAATGAAGCTGATCATAAAATGGTCTTCCCCACTTTGGTTTATAATCAGTCATAATAAAACTACCTCAACATTTGACACATTCATAATAATAAATTTAAATTATTAGCCCTCTATCTACTAATTCTTCTCCACCTATCTCTGTATCTAATTATCAGTTTATCAAGTCAATTTGGTAATGAATATGGATATTAGTGATCTAAATCTTGAATTATATTTAATCCGTCATGCAACTCCCACTAGAAAAATAGATCATTGGAGCTCTTCTACAACCCCGCTTAATGAGTTTGGACTACGCCAAGCTGAAAAAGTAGGGGAGTTTCTTGCGAACCAGAATTTTAGTGCAATCATGACTAGTCCATATAAACGTGCAACTCAGACTGCGAAAGCTATTGCGAAATATCATAAGTCAGTTTTTCTCCAAGAAGAATCTTGGTTGGCAGAAATAGATCTTGGAGAGTGGGCAGGTCGTCATAAAGATGATATTAAATTTCAGTTACCTGTTTCTCTCAAACGACTACTAAGTGAAGGCTATGATGAAAGGGGTCCGCTAGTCGCCAATTTACTGATGATTGCGAGAGAATTTCAATTTCCCAAAGGCGAAAGTCCACAGGAATTTTGGAAGCGAGTTGTAAAGGGATTTTCTCAAATTTTAGATCAATTTAAAGGGAAAGAAAATCAAAAACTCTGTCTTATAGGTCATGGAGGATCTTTTACAGTGATTGTTCTTAGTTTACTTGGTAAATCCTTTTCTGATCAGGATCTGCCATTATTTTTATTTGACAAAGCAAATTATACAGTAATTCGTATAAAAAAAGAAAAAGTGTATTTCTTGTGTATGAATCCTATTCTATAAAGCTCTGTTTAACAAAGAAGTAACAATCCAGAAACGATTAGCCAAGTGAATATCCTACTCAAATCAATTTTTCTAAAAGGAACATGGCGATAATGAGTACGTTTCTGGAGTAAAAAACCACGATAATAGAGAGACTGAGCTAAGAATTCGGAACGATATAGAACGGAGGCAATGAAAATAGCTAGTGCTTTTGGTAACCATCTAATAAAGAATCCTTTAATTTCTCCACGTAAAGCTAGTGTTTCAAAGGTGTCTTCCGCATCTTTTGCCACACGGGGAACCATCATAAGAGCTAGTGCTGGTAATATAACCACTCTTGAAGGAATCCGCAAATTTTCTAATACACGAGTGAGATCAGAGGGATTGGTTACAACAAAGAAGAATGAAAATGCTAATGCCCCAATCAATAATCGTAATACTACTAGGGTTGCCTGGATCAGTCCCCCAAATAAAAATGATACCATACCTAAGAATATAAGTAATGGAACAATAGCTCGGAGTAAACTAAGACTTCCCTGAATATTTCTGAAGACGACATTCTCAATACCAACAACAATTAATAGTAGAAACAGCAGAAGGATGTCATCCCTCAATAATAATAGAAATTGCATTCCTAAAATCGTTATTCCTATTAAAGGATGCACATGTAGAGCATTAGGCCGATATAAAAAACCTTGGTAGACTCTTCTTAACGTAAATGCCATTAAAACCCCCCTCCATTCACAAGGAACTGGTTGAACTCTTCTATTGTGAGACAATGGGGTAATTTATTACCAAGTTCATCTTCCAACGATGTTATTAAACGAATGATCTGATTGGGAATTAGCTCAGTTTTCTTTTCTAAGTCAAACAATACTTCTTTGGGTGAGCCATGTGTGAAAAGAGTTCCATCTTGGATGACAAGAATTTCATCCATTTTAGGAAAAAGGCGCGAGTCATTTGAGGAAACAAAAACCATTTTACCTTGATTTTTTGCTTCTTCAAGTAAGTGGAAAATTAATCGTCTTCCTGTAGAGTCTAAACCCACTGTTGGTTCGTCTAGGAGGATTAATTGACTAGGTACTTGAAAACCATGAAAAAGGGCAATTAATCTTCGTTGCCCCTCACTTAAATGGTAAAGCTTTTTGTCAGCGAAGTCACTAAATCCATATTGGTTTATCAATCCATCAACTTGTTTTTGCTTTTTGATAATCCGATTCAGATCTTTCCGAGGAGTTGGACCAATTAAGAATAGTCTAGCATTTTCAGGAACAAAAACTATTTTCTTCCTTAGTTCTTTTTTCTTTAAGTGTACGTTATCAATTAGGATTTTTCCTTTAGAAGGAGAAACGATGCCTGCAATTAATTTGAGTAGTGTGGTCTTTCCGCTACCATTAGTTCCCAACAACCCAATTATTTCAGAACTTTCCTTTTCCCAAGAGAATGACTTAATTATATGTCCTTTTGTGTTAGGATATCGAAACCAAAGATTTTCCAAACGAATAGACATCATTACCGCCTAATTTTCTTATTATTGCGATTGACTACTCATGAGGTTTCATGAAATTTCTTTGACAACATGATCTTTGCCTCTTCTATATCTAACATTCTTTGATTGATGCCAGGAAATGAGACCTCTGAAACTTCAGGTAAATCGATGTTTCTTATTTTTTCTAACACAGCCCTTGACTCATCATCAGCAATGAGTTTACCATTTTCTAATAAGATTACACGATCTGCTAATGGTAGTAAGTAATCTAACCTATGCTCAAATGCGATAATGAGATGCCCATTTTGAGACAGATTTTTTAATAATTCAGCAAGTGTGATTTCACTCTTTGGATCTATCCGAGCCATGGGTTCATCAAGGATTAATATGGGAGGTCTGGGTGCCATGGCAGTAGCTAAAGCTACTCTTTGAAGTTCACCAGAACTTAATTCAGTCATTAACCGATAACGCAGATGAGGTATTTCTAATTGGTCAAGAACACTCGTTAAACAAGACTGGATCCTCTTACGTGAATAAGCAAGATTTTCTAATGAGAATGCTATTTCCTCTTCAACTAACATATTAATCGAGAAATCAGCTGGATATTGAGGGACATAACCACAGAGTTGAACGATTTCCCCTCTTGAAAGTTCGTCTAAGCACTTCTCCTTTATATTGATCTTTCCTAGAATTTCAGCGTCAATAAATGCTGGAATTAATCCTAGTATTGTTTGAGCTAAGGTGCTCTTACCGCAACCACTAGAACCAGCTACAACTACTAATTCCTCTTTTTCGATAGAAAAATCAACTTCTTTTAAAGCCCATTGAGATGAACTGGTATATCTTACAGACAGATTACTAATTTCCAAAAGTGACAATATGAAGACTCCGATATCTCAATGAAATAAACTGTATAGAATAGTTTCCTTGAACTTATTCTGAAGTATCTTTCTCAATAAGGTCAAAATCTTTTTTCAATGAGGGGATTGCACCAAGCTCTCTTAGATAAGAAACTATCGGAACCGCTATTAATATCCCTAGGACTACTTGCGCAATATTAAAGGGGACCTCGCTAAGTGCTCCTCCAAATGGAACGTCTAAAAGGAATATCTCATAAAGAAAATATCCCACAACAATGATTGGACCAGCTAAAAGGCAAGATAATATCATCTGACCTTTTTCACCCATTCTCAATTCAACGAACCAGATTATTACGGTTAATAGTAATATAACTAAAACTATGAAAATCCCAGGAAATTCAAAAGGTAGTTCCTGATAGGTAATACCACTTTCAAAGCTGAATCCAAAAAGAATGAAAGCTCCTTGAATCGATGAGGATCCTTGAATGTCTTCTTCTATTAGAGGATTTAATAGAGCTCTTTGAAGCCATGGAGTGGTAATAAACACCGAGAATGCAATTAGAAAAATAGTGATAAGAACAAGTATGGAATACCTGATCTTCTGATTGATTTTTTTTCCACTTTTATACAAAAATCCAACAGTAAAACCTTCTAATCCCTTAAAAACCAACGTTCCAGGAGCAAAAACGCCATATCCAAGTGCCATATCAGCCATAGCCGCCCCGATTCCACCAGCTAAAGCTCCTACGATCGGGCCACCAATTAATGCAGCAAGATAAACAAATGCTTCTCCTAGGTTAAAGAAACCTGTAGAGGACACTAATGCAATATAAAACAACGAAGTCGAAAGAAAAACCATAGCTATGAATGCTGCAGCCATAGCAATTTCTCTCATCGTTACCACTTCCTTTATGGAAAATTGCGAATCACTCATACCAATCCATCCAATTTCGAGAATTGAGTACATAATGTATTAGTTATCTAAAAACTTTTTTATGATTTTAAGCCCATAAGATATAGAATGTTTCATAAATTAGGTAAATTATTTATAGATATCAATCATTATACCTCTTAAAATGGGATAATTGTATTTATTTGCAAGCGGTGATTAAAATATTTTATAAATCAGCTATGAACAAAAATATGATCTTAGAAAGTCTTAAATTGATCTTAAAGAAATATAAATCAGCTCGAGCGTTATATAATGAAATTAAAACCTTCTTCTCAGTTACAGAAGAAGTTAAATTATCCTATTCACAATTTACTCGCTATATTAAGGGGGAGATTCCCATCCCCGATAAAAATGAGGATATTTTCGAACGATTTCTTCACAATAACTTTAATTTAGCAACTGATCTAGTTCAACCAGACATTGAGATCAATTTAAGTGCTGTACCTATTCAGATAGACATGAGTAGGTTTCTGTCTTATCCAGAAAAGGTGAACTTATTAGCATACCATGTTATTAACCAGGATCATCTCAAAGGTAAGTTTGATGCTATTATAACTCATCCTGAAGCTATACCTCTAGCGATCTCCTTTTCTCAGATTCTCAATATTCCTTGGTTTAGTGTAACATTTAGGCCTCCTTCTGTGCTTCCATCTAGGATTTCACGACACCCTTACCTTATCGATCAAGAGTTCGTTACTATCACCTATTTCATGAATAGTCAGGACATTAGAAATAGGAAGTTGCTTGTAGTTAGCGATTATGTCAGGAGAGGTGGTTTTCTTGACATCCTCTTCAGAGTAGCAGATGATAATGAAGCTGAAGTTCGATTTCTATTAGCTATCATCGGAATAGGGAATGCTTGGAAGAGATTTGATATAGAGCTAGAGGGAAATATGAAAGTCATTCATTTTGTTTGAGAATCCTTTTTCTGAAGTAAATAAGACAAACAATGCCAAATAGCGGTCCAAGGAGAATTATAGTTGTTTTGCTGACACTACGTATTTGTAACAAAATTTCTGATTTAGAAGTATCTCCGTCAGTATCCACAACGTAACAAGTGTAGTTCCAGATTCCTGGGGTAGGGTTTTCAAGTTGATACTGAATTACTTCATCTTCCCAGGAGTTATGGATAAGTAAGCTCTCATTCTGAAACAATTCATAATAACTTGGATTTGAGGAAATTCCGCGCCAGATAAGATTAAATGGTTCTTTCTCATTAATAATTTTTTGACTTATCCAAGGGAGGATGATTGGTACATTAACCTCGGGGAACTCAGATGAATTTATTGGCGATATTTCCAAATAGTTTTCTGCCCAATCAGAGAATCCATCTCGATCACTATCTTTATCTCTTGGATTCGTACCATACTGATACTCCTCAAGATTTAGGAGGCCATCATTATCATAATCGTGATAAGAATCATTAATTGTTGGATCAAGTCCATAGCGATATTCATAATAATTTGGTAAACCATCTAGTTCTGGATCTTTCTGATCAAAGCGATATTTTGTCGCATTCATGGTATTAAAGTTTACCTTATCTAATGGTAAAGATTGTCCATCCCATTTGTCATCTAATTCAATTAAATCCCAATAATCCATAATACTATATACTTCCCCCTGATACCAGTTTGGATTCACATTCCCCTCAGTGTCATGAACCCCACCAAAGAGATGCCCAACTTCATGAAGCAAAATTAGCTGTCTATCAAATATAAGTTGATCATGGGCAATTATAAGAGCATTTCCATTAATGGCATTTGCTTGATTTCGTCCTCCTCCGTAATATTTTTGATAGATTAGTAACCAATCATAACCATTACCTTCTACATCATCCGCATTTACCCCAGCTGCAAGGTTCCATGATAGTTCTATAGGAATCTTTTCCATGCTAACGGTGAGATTGTCATTTTTTCCTGGTGTGAAGGGCGTAACATTCATAATATGGAAATTTAGACCAAACCTATCCTCAAAAGGTTTTAACCAGCTCTTAAAAAGTTGTTTCGCAACTTGTTCAGAACTAAAATAATTTTCCTCCCCTAGCAGATTTGTATCCAAAGCCAGTAACACAGAACAATTCCCATCTGGAATATATCGATTATAATCCGTTATTATAGGATCGCTAATATTAATATTGTGAATTCCCTTATTAGAACTGATCTCTGACATAACAGAAGGAACAGATGAGAGAATCAAAGCAATAAGAAAACCGGATAAACCAATCCTACTTCTAGACATAGTTTTCAATTTTTAAGAATTCAGACATTCCCTTATTAATATTAGGTTAAGTGCCAAACATTTACTAGCAGCTTTCTTAAAGGTCGTAGAAAATACCTTTCCTAATACTTCTTTTACCCTCATTAGTGTAAGCGATAAATCAGGTATTTTAATGAGATCCGTTGTTGCTATAATTTCTGATATTCATGCAAATTTAATTGCTTTAAGAGCTGTACTGACAGATATCCATTCTCATAGACAACTTGAAGTAGTTAAAATTCTGTGTCTTGGAGACCTTGTTGGATATTATACGCAACCCATTCCTGTGATTCATCTAACTTTAGCGAAATGTAATGTTGTAATAAAAGGGAACCACGATCATGCCGCAGCCCTAGGGGTTGTTCCAGAGCACTATCGGCCTAATTCGTTTCAACCACTTGATTGGACTAATCAAAATCTGTCAATCAGAGAAAGAAGAATCCTACATGCTCTCCCGATCATGCATACAGAGAAAATCGCAAACAAAAAGATAATGTGTATTCATGGCGGACCAGAATATCCCTTAGATCAATACATTTTTCCCGAGAATATTGATGATCTTGATTCCTCCTTTGAATTCATGGAGTTAATTGAGGTTGATACTCTCTTTTTGGGACACACACACGTTCCTTTTAAGGTAGAGAAAGATGATCGAATAATATGCAATCCTGGTAGCGTCGGGCAACCCCGAGACGGGGATCCTAGAGCTTCTTATGCGTTATATAACATAAACACCAGGGATGTAGAGATACATCGAGTTGAGTATGATCCAACAGCTGTTATTAAAGGGATCGAAAAACACCGTTTTTCAGCTGATCTAGGAGAACGGCTTTTAATAGGGAAGTGAAATTATAATGGAAAATAAGGAAAAATCGGATTATTCATTAAAGGTCATTCTTATAGGTGACGGAGGAACTGGTAAAACATCTTTAGTAAATCAATTTGTTCATAGAAAATTCTCAAGCATATATAAAACTACCATTGGAGTGGACATAACTCCATATGAAACTACTGTTAAAGAAACAGGGGAAATAGTACGATTCGTTTTATGGGATATGTCAGGTCAAACTCATTTCGAGAAATTTCGTTCGCGATTTTATACAGGATCAAGTGGAGTAATAATTGTTTACGATCTCACAAATGTAAAATCATTCCGAAATATTGTCCAATGGATTAAGGAATGTCATAATTCTTGTAATAAAACTATTCCGATAACTCTAGTGGGAAATAAAGCTGATCTTGATGAACTTCAGATCTTACATACAAAGCCACAAATGCCCGAATACCCAACAGTTATAACCAGTGCAAAGAACAACTGGAATGTTGAGAAAGCTTTCTTTTCGTTATTTGAAGCTATACTAGGACAAAGCTTGGAAAAGAAAGAAGATCAAGAAGCAGAAACCACTCATTTATCATTTAAATAACCGTTGGAGATCCTTATTTCAATGTTTTTTATTTCAACAGAGGTTAAACAGTTTTATCAGATTGGTAACACATCTAAAAAGGAAGACATCGATTAAGCATCAATTCTGGAGGAAATCCTATTAATGGTTACGAGTATGAGATTTAAAAAGAGATTTTTTTTCTTCACTGACTGCGTTCTAATGGTCCTAGTTTGCACAATGCCATTAACTTTCTTTTCCGCAAAACCAACAGTTATGAATATTGAAAAGGCACAGGTAAAAAATATCACCTATATCTTCAATGATTCAGATATTATTTCTGACTTTATCAACTCAATTGATATCACTCATAGTACCAAAACCCAAGGAGGATATAACCTCTTTCAAGGACGATTATCTAATGATACCGGAAATCGTGGTTATTATCTTTTTATTTTAGATATGGAAGGAAATATCAATTATGCTGTGAAATCGAAGGACAGATTTAAAACGCCCAAGTTCATCAATTCTACAACCATTTTGTATATGATGGCTGGAGACATTCAACTCAGAAATCTCGACACAAATGTCGTTGAAATACTTCCCATTCCTGAAGGACATCATGACTTAGAATACAATCCGTTCACAGACACATTTCTAACACTTCAACACAGAATTGAAGGAAACTATCAGGGTCTTCCAATCTGGTATGATGATATCGTGGAATATGATCGGCAAGGCAATGAACTATGGGTTTGGAACTGTTCAAAACATCTTCCTTTTAATGCAGATCATTTCTTAAATGAAATATGGAAGAGTGGACAAGACTGGACTCACGCGAACTCTCTCTTTTGGTTATTTGAAGAGGATATAATTTATTATAATCCACGTAATTTAGATACTTTCTATAAAATCAATAAACAGACAGGAGAGATTATTTGGGCTGTTGGAAAATTAGGAGATTTCACACTCTACGATAAATATGGAAGAGAACGAACAACACTATGGTGGCACAGCCATGCTCTTGAAATGATTGGGCCGAATCGCTTCATTTTATTTGACAACGATCATCTGAATCAAACAAATCCCTTAAATCACCATTCCCGACTTTTAGAAATTGTCATTGATGAAGATACGATGACCACGGAGGAGGTCTGGTCTTGGGCAGCTCCTGAAGAATATTATTGTGAGCCATGGGGAGATGCTGATAGGCTTCCAAATGGTAATACCCTTGGAGCTTTTGGGGCAAGCTTTAATCATCCTACTCACCTCACAGAAGTGACTCTTGAAGGTAAAATTGCATGGGAAATAAAATTTGATCGTATACCAGAGATTCAAACAACATTTTACCAAGTAGAAAGGTTCTATAAAACCCCCTTAATAAATATTATAAAAATTGATAACCAAACTGAAGAAGGAGGAAAAATTGATGTTGATTTGAGCGTTTGGAATACCTACAGAACACGATATCCTTCAAGGGCAAATATCTATTTCAATTACAAAAACGACACTATAATCAATGACTCCTTCTATTTCCAGCCCCATTGGCAAGAAACCAAGCTTAATTACGAAATTCAATGTCAGAATTCGAGTGTAGAAGATATCACAATTATTGTGGAAAACAGCGATGGAATAAGAGTGGAAACGAATCTAACAATGAGAATAGAAGAAAACGAAGTTGAAGATTTTGGTTTTCTTATTACATTCTTTGGATTAATTGTCATCGGAGTGATTGCGTTAATAAATCGTCAAAGACAATCAAGAAATCTACGTTAGATACAAATAATTCATCTTCATTAATCATCCCATTCATACTCATCTAAATCATGGAATTCGGTATCAATAACACTCAAAGGGGATCCTTTTTTCGATTTAAAAGGAACAAAGAATACTTGGGGGTGCTTTAACTTTCCTTGGAGGGCAAGTAATGCGACCATCAATAATCCCCACAAATACCCAATAAACATCACTGTTCCTACCAGTATTGCAATTAAAAAGTCTTGAGTACGCCAGAACATGTCTAGGGTGAAAATAGAAAAGATTACGACACCATTAAAAAGAAATAATGGACGAATATTAAGATGCAGGATGATATTATTGATGACAAATAACCAATCATTCAGAGTGGGCATCATGACTCCAAATATTCCCACAAAAAAGTAAAAATGAAGTGCGGCGCCTGCTGTTGTAGAAAATACGTGGGAAAGTGGGGTGATGAGAGCTAAAGGTGAAACAATTAAGTAACCTACTAGTAGGATCCAACCAAAACGACTGGGTGCCAAGGCAATCTGGTAGGCGTAGCCAATGCGGTTAAATGATGCGATCAACATAGAATTCTCATCGTTTCGACCAAGACCGGTGACATAACTTGACCTGACAATATGTTGATCAAATATATTATCAAGTTCCTCGTCTTCCTCCTCTTTTTGGTCAAGGAACCGAGCGATTTCTTTGGCTGTGAATATGTGTAAATACACATGGAGAAATCGAAAGGGAAACCATATGAAATTCGTTATACGTCTAAGGAATGGAAGGATGTACATTACCAACTGCAGTAAAAGGTACATAAAGAGTTGTTTAATGAAAAAAATAATAAGATCTCGGGGATCAAGGACTTCTTGGGCATACCATTGGAAAAATCCAAGAAAACCTAAAGCTATCAAGTCAATTAACGCACTCATTGGTTCTCAAAGAATATAGATGGTTATCCTATTTATATTTGAAAAGTGCTTTCTCTTTCGATCTGAAAAATTATAATCTATCTTGGTTTTGCGATTTTTGATATTATTATCACTACTTCAAGAAAAGAAGAGAGTAGATATTAACATCTGACATGAAGAGATCGAATTTATGAGAACTCTATTTTTATCATCTCCTGTGAGTAAAAGTTATAAACATTTGTGAATAAATTGTCATAACTAATTATTACTCAAACAAAATAAAAATATCAAATTAAGGACAGAATAAAGATGAATGATAAAACAAAAGACCATAACGAAGATGATAATTATGGTTTTTTCTGTTTTCCCCCATTTAATGCTCTTTGGAAAGGTTTTCCACACATTAAGCCTTTTAAAAAAGGATTTAGTCCTTTCGGGTACTGGTCTACTCAGGGTTCACGCGTTCCTATTACTCATGTTAAGCGTGACCATGAGAAATATCACATTACAATGGAGATACCTGGCATCTCGCGAGATGAGATAAATCTTGAGGCAACAAGTGATGAACTATGGTTTTCAGCAGAAAGTACGAACTTTAAGAACCAATATACACATCATTTACATTTTAAGAAACAAATTCGTCCTATTGAGATAAAAGCTCATCTAAAAACAGGTATTTTAACAATTTCCTTACCCTTTACCGAGAAAGTACCAAAAACCAAAGTTGATGTTGAATAATTTTCCCAAACAAATGATTTGATATTAATTAAAATGGAGTGGATAACTTATGGTTAATGATACATATGAATGTAAAGTAAGAGAAGCTGCTGCACGTGACGTAGGCAGGGGAATCATCCGCTTAGATCCCGAAATTGCAGAAAGATTGAATATTTCAGCTGGAGATGTTCTTCAGATAATAGGGAAGCGGCGTACAGCCGCTATTTACTGGCCAGGACATACTGGTGATCGTAATACAGGGATTGCTCGTATCGATGGTAGCACGCGTCGAAATGCTGGAGTTGGAATAGATGATACTGTAGAAATTGTTTCTATTGAACCCAAAAATGCTTCTCGAATAGAATTCGCACCAATTCAGAACCTACGAATTCAAGGTGGGGAGAGACACCTCAAACATATCTTAATGGGCCGTGTTCTAACAAAAGGTGATTTTATTGAAATCCCTGTCTATAATCAGCGTATTATCCTCGTTGTCTCAAAAATATCACCAAGTAGTGAAGCGGTTATTATGCACGAAACTACCCAAGTCACAATTTCTCTGACCCCAGTTAAGGACGTTAAACAAGAAACATTACAAAGGGTAAGATACGAGGATATTGGTGGGTTAAATGATGAAATCCAAAAGGTTCGTGAAATGATTGAACTACCAATGCGATATCCAGAACTTTTCAAGCGTCTCGGGATTACACCTCCTCGGGGCGTATTATTACACGGTCCTCCTGGTACTGGGAAAACTTTGCTAGCTAAGGCTGTAGCTACAGAAACAGATTCCCATTTTATATCTGTCTCAGGACCTGAATTCATGTCAAAGTTTTATGGAGAAAGTGAACAGCGAATTCGTCAATTTTTTGAGGAAGCTAAAGAAAATGCTCCAAGTATTATCTTTATTGATGAAATAGATTCAATTGCTCCAAAAAGGTCAGAAGTCACAGGAGAGGTAGAACGTCGAGTGGTTGCTCAACTTCTATCAAATATGGACGGTTTGAGTGATCGTGGAGATGTGGTTGTAATTGGTGCAACTAACCGTGTCAATGCATTAGATCCCGCTTTACGTCGCGGAGGACGTTTTGATCGAGAAATAGAAATAGGCATTCCAAACAAGCATGGTAGAGAGGAAATTTTATTGATTCATACTCGGGGGATGCCACTTGCTGAAGATGTTGACCTAGAGTACCTTTCCGAAGTGACTCATGGGTTCGTTGGAGCTGATCTTGAGCAGTTAGTCAAAGAGTCTGCAATGCATTCTTTACGGAAAGTGATTCCAAAATTAAATCTTGAAGAAGATACGATTCCTGCTCAAATCTTAAGTGAGCTCGAAGTTTCACAAGAAGACTTCAACGAAGCTCTCCTCGGAATTCAGCCTTCTGCTCTACGTGAAGTTTTCGTAGAAGTCCCAAACATCGGATGGAAAGATATAGGAGGTCTCATATCTGAGAAGAAGGAAGTTAAACAAAGTATTGAACTACCTCTTAAGCATCCTAAATTCTTCTCGCATATGGGGGCAAAACAACCTAAAGGTATTCTCCTCTTTGGGCCTCCTGGAACAGGTAAAACTTTGTTAGCAAAAGCGGTAGCACATGAAACACAGGCTAATTTTATTAGTATTAAAGGCCCAGAATTGTTGTCAAAATGGGTCGGAGAATCTGAAAAAGGCATTCGTGAAGTCTTTCGTAAAGCCCGACAAGCAGCCCCATCTATTATATTCTTTGATGAAATTGATTCTATTGCTCCAATCAGAGGAAAATCATTTGATTCAGGGGTAACAGAACGAATGATTAGTCAGTTTTTGACGGAGCTTGATGGACTAGAAGAACTTAAAGGGGTCGTTGTAATTGCAGCAACCAATCGTCCAGATATGATTGATCCTGCGCTTCTAAGACCAGGAAGATTTGATAAGATAATCAGTATTGGGCTTCCTGATCAACCTGCTCGTTTAGAAATTCTCAAAATTCATACACGAGATGTACCTTTAGCAACAGATACCAATTTGGATGAATTAAGTAAGAAAACAGAAAATTTCACTGGAGCAGATCTTGCTGCTTTATGTCATGAAGCTGTTTTTATTGCAGTAGAAGAGCATCTTCCTAGTTTGAAAGAGATGGAGGATAATTTTTCTGAATATAAAGTGTCCAAATCCCATTTTGAACAAGCGTATGATAAGATTCTAGGATCACGTAAAACAGGTCGAATTACCCCTACTCAAAAACTTGAAGGAATGCAAGAGGAAGTAGACCGCTTATCTTTTGTGTAAGTCGGGCTTCATCCTTCCTTATTTTTTTCTTAGTAGTTATCGATAAGTTATACCCTTTTCTAAATTATATCACTAGAGATTTCTTCAATCACATTTGGGTTTGTTCTTAGTTTGGCCTTTTGGCACTTTTCTTGTTTGAAATTTTATGCTGAAAAGGGAATCTTTATTATAATGTTTTTCTTCTTTTACGAGAAAGCATTATTTCAGTGATTATGATGAGTTCTAACCATTTTGAAATCCGTGATGTTGTTGATATGGATTTAGAAGGGGGCACCTTAATTGAATGTTTTCCCTCTATAAGCGCTCTTGCTCTTATAACAGCGAACATTATTTTAGAGTCTGCAGGAAGGCGAGGTGAATGGAATCTTGATCAAGTTGCTGTAGGGGATAGTAATAAAATTCCTGCGATATGTGTGGTCTATTATTCTAAACCCAAGTTCCCAATTCGGATATACGCGAGCCCTGAAATTCGGGTGGCACTTCTCGCATCTGAAGTTCCCCAGTATCCCCCTATTACTCGTGAAATAGGTAAGAAAATATTCAATTGGGCTAAGGAGAAAGGAATTGCGCGGATTGTCTCAGTAGAGGGGTTTAAGAGTGACTACACTCAATCTCCTCAAGAAATGCCTTATCATGTCTATGGTGTAGGAACAACACAATCTTGCAGAGATTATTTACAAGAGAAAGGCATTCCTCCATTAGATCATGGAGTCATTAAGGGATTAAGTGCAGTCTTACTAAATGAAGGTTGGTATAATCGTTCCGAAGTCATCGTAATACTAGGAGAAGTTCGTCAACATTACCCTGAGGTTCGGACTGCGGCACGGGTGGTTGAGGTGTTGAATCAGCTGATTCCCTCACTAAAAATTGGAATAGAACCAATTCTCGCGCAAGCTGAGAAGATTGAACAAATGGCGCTCTCCATGAGAGATCAAGCCCAAGATGCTATCGAAGCTGATATTACACATCCTGTTAAGGATAAAACATATATTTAATTTACTTCAACACTCAAGTATATGTCAAGAATAAAAGACATATCTGATTTGTTACGAATCAGTTTATGTTTTCTTGCTAGTCTTGTGATAATGATAGCAGGTTACCTTAGCTATCGTCTCAATGGAGTAAATGAAGTTAATTTCTCCCCACAGAATTTCTTCGATTTTATCTTGAATAATGAAATTGTTCCATTAGATGGTGTACTCCTAGGCCTGCTTGTTCCTTTCTCAATGATTGCAGGTACCCATGTAATCAATGATTATTTTGATTATCCAAACGATGTATTAAATCAACGGTTTGATCGTCCCCTAGTTCGAGGAACAATATCCTTAAATACGGCACGAAATCTTGCAATCGGATTTTATATAATTGCTTTTTTAGTAACAATCATTGAGGTTGCTTTTTATGGTTTATCCCCTCTATTAATACTATTCGCTTTGTTTTTCATTGGATTAGGAGTCGGTTATAATTTAGGGGTGAAAAAATACGGAATTATTGGAAATACCTGGGTAAGTACTGGATATGTTGCCCCATTTTTGATGGGAACTCTTCTTGTGGGGATATTAAACGAGTGGGTCTTACTTAATATTCTAGTGATTTGTTTTTTTATTTTATTTTTAGCGCTAGGCCGCGAGGTTTTGAAGGATATTATGGATATTGAAGGTGATTTAGAAACAGGTAAAAGGTCAGTTGCTATTTCTCTAGGCTCTCATTGGGCTGCACGAATCTCAGGCCTGATCTACTTAGTCAGTATACTTTTAGGTTCCTTATTACTCTTTTTGGGATTTAGGAATAATTTTGTCTTTTTTATTGGCTTTATTCTATTAATTACTTTGTTGATTTTTACAACGATCTTATTAATTCGCAATCCCACCCTAGAGACTGCAATAAAAGGACGAAAATATACACGTTGGTCCTTATGGTGGGCAACAGCCCTCATTTACGTTAGCAGCTTTTTTATTTAACAGATTCATTAAAATGATTTTCAGGAAGAATTCATTTCTTCAATCAACTCGTTTAATTGAGCTTGAATGTCTTCGTCCCTATCTCCAATTTCAGAAATTCGTTCCCACACTTCAAGAGTAATAGCATACCTTTGAAGTATCTCAGGAAGCTTTTGATTCCATTGGTAAGCTCCCATTTGAAAACTAGGTGCTTCATCTAACATCTTTTGAAACTCTAATGACAATTGTAAATAAACTCGTTGTTCTGTCGGAGTTAATTCATTGTGTTTGATGGGCGGTGGAAATTCTAACGTAGTGAGAAAAAGGGCGTTATTATTTTGTTCAGAACCAGCATTCTTCTCGTTCATGAATTCTATCACCTTAAAAGAATAACTCTGGTGTGAAGTTTATAATAAAATCAGATACAAAAATAAGCAAATCCCCACAAAAAGCCTTGGAATTCTCTTTTATATCCGTTATTTACTCTTAAAAAGGAGTTTCAGAATTGTATTCTAATTGAAAACCAAGAATTAACATCAAATATTCTTATAAGGGAGAAATCTTTGTGATTCCATTCATATGGGGTTGTAGAACCTTTGGAATATTCACTGATCCATCTTTTTGTTGATAGTTCTCCAGTATAGCGCAGAGAGTTCGCTCAGTGGCAATTGCAGTTGAATTAAGCGTATGAAGGTAATCTTTTGTCCCACCAGCTTTACCATAGGTCATATTAAGTTTTCTTGCTTGATAATCTGTAACGTTTGAACAGGAGACTAATTCCCGATAAGTATTTTGAGCAGGGAACCATGCCTCCAGATCATATTTCTTGGCAGCATTGTCATTCAATTCACCTGAAGCAATATTTACAATACGATAAGGTACTTCTAAGCGTTGGAAAAGAACTTCTGCGTTGTTGATCATTTCATTATGCATTTCTTCAGACTTCTCAGGATGAGTAAAAACAAATTGTTCTACTTTATGAAAATGATGAACCCTAAAAATGCCTTTGGTATCCTTTCCATGACTTCCAGCTTCCCGACGATAACATTGTGAGATTCCACAATATTTACGAGGTAGAGTGTCTTCATCTAGTAGTTCATCCATGTGGAACGCGGCGAGAGGTTGTTCCGAAGTAGCAATGAAAAAGACATCTTCCTTAGGATCATTGTATAATGCGTCTTCAAAATCACCTAGCTCACTTGCTCCTTCCATTGCTTTACGACGCATGAATGGAGGAGTCCACATTGGAATGAATCCACGTTCATCCACTAGAAAGTCTACAGCAAGTCTGATTAAGGCTAAATTTAAAAAAATCATTTGATTTGTTAAGAAAAAGGTTCTAGCTCCACTGACTTGAGCAGCTTTCTCAATATTAGCGAGACCAAGAGATTCAACTAGATTGGTGTGGTCCAAGGGTTGGAAGGGAAATTTGGGAATCTTGCCCCATTTGCGTAAAGTAACGTCACCGTCCTCTGTTTTAGCAATTGGCACCCCAGGTAGGAGGATATTACCGATAGTGTATCGAATTTTCTCTCTTTCTTCCAAAGTATCTTTTACTGACTTTTCGAGAGTAGCAATTTGGTGATTTATTTGGTTTACACGTTCTTTCAGGGATGTAATATCTTCCCCTTTCTTCTTTAATGGCCCAATTTCCCGACTAATCTGATTTCTTTCTTTTCGCAGCTTATTCACTTGTTGTAGTAATGAACGCCATTTCGAATCTAAAGCGATGACTTCATCCACTCGATGAGGATCTTTAAAGCGTTTGGCCTCTGAGTCACGAATAATCTGGGGGTTCTCACGAAACAGTTTAATATCAATCATACGATCCTCTATCTCCTGTAAGAGGTAATGATTTAATTCTAGGATCTATTCAAGCTCAAATTCTGGTTAAATTTAAATCTGTTAGATGCAGGAGATGAATAAATATAGAAATTTGTACAATTAAGTATAGATTTTGCTTGTCTATCAGCTTTTTCTTAATGGATCAGCGTTTACATATTTCCAAAAAACAAGAACTGAAATTAAAATGAAAAAGGCGGCTATAGGCCCCCAAATGATTAACCCAAGACTATAAGTATGACCCTGCCAGTCCGTGAATAGTGGTAAGGTTGGAATATTGAAGGGAAAATTCTCCTGCAACAAGTATCCGACAATTAAATAGCCAAATACTTGAAAAAAATTCAGGGGGATCGATTCAAATCCATAATACATACCAGCTCTCGATTCTCCAGTCCGTCGTTCGTCCTCTTCAACAATATCAGCTACAATAGCGTAGGGAAGTAAATAGAAACCTGAAACACCTATACCAGCGAAAATAACAAAGATTATAGCTTGAAGGAGAACGGGTACAATTTGGGAAATTACCTCAATTTGACCAACAACCAATGTAAAAGGTATCCAAATAGCCATCCATACTGCTGAATAAATATAACTCTTGGTTTTTCCTTGTCTGTTTCCAAAACGCGCCCAAAATATGAATCCAGAAAAAACTACTCCAAGGAGGGTCACACCAAATAATAAATATTCCACAACTCCCGAAAAATAAAGGGCTTTATCAATCCATGTAAGAACTATTCCCATTGTCATACTTAATGCGACTGAGATGAACCCTCTTGCTATAGTCCAAGAAATATAGTTTTTATTTCCAAAAACGACATTTAATTCTTCTCGGATAGATGGTTGAGGAATATAAATTTCTTTTGCCCTGATTCCAATAATAGAGGGAATAAAGAAGATTATTACAAGAATTGAGAATATACCAATAATAATTGGCAGAATTGTGATTAACACATCTCTATTTGTTAACCCAGTAAAAACTTCATTGGCTCTATTTAGGTCTACTTCTTCAGCTGAACCTCCCAGCAAGCCAGGTAATAGAAAAGCAAAACCAGCTCCTATAACAAACGCTATGAGGTTTACAGTATTTTGATATCCACTGATTTCTAGGCGTTCAGTCTCTGTGGTAATTTCTGGCATCCAAGACTGAAAAGGTGTTAACAATAATCCATAGGTTCCTTGATAGATCGAATTTACAATTATCAAATAAGAAAAAACAATCATTGTCTCACTTTCTAATCCTAATAAAGGAAGAATCAGGTGAGGTGAATAGAGAAAGAAAAAAGCTATAGCAAGTAAAGGTGCTCCTAGAATAACAAAGGGTCTTCTTCGTCCCCATCGTGTTTGTGTCCGATCAGAAATGTATCCAGAAAAGTAGCTAGTAAAAGCAATAACAATCTTACCAAAAGCAACACCTAGAAACGCTAGAAAAGCATTTTCTTCTAAACCAAAGAAAGCATAGTAAACGTACCCAGTAAATAAATCTGCCATATCCATCGTAATGGAAGATCCAAGGCGGCCAACCCCATAGCTTACCTTTTCTTTGTAAGTTAACATAATTTTACCCTCTTAATACAACGATTGGGGATGAACGAGAAATATAGGTATCAAATACATAAATTTTCTTGGTAATAGTTTTATGAAGGCTTTATTGTCATAAACGATGCGTGGGCAAAATATGTGAATTAGTGCTTTCATTCTCCTCCCAATCTTTCAAATACCAAAAAAAGGAAAAAAGGGTGTAGGATGAATTATTTGTACTTATGTCCTTCTTGTAAGAGCCTGTCGTGAATTCCTCGTTCTCCTTTAACTTCTCTAAGGTCACAATTTTGGCCTATACGATATCCAGCTTTCAGGAGGAACCCACTTTTACAGATACCTCTAGCCTGTCGTCCAGCTGTGCGTTGAGTAATCAACCCTGTGCCTTCCGTAAAAGAAAGTGTGGCTACTTTTGTCCCATCATCGATTTCTAACACTGCTTCCTCGTTACCACCTACTTCTATAAATTCTCCACCCACATAGTACAGCTTCACAGCTTTAGATTGAGGTGTTGGCATTCCTGTTGGGCCTAATCCTAGATCTACAGGTTTTGGTTCAGGTTGAGGTGGAGGAGCAGAGACTGGTTCAGGGACAGGGGGCCTAGGGATGTATTCTGGTTCAGGTGGACGTTCCATATCAGGAGGGGTGACAGGGGGATGTTCTGGTCTTGGCGTTACAGGAGTTACAGTTCCTGCTTCCGCGGATTCACTTGAGAGATCAGTAATACTACCAGTAACTCCTTTGGCAGCTTCAGCAGCATCAGTAGTACGAACTTCACCACTCTCTGCAAGTTGGTTTACTAATTCAAAGAATCCCTTAGGTTCATATCCTTCGCTAATAGTATAAACCATGGGATTTCGCTCACGAGCAACGTCAAATTTCCGAACAAGTCGATTCCCAGCTGCTTTCTCACCAACTTGTGATTGCGCACCAACCCATACGTATAAATCATGATATGCATCTAGAACGAAGACATCATCGCTAAGAAATGACTCCTGTTTGAGAGGAACATTCTCAATCATGATATCATCTGACGATGACCCATCGGTAAGATCAATATCCCTAATGCGATACAAAGCATAAGATATGTCTTCTTTGTTGACTTCTACGTGTTTTAAAAAGCCGGGGGTATCTCCAGTAACCACCACGAAATCCAGTAGTCCTTTGAACTCTTCAGATTCATTTCCCTCAACTTCAGTATCAATGTCTATTTCTTCATCCTCTAAATCCAAGCATTTTGCTGCCCATGCGCCTACTGCTCGGTCATCTGCGAATGCTTGAGAACCTAACCAGATATAAACCTTCTTTTTCAATCCGACACTGACATCACTATTATCGACGACATAAACGTCGCCATTTAGAAATTCATAAGGAGCATTAATTTCTTCTAATTCTTTTCCCTTAACATGCAACACATGCATTTGATAACCATCCTGAAAATTTCATTGTTTTGATATATATTAAACACTTTTTTTGGAATTGAGTTCGATATATAATAATGATTTCGATATTTCGAAATTTGTTTATATTCAGTATTTTCTTAATATCTTGTCATTGCTTTTGGGAGGAGAGCTGATCCTCCAGAACTTTAATTTTTTCTCTCAATCTTCGGACTTGATAATTCAAAACTTTATTTTGACTTAATAAATCCATGACATATTCTTTCAATTTCGCTTCTTCCCGTTCCTCATGAGTTGTAAGGTCAATGGCTGTTGTAATTGCAGATCGCAGATCTTCTAGCAACTCATCAAAAATCTCTCTTGGGTAAGACAAGCTGTTTTCTCTTTGAGCATTCCAATTATAGACCCATTCATCAAGAAAGGCTTCTAGGTAACTGCGAAACAGGTTTTCATTTACAAAATGAAATCCCAATAGAAAAAGCAAATGAATGCTTGTCATCCTTCCCATCTTTGCTATACGCGGGTCATTCGAATCTGGCGCTGGTTGCAAGAAGATATAACTTAAGTGGATCAAGTCTTCGCGATTAGGTACATTAAGGGGATCTTTAAATCCGCTTGTATATTCGACGATACGTCCCATTGCAGAGATTGTTTGCCCTTGAACTGCTAATAATAATGCATTTTCAGAAAGTAATGCACCACTATTATAAACAACCTTAGGCCCTTCAATATCATCAAACATGGAAATAGTCAAACCTTGCAGGTGCTCTCTTTGTTGATTTCGTAATTCAATCCACGGTTGGAGCCTTGCGTTAGCCTCGGTGATATCAATCAATTCATCAGCCAAGAGAATATACAAATCTCTCTTATACTTACGATAATGAAGTCTAGTAAAGAATGAGGGTAACTCTCGAGTAAAGAGGGGAGTATCATCAGCAGATATCACTTTTGGGTCTTGAAACAATTCAGCTATCAAATTATCTTCTTCAGCTTTCGTCAAAATGACTTTTTTGTGAAGTTTTTTGTCAAAAATGTATAAACCTTGATGGTTCAACAACCAAAAGCGATAGAAATGATTATTTGACATTGCTATTGGATCCTCTTTATTATCCATTATTTCGAGATGCTCAAAATGTCTTCTTGACTGGCTTCGATTAGGAGATTGATCTCAATTGATCGATCTAAGAATTTAATGGCTTCACTACGATTATAGTGTTTCGACAGGTGGGAGATAATTTGTTCACTGAAGAAGAATTGCACACCCTCTTTCTGAAAACGGATCTCTTTGATGAGTTTAAGCATTTTCTTTTCCTTTTTAGATAGTTTAATGCTTTCCAAAGTTAAAACTCCTTCATTCAGAACAAAAGCGGAGAAATAGTGTAGAGGAATGTGTTTTCGAATCATTTTCTTTATTTGGTTACTTGGTATTTGATCAGATCGATAAAAGTCCTCTAAATCTTGAGCAAATTTCTTTTCCACTTCTCGACCTAAGTTTGCTAAACGCTCCTTGAAATAATCAGGCAATCTGGTTTCTGAAATAATTATGAAGCTCGAGCGGGTACCATGCCAAATTAACATATGTAACCCCTCCCGACTCATAACTTCAATTTTTTCCTTCTCTTTCTCCTCATCAGTACGAGAACGCATTCCATCAGAAACCTCTTCCATAAATGTGCTCAAAGCAGCAGACATGCCAGATAACGCATCCGTATCAGTTTGTAACTCTGCGATGGTTTTTTCGGAGTAAAATTGGAGGCCTGACTCATGACGGGCGATTAACAAGCGGATGGATTTGATATCTTCAAAACTTTGTTCTACTTTTCGCCGTTTTTCTTGGATGGCAGCGCTTCGTTTCTTACGTCTGCGATTTAATGTAATTCCACTAGCAGCAACAGCTCCAACAATTAATAAGATGACCACTCCTGCAATTACTACTGGAATGATGATTTCAAGCGGATCAAAGATGTAAATGATTTCATATTCTGCCAGTTCAGCAGCAGGCATACTGTAACTAGAAGGTAATCCTGAGGAGGAGGGTCCAGACTCGACATCAATTTTCGAGAAACCTATAGCATCTTGAGTATATTCGCCATCAATTGTATAAGTTGCTTCTCCCCGAACATCTGTTAGTGTGGTATATACGGGTAAGGTATAACTTGTTCCATTGGAATATTTTAGGCCTATTGAGAAGGAGACTTCGACACCACTTAATGGAGATAGCAAAATCGCGGCACCCGATCCTCCATCCGTGGTTTGGGTATAGTTTAGAAGTGCGGTGATTTCAATTGGTTCTCCTTGTTCAAAAGTTTTGCTTGGTAATGTCACAGTGAAGACAGTCTCTCGTCCTTGTAATGTAATATTCATACTTAGTTTCTGAATTTGGTAGCCAGTTAAACTAACCTCTAAAGTGAAATTATAATCACCATACTGATTGCCTTCTGTGGAAAAGCTAATTAAAAACCAATTTTCGTCTCTCTCAATTGAAAAGGAGATAGAGGAGCCATTCATCCAAAGATTACAAACGAAAGTATTTGGTACAAAATCGCCTTGATATGTTAAGTAAGATTCATTACCCAATATTGAAAAGTCTTCCTCCACAAGAATTGATTCATTATAGCTAAAGCTAGTAGCATCTAGAGGTAAAGTGGGCATTATACTCACCCTCACATCCAAGAGATACTCTAATTTTTGGAAATTAGTAGTTTCTAGGACAACTTTAACGATATCTGACTCATTTAACCTATTGCCATGAACCCTGAAAACATGTGTGCCATTAGGATATGAACTGACAAACTCTACAAGAAGTCCAGAGAGGGAGTAATCTGGATTCAAATCTTCAATTCCTGAATCATTGAGATCATTTACCCATGTAACATAAAAGGTATACACCTCAGAGAAATAGAATGGGGTGGAAACTCCTAGTGAAGTGCCATTTTCAGGAGATGTGTCTCCAAAATACGTTGGTGCGGGAAGAATATTGATTGAAAGAATGAATGATTGGTTTACAAAGAATGGCGATCCAAAATACAATGTTAAGGTAAAACTACCAGTTTGATTTGCAATGACCGAGAAAGAATAATTCCCATTGTCCTCACTTAGGAAAATTATATTATTAGCCCATCCTGAAGAAGTTTGTATTGTTAGATCCGCGTCAGTTATTCTAATATCAGGACTGGTAGGGAGATTAGGTATATTTTTCCAAATAATGAAGAAATCAGTATTTACAGTGTAATAGGTGGTTCTCGGTGACGGGGGAGGTGTTAGCTCTGACTCAGCTTTAAAGACACTGATGATTATCTGGTAAGTGGGTGATAAATCGTTATAGTAGGGAAGAGAGAAGACAATAAGATATGGTTCACCTACCACGAGTTCTAAAGCTTCATACCTAAAGAAATGGCCTTTAGAAAGAGTGAAGTTTTCAAAGTAGATATTGGTTGGTAAACCACTGTAGCTTGAGATATTAAGGGGTTCAAATGTTCTACTATCATTGAGATAAACACGGAAAAAGAAAATATCGCCATACTGTAAGTCGCCAATCGTCTGTCCAGTAGAAAGATCAGAATCAAAAAGCATCTCACGAGGAGAAACCACAAAAGAAATGGTATAGGTGACATCACTGTATTTAGTTAAATTGAATATAATTGTGAGATCATAGAAATTTCCAATTTCAGAAGCATTAAAATAGAATGTGTGGTTTCCAGTACTCTCTATTTGGATAAAGTGAATTTTGGTACTCGATATGGATCTTATGGTAGCATTCACTGGTGCATAAGTTTCATTATCCATTAAAAATACATTAAAGTAACTTAACTCACCATATTGAGGAGTATCAACAGTTTGATCCGTATCAGGATTAGAAAGCGTGCCATTTATTATCATGAATCGGCTAAACACGTTGAAACTGATGAAATAACTGATATTGTGGTAATTTTGTAAGGAGAATTCGATTATTAAATCAAAGTTCTCTCCCATATTTCCTGCAGTATAATTAAATGAATGATTACCAGTTGAGGTTATTCTAATAAATGAAATATTAACTGCAGTGGCGGTATCAGAAGCGGAGACATTATCTCCAGTTCTTTGATCTTGCAGAAAGACACTGAAGTTGAAAGTATTCCCATATTTAAGCTGAATTGGTGTTGATCCATTTGCAGGATTCGACCAGGTGTCATTAATCTGGAATCTCCGCTTATCAACATTGAATGTGATAAAATATGTATAATTTGCATAGTTATTAAGATAGAATTCAATTTCGAGTGAAGAGAAATTTCCTACAAGAGAGGCGTTATAAAAGAAGGTATGATTTCCAGCTAATATAGAAAAGACAGTAATATTTTCTGATGATAGAGGCTTTGTATAATCCGCTGTTACTGGTAATCCTGTTTCAGTATCGTTTAATATAATGCTAAAATAGTAGGTCTCGTTATATTGGACTGTATTAATGATTGAGTTATTGTAATGAGTTGAGAGGGTTATACTGACATTCATGAATCTTACTGTGACATTAAAGCGAAGCCAAAATTCAGTGCTGGTATAATTAGTCGTTTCAAATATAAAATTATATGTCCAAACGCCAACATCGGGTGCGCTAAATCTGAAAGAGTGGTTGCCTGCAGCTGGATCAGTAGTTAAAAGAACAATATCTGTTGAGGTACCATTTCCTCCTAGACCATCCGTATCATTAATGTACTCGTTATACTCATTCTGCCAGACTATCCAGAAATCAAACGTGTTCCCAGATTTAACGGAAGCATTAATCGGGACTCCGACGATATCTGGATCGAAATTAATGATTTTACTATCTGCAGGTTGAATAACATACTTAACTTGGAATGTTGATGAATTATGATTGGCGATGACAAAGGTCACGTTGATCCAGAACGTTCCAAGAAGTGAACCATCAAAAAAGAAAGTCCAGTTATGAGCTCCATTTTCAACAGGGGGAGGATATGCAATTGAAACGTTAGCATAAACTGTAACATCTCCAGGGGTGACATCTAGGATCGTTCCCGTCCTGACATCATAATAAGCGAGTCTAATAGAGAAATTATCGAAATCACCTGGAGAGAAGTTCCTCGTATACGTATAAGTTTGATTTGGTAGAAGCGTATTATCAAGGGCATCTCTAGCTTCAATATTGGTAAGACGCGTTTCAACTTTGAAGGTCACCACGATCCAACTAGAATTGAAATCGTCATGAGAAAAGGAGATGTTTATCGCATGGATACCCAAAGGCAAGGGAGTCGAACTGAACCGGAACCAGTAACCCTCATTGGTTTCATTTAACCAAACAACTTTAGAAGTATCGTTAATATTGATACCTACTATATCAGTTAAGCCAGTGATGTTCTCAATATAATTCGTATTATTGTATACGAGAAAGAAATCATAACTTTCTGCGTAAAATACCTTTTGATCCGCGGCTAATTCACTTTCCACGGTAGTTCCAGCCTTTAATACACTAAGGAAGAAACTAAAGGTACTAGTGTTATAATTAGTTAAAGCAAACGTGATATTAATAATAAAATCACCTGTTCCCGTCACATTAAAGCCAATTGTCCAAGATTGATTGGGTTCTAGAACAGGAGTATAGTTAGGTAGGAGTGAAACGATTGTGGGTGCAGAAGTAGTTAATGTATCATCAGTTAAGATATGATAATAACGGAGATTAATAGTTACATTATCTTTCGTACTATTCGCATAAATTTGGGTTTCCCCAGCAGTGTCGTTGGTTAATGGTGCGCCTCTCCTCCATCCACTAATGCTAGTATTGCCAGGAGTGATCTTCAAATCAAAAGTCCAGGTTTGAGCTAAGTAATCGGAATGACTCGCTGAAATATTAATCTTCGGAAAACTTCCTTCTCCGCTATAATCCGTGCTGTTAAACAGGAATGTGTACACCTCGTCACCTCCATCCCATGTAGGAGCGAGAGCGGTTCCATCGATATCAAAAGTGACGCCTGGATAAATTCCATTTCCAGTAGAATTGTAGTAATCAATTTCAAGGGTTGTATTTTCACGCCATTCAAGATATAATGTAGTAGAAGTATTTACAAGGATCGAAGACGACCCGACAAAAGAAATAATGATGGTTTCAGTCCAGTTCTCAAACCAGCCAACTTGAGTGACCACAGTGATATTCCCTTTCTCTCCTATATCAACTAACCCTTGGGTGGGGAAGGATGCGTTATATTCCGCTCCAGCCATTTGATCCATAGTTTCATCAGAGGTCCAGTTAACATAGCATTGGATTATTGCGTCTTGGACATGGGAATCGTTGTGAAGAGATTTATAGAGTGCTGTGACATTAACTTGCTGATCAACTACTACAACTAAGTCAGTTTGAACATCTAAAGAAGTATTTACAAACATATCGACAGTTCGTGTAAACGTACCCACCTTTGTTGAATCACTGTTATTCCAGAAAGCTTGAATTTGATACGTTCCATTAACATTTGTCAAATTGTCAAAGGTGCTGTCTATATCCCAGGTATCATTGACTTTGGTGTTAATATCATCTATATTGAGTCTAAGGAGTTGAGATCCATTAGGATAATCAACCCAATACGTAAGATTACCAACTTCTTCAACTACAAACGAGAGATTATAATCATTCATTGTATAAGTCTGATAGGGTAACTCAAGAGGAGTTTCATCGGTATCTGATGAGATGTAAAAGGAATAGAGGTAATTAAGTGCATTGAATGAGACATTCCAGGTCTGATTTTGCCATGTTGTACTGATGTTAATGATCATAGCACTACTCCCATTATTGTAGCTGATGGCTGGGTCTCCATCAAGGTTTGAATATTTAGGAGATGAGCTATCATTCCAATAGATTTCCCACCCATTCCAATCAGATTGTAACCCAGATATTGATATTGTACGATCCTCAACATTGTAAGTATTATTTACATCTCTAGTTGAGAAAGTGACATTCCAAAAGGTGTCCGTATCGTTCTGGGTATTGTAAAAGACTATTCCATTAATCGGGTATGAAGAATAGGTATAATTTGCGATGAAGTTTAAGTTGAAAGAGACAGAGGTATTAGATTTAAAGTTATGAGTGGTAGTATCGTTTGCTTTGAACCAAGTGGAATCGTCAAGAAGAACTTCGCTTCCTCCATCAGCAGTAGTGTTATACCAAATTTTAACATCATTGGTTAAATTGTACGATTTTACCACCCAGTGGTTTGTTGAATTTTTTTCTACTGGTATTACTTCTATTTTAAGAGGAGCATCAAAAAATACACCACCTTCATTCTCTTCCCACCAGCCACCTCCTCCATAACTAGTTCTTATGTAAACTGAATTATTATGGCCGTCACCTTGAGTATCTCTGGTCACATACCATTCCCAATAACAATCCTGATCATGGTCAGTATCATTCATGACTACAAAATACTCACCTCTGGGTAATAATAGATATTCATGGCCATCAGAATCATCAATATAATAGTCATATAATCCATTTCCCACCTTTAATGATTCTACTGATGATAAAATGGTTCCATTTGGGCCTGATCCATTACTACCTTCGATCCATATTTCCCCTTCATTTGTACCAAAACCAGAGATAGTAGCTGTCTGAACTCTTGATAAATTTACATAATCTTCTGTTATATTAAAAGAAATTCCTATTGTCATCCATCGATTCCCATCAATAGTATCATCTTCATCTGTATTTCGAGAATTTCTTGATGTGGTAACACCACCGAAAAAATCCTCAATTAACCGCCAATCGGTTTCAGCTTGAATATTTGACAAGTTAAAGTAAGAAAATTGATTGGAAAAACCAGTTGGATTTGAAATAGTAATTGAGTCATATCTAGACGAGGGGGAATTCATACTGTTTGTTGCTACCCAGCTAAGAAAACAACTTAAGCAAAGGGTAATAATACCGCCCTCCGCTA
>JBHLPQ010000007.1:0-46634 GCA_048939265.1 Promethearchaeota archaeon
CATTTGCAAGCACAATATTACCAAAAGCAAAAAATTCTGAGGATTGGAAAATAGGTAGATCGGTTGACTCCAATTCATTCAAAACTTCTGAGCTTAACACACTAGAAACAACACAACCAAAAGAATTGCTAATAGCTAATGAACCAATGATGTTATCTGAAACTTTCGTTATCTCAACTTTCAAAGCACGTTGTAAAAGATTTTGTAAATTTAACGGAGTATTATGCGGTATGAACGCAACACTTTCCGTACATAACATTTTGACTCCAATATGAATACTACCAAGAAAGTCAACAAACTCAATTTCCACAGTCAAAACTCCCATAAAAGCGTAGAAAGGGGATAGGGAAGCTATACTTCATCCGAGGTATACTGTTACAATATCATCTTCTGTTTTTACAGCACGGATTCGTATTTTTCTCGGGGGTTTTTGAATTCCTCTAGCCCACATGAACTCATTCACTTCAGGGTCAATAATAACGTCTTCACAACGAAGATGACGTTTAACAAAAGCCCTGAGATACCGTACTGCTCTTGGAGTTCTTTTAGGTCGAGGAATTCGTCGGCCATATATCATTTTACCAAATGGAACCGTGTATATTCTTTCTTCGATGATTGAGTCTGAAGAGGTTTCACTCATAGTTTATTCCTCGCTATTTAAGGCTTTATTTTTGATGATCGCCATCGTCTCTTTTTTGGATGAGTAGTTACTTTGCGTGAGGTTTTCATAATTACCCATGTTGGAACTGTAGAATTTGAAGCTCCTTTCTTAGCAAGCCTTAATTTTTTGGCATAGGGTTTATATCGCGCCATTTATTAGTCTCCTCATCTTCATTCTAGTTTTATAGACGGACCCATTGTAGTTTTGAGGTTTACAGAACTGATTTGGGCGGCTCCTTTCGGAAGTGTTGTTGTTAATGTTTGTAAGATAGTATTTGCGTTCTCTGCTAGAGTTTTATTATCATGATTTACCTTTCCAATCTTCGTATTGATGACTGGGGTTGCCTTTAATCTTAATTTAACTGTTCGATTATATCTCTCAACGAACTTGTCTATTTCAACTCTCGGAGGTATCGGTTTTGGCATTTTACCTCGTGGTCCTAATATTTTCCCAAGAAATTTAGCCACGATAGGCATAAGCTGGGGTTCAGCAAGGAAGAAAGAGAACTGATTAGCAATTTTCTTTGCATTCTTAGGTTCTTTAGCTAGTCTTTCAATTTCTTCTCGATTAAAAGTTGTTAAGCCAGACTCTTTGGATTTGATGGCCAAATCTCCTTCCGCAAAGACGGCAACACTAGATTTGCCTCCCAAATCATTTGGAACTAATGTTTCTAGATTAATTCTGTTTGCTGGATTCTTTAAATCAATATCACGGAGGCCAATAGAAATTTCGACTGTTTCAGTAAAATTTCTCTTTTTTCTCTCATTACTTTTTGTTTTAGCCTGAGATATTGCTTCTTCCAGTTGATTTGGTGTATATGACATGAACAATCACCTTTTAGGGCGCATTTTCAGCTTCTTTAACGCTCATAATTCAGTACAAGGTTTTTTAGCAAAGTTTTTTGTGTGTTTTGAGAGAAACATAAATTCTCAATATGGAGAAGTATAAAAAAATTTAATTTTTTGGTCTGAAAACGGTATTACTTGAATTATTGATAGATATCAGAACATAGAGATTTTCTTCATTTTTTTAGGTGAATACTTTGACTAAAACAATTGAGGCATTAGTTGACGCAGGTCAAGCAACACCAGGTCCACCATTAGGTCCCGCTTTAGGGCCTTTAGGGGTAAATATTAAGGCTGTTATCGATGAAATCAACAAGAAAACCCAACAGTTTAAAGGGATGAGAGTTCCAGTTATAATTGAGGTGGATGATTCACGAAACTTTTCTATAGACGTAGGCGTTCCTCCAACATCCTCTCTTTTACTAAAAGAAGCAGGAGTAGAAAAAGGAAGTGGCACTCCGAATACTGAAAAAGTGGGAAATATTACTTTCGATCAGTGTATTAAAGTCGCCCACATGAAACAAGAATCCATGTTGGCAATTAATTTACAATCAGCGGTGAAAGAGGTCGTAGGAACATGTGCATCGCTGGGGTTAACTGTAGATGACGAGGAACCAAAAGCAATAATTGATGCTATAAATAAAGGGGACTTTGATAAATATTTTTGAATAATTATGTCAAAAGATTATTCTATCGACTCTATTATTGGAATTCGCGGATTTAATACACCTGAATTCAAAGGAATTGGGGGTAACATCAAGCAGGAAAATAAAGATTTTATTGTCCGTGAAATCCCTCCAACTGGAAAACCAATCTTTAATGGTTCAGAAATTGGAAAAGATCTAGGAGGATTGTATATTCATTGTGTTTTGTGGAAAAGCGGTCTTGATACTTATAGCGCAATAAAAAAGCTAAGTTCTTTCTTAGGGATTGCTGAAGAAGATTTTGGATTTGCTGGTTTAAAAGATGCTGCTGCTGAAACCTATCAGCGAATTTCGATCTGGAATATCGATAAGAACGATATAAAAAGAATTAACCAACCTAATATCAGATTATTTCATCCTATAAGACAGAAATTCGCTGTCAAAACAGGTGATCTCATTGGAAATTATTTCAAGATAAAAATTAAAGACATTCGAAGAGATTGGAATGAAAATGAATTGGATTACCTAAATAACATATTTACATCAAAGGGGGTGTTAAATTTCTATGGACCACAACGTTTCGGATCAACGCGGCCAATTCTCCATTTAATAGGGAAACTTCTCCTTCAAGAGGAATATTCTGAAGCGATCGATCAATATATAGGTGCAACTAGTCCCTTAGAGAATGTAGAAATTATGAAGTTACGAAAAAAATATTGGAATACTACTGTTTATGGGAATTTATTGAGTAACTTCCCTAATTCTTATAGAATTGAGAAAACTTTACTAAAAGGATTGGAATCAAATCGATCTTCGAAAAGCATTCTATTAAGCTTACCAAAACAATTTTTGAGGTTAGCTATATCAGCTTATCAATCTTATCTTTTTAATAAAGTTTTAAGTTTTGTAAATGACGCTGGTTTACATCTTTCCAGTTTGAAAATTCCGCTACCAGGATATCAGTCAGTTCGGAGCCAAATAAAAGAGGAAATCTGGGAAAAATTGACTTATTTTTTAGAGGAGGATGAATTAGACTACTCAAGCTTTTACCACGAACAAACGAAGTTACGTTCAAAAGGATCAATGAGAAATGCCATTTCATATCCTACAGAATTTAACTGTACCCAAGTGGGTATTAAAGACATACAAGTGATATTCTGCTTACCAAAAGGATCTTATGGAACCATCGTCATCAGAGAGATTATTAAAGCTGAGATCTAAGGAATTTATCTATTGAGGATAAAAAATTCCGTCCTCAACTTTTCCATTGAGTTCCCCCTGAGTAATAAGAGTACCAATGGCTTTACCTACTGCAGCTGCAGAAATTCCTGTGATTTCGATTTGGTCTATAGGGGTGGGCTCTTGAACGAGGTTGACTGCCTGTATCAGTAGCTCCTTCTTTGATTTTCCAGACCCAATTTCATCTCCACGAATTTTTTTCAAAGATGCCCGTACAGAAGCATTACACATTGGACAATGAAAGGAACCCATTATAGTGAGAGTTACTCGCCCCTCTTTATCAGGCATTGGGCTAAGAAGTTGCCATGTCTTTTCTGGAGGAGTATCAATGGGATTTATTACATGACCACATTTTTTGCATGAAATTTTCTTTCTTCTTTTCGCACGTGGGGGGCTCATTAGTCTTACCTTCTTCGCATTACAATTGATTGATAACCACTAAAGTTTGATTGTTTGAATAGATGTTTTTAGACAAGCGTGACAAATTTCTCCACCATAGGGTCGAGTTGCATGTTTTCTACTCTTAGAGGTCTTCAAAGTGTTTACGTGTAAAAGAGTTCCACAAATTTTACAATGAGCTTTGTATCTTTTTTTCTTGACCTTGTGGATTAAATTTCGTGTTCCAGGACTCTTTTTCCTTCGAATATTCTTGGTCATTTATTGAACATCCAATTCTATCATTTTACTTTTCAATCAGGTTGTAATCCTGCTACTTTTCGGAAAATAGATCCAAAGGCAAGGCTACCACCAAAATACCACCAGATATAGTTGGGGATAAAAACATGACCCCAGCCGGGTACATCAGCCATCTTCCCAAGGTCAAATAATCTCGGAAAGGGAAAAGATTCAGGTAAAGCGAAAGGAATTACAGCAGGAATGTTTCCCTGAACATAAACACCATCTGTCACCGTAAACCTGAAAAACCCTGATAAAACAATGAAAAAGAGTATCATTGGAAGAAACATTATCATTAACGGTTTCATGTTCATCATAGTGAGTTCAGATTGGACTTTCCTCATTCTATCAGCATTTCTCTCATACTTCAGCTTCAATTTGCTATCAGCGGTTTTTATCATTTCCATACGTAATTTTTGATATTTTTTGGTCTCTCGTGTCAATCTTTTTAATTTATCAACATCTATCATCTTTCTTGATACCAATGTTGACGTTAATGATACAAGGAACGCAACAATAAGAATGAATACCGATGAGAAAGGGGGCTGTGTTGGAATGGCATCAGTTATGTCTTGTAAAGTGGCCATGGGCGTTATAACAATATCAAACACAATTTTAAATATTTCTTGGAGAATGAACATATTCTTTCCCTTTACGAGTGCCTTGTGTCTCATTTGAGTAATTTAGATTCTAGTTCTTCTAAGAGATACAATTTTTTAATTGTTTTTTATTTGTCATGTAATTTGGTCGTGAATTCTTGGGCTTTCCTCTGAAGCTTAGGATGATTTCAATAACTATCTCTGTACATCATGATCAAAGAAATTAAAGCATAATTGAGTTCATTTTAAATAGAATCTTCTTCCTTATAAACAATGTGATCGTTTAACTCCGTACGTATTTTCAAAAAGTTGTAAAAAGCTTTTTGGAAATTTGTTTCAGACGTTAGATGAAACTGTAAAGATACATTTCTAGAAATTGGTTTAGTCAGGTGTCTTTGAGCACAAACAGGGATTACATATCTTACCCCAGTTCGAATCTTCCTACTTCTCAATTTATAGAGTTCTTTTTTCTCCGGTGAGCTATAACTACATTTCTTGCATTTTGATCCCTTATTTTTACCTGCAGAGGTGAGTGAGGCTCCACAGATAGGACATTTTTGGATGATTTTTTCCTGGATCGGAACTAAGTTTAGGAGATGGATTTCTTCAATATTTACGGTAATTGGCGTTTTATCTGATGCTGGTCGAATTCCTCCGTGTACTTGAACCTCATCTCCTTCCATTAGTTCTCTAATTATCTTTCTAAATCGTTTTGTAGGTTCATATGCTGCACAATCAATTTCAGTATTTCCTGATTTGATGGTGAAGATTACATGGCCACCAGGGTGATCATAAGGCTTTTTTATTACTAACCCTTTTAGAATAACAGATAGGTGTGGAGAAATTTCGTCTCCATGGAAAAGTTTGGGAAAATGAACTTGAGTGTGCTGATTCGATCGGAAAATCATTGAGGTTAGGATAGGCTCCAAAATCTTAATTTGGTTCCACATTTGGATTACTGCACTTGATGTCTCGCCTCGTATTCCACAAAAAACAGGATCAGGTCCGTGGGGTGTAATCATTACTTGGTTGTGTTCATAATCATAATTGCTGAAAGATAATGGAGTATTTTTATCTGCATTAATGACTGAAACTGGATCAATCAGACGTTCAGGTTTCCTCTCATTAGGACTACGGTAAGTAATTAATTCATATGTATAATCATGTGAGAGAGTTGCACCAATAGCAGCGGCAGCACCAATTAAACCTCTACCCTTCTTTATATGAAATACTTCCGTAGGGTACTCTTTAAGTATCTTTTTCACTGATTCTAAAGGAACTACTTGAAAAAGCGCCTGTCTATACAGTTCTCTAAACTCTACAGGAACTTCTCCCATGAGAAGTACAAGACCTGGATCAGTTTGAGGGTCGCTAACGTCAGCATTCTGTTTAACACGATCAACGACCCCTGTCCATATGTTATCCTTAATTTTCTTAGGTGCCATGAAAGAAATGGCTACAGCTCCATTTCCCCGTGTTTTATAGGGAATATTAGGGTTTAATCGTATTAACTTTGGAAAATCAAGAAGTTCTAAAGGGAGTGTGAGCAAGAAGTCAACTAGGAGAGTTGCTAGGTATGTTGTACACATTCTATGGTTTGAATCGGTATCATCCACCCCGAGATGCCAGATTTGCAACATTTATCACTTATGCATTCCGTTTGAAAGGCGAGATAAAACCCCAGAAATTATTAATGGTAAAACGAGAGTGACATCAGAAGTAACATCAATCCATTTTGCTTCAGCTGCCACTTTTCCCCAGGATATTGCCTCTTTTACACTTGCTCCGCTTACACCACCATGCTCTGGACGGTCCAAAGTTACTTGAATTGCGTATGATAAACCATTATGCAACTGAGAACCATTCATAATGAAATGCTTAGGAACCCCACCGCCTAAGAATAAAGCCCCCATACGTTCAGTTTCATAGATTATTTTTGTAAATTCTGAGTGGTCTTTGAGAACATCAATGTATATTGGAGTGGTTTGAGAAAAAAGCCAGGTCTGAACACCCAACATACTGTCTGCAAATGAGGGGGAAAAAATTGGGACTTTTTTTAGAAAAGCTGTTCTTAGAATTGACCGTGGATCATCTATATATCGCCCAAGTTCAAATAGAAATTGATGGCTACTCATTTTTTGATCTGATATGTTTTGAAGTATTTTCTGTGCTAATGATTCAAATTTAACAAATGAGTCATAAGAGATTAGTGTACTAAATATTCTACTCATATGCATTTTTTTTAATTTTTCATCATCTAAGTATTCTGAACCATGATAATGAGAACCTCCAGATGTCTCCAGAAGATCATGACTGATATTAGCACCTGTTGTAACAATACAGTTCACCATGTTTTTTTCAATCATTATTCGCAGAATTTCTCGCATACCTCCTGGGATTAAAGCCCCTGCGAGTCCTAAAAAAATGGTACATTCATTATCTTGGATCATTTCCTCTAATAATTCAGATGCTAAAGCAACGTTGCGACAGGTGAATCCACCATTTTTCATAGCAGCTAGTAATTCAGGTACAGTCATGTTTGGACGAATTTCAACCTGTTTCATGCGATTAAACTTCATAAGGATCGAACTCTTTGCTATATTTGGTCAATCTAACTAAAGATGTAAGCATTTTCCACTTATAAGCTATTTAGGTCATTCCCTGTTTCAAAGGAGTGGTAAACCTTTAATTTGGTTGATTCTAGATAATCTGAAAACCTTTATTCAGATAGATTCTTTTCAATAGTATGACTAATAAGTTGTGATATACCGTGAAAAATTTAGAATTTGCCTGTTATGAACCTGAAATGCTGTGTGGAATCCTTAAACGTGATTGGATAGATACTCGGCCAAATTATCATTTTTTAGGGATTCCTCTAGATATATCTTCCTCCTACAGAAATGGAGCAAGGCGTGGTCCAGATATTTTTAGACAAATTCTCCGTTCAGAAAATTTTGAGTGTGTAACAGAGTCAGGTGTCATTCTCAAAGATTTTTATAGAATTAAAGACTGGGGAAATATCGGAATAATTCCTACTGATCTACGTAAGAGTCTACGATTAGTCACTGAAGGAGTTCTTGATTTAATTCTGAATGAAGAGTCATTTTTACTATTTGGGGGCGATCACAGCTTAACGATAGGGACTGGTAAAGCATTTGAGGAAGCTAATCTTCCTATATATCTCATTTATCTTGATGCTCACCTTGATTTATACGATGAGATGATGGAATCGGATCTCTCTCACGCGTGTACTCTAAGAAGGTTTTCAGAAATATCAGGTTTTCAAGGGGCTACAGTATTGGGGTACCGTTTTTTTACACAAGAACAATTATCTTATGCTCAAAATACCAATATTAAGATAATTTCTACAAATGAATTGATTCTTCAATCAGACTTATATCAGTTCGGTCTTGAAATTACTAAAGGAATAACTAAAAGAGATAATCGGGTATACATTTCAGTGGATCTAGATGTTTTGGATCCAAGTTGTGCTCCTGCAGTTGGAAATCCTGTTGCTGGAGGAATTTCAACAAGACAATTAATATGGCTTCTTACTGGTATTTTTCAAGGACTTAAAACGCAGAAAATCAGTTGGGATATTGTAGAGTACAACCCTCAATATGATTCTGCTGAAATCACAGCTTTTAGTATAATTAAAATCCTTTTAGAGAGTTTAGGAGCGCAAATCCCAAAATAAAATATTTAAAAGACAAGAATTTCTTAAATTTTGATTCAAATAACTCATTTTCAAATCTCACGATCATGAATACTTTTTTTAACTCAGCATATCTGAAGTCAAAAATCGTACCGAAGGTAATCATATCTTAAAATTGAGTAAATTAAGTGGTTAAATGGAGAAAGTACAAATGAAACACGATTCTACAGCTTTTTTAGCCGATGAAATGAAGGAGATTCGCGAGGCAGGACGAGAGTGGATACATCGAGTTTTAGAAGGGCCTAGTGACACTGTCTGCAATGTAGAGGGAAAACAAGTCATTATGTTATGTTCAAATAACTATCTTGGACTTTCTAATCACCCCAAAATGAAGGAAGCAGCGATTAAAGCAATTGAAACTCATGGTGTGGGTTCTGGTTCCGTTCGTGCGATCGCAGGAAACATGGATTTACACGAACAATGGGAAAAAAGACTTGCTGAATTTAAAGAACAAGAAGCCGCATTTATCACCTCCGCAGGATTCGCCGCTAATCAAGGAGTAATACAACAGCTTGCCCCTACTTCGGAAGATATCATCCTATCTGACCGCTTAAATCATGGTTCAATAATTGATGGTGTACGAACTACGAAAGCGAAGAGAGCAGTTTACGAACATTGTGACACGGCTTCTCTTGAAGATGAACTTACCAAACTTGCTAAAGAGAATCCCCGTAGAATTCTAGTTATTACTGACGGTGTGTTTTCAATGGATGGGGATCATGCCCCTCTTGGTGATATTTATAAGATCTGTGAACCTCATGATAACGCAATTATTTATGTTGATGATGCGCATGGCGATGGAGTCCTTGGGAGAAACTATTCTGGAAAAGGTCTTGTCGATCATTACGGATTACAGGGAAAAGTTCATATTGAGATGGGTACGTTTTCTAAAGCATTTGGAACCATGGGTGGTTCAATTGTCGGTTCCCAGGAGCTTATTACTTGGTGCCGCAATAAGACCCGATCTTATTTATTATCCGCTAGTCACCCTCCTGCAACTGCAGCTGCATCAATAAAGGCTCTCGACCTAATTGAGAATGAAGAACCGGATCTTGTCAAGAAACTCTGGGATAATATAGATTATTTCAAAAATCAAATAATTAACATGGGCTATAACCATGAGATAACAAGTGCTTCAACTACAGCGATCATTCCAATTATTTTTGGGGATCCCTTGAAAGCAAAAGAGGCATCAGATTCACTGTATTCTGATTACGGTGTTTTTGCGTTACCTATTGTATTTCCGATGGTTCCTCGGGGACTAGATCGAATTCGTGTTCAAGCGAATGCCGCACTGACAAAAGAACAATTGGATGAAGGTCTCCGTGCATTTGAAGAGGTTGGTAAGAAGCTTAAGATTTTCTAAAAAACCCCTTTATCAACTTCGATGATCTGTCATTCTCTCATTAATACTAATAAATTTTAATGGGAGTGTATACATAGGAAGAATCTTACGATCTAAAAAGGTTAGATCTATAACAGATTTTTTTTAAGGTTCTTATTAAGGAATTATGGATTCTAGGGTCGAGGCCAAAAAAATGGTACCACCCCAAGATCCTTTTCCTGATTAGAAAGAATTATAATCGTTTAAAACGATTTTTACCCCTCCTCCTTTTTTTTGGTACTCATCCTTAAATTTCTAAAATTTCTAAAAGATGAGGTGTTCTCCATTCAAGAGCTTGGAGATCATACCAATTCCTTTCTGGAGTCTTTCCCCTATATTCGGTACGAATAGATTGGACAGACCATTCTAAATCTTGAACTAGCCATTGTATGAGATCTGGAGTCAGTACTGTCATTAAATAATTAGTAGTTTCTGTATTATAAATATTTGTTACTGGTAAGTAACTCAAAAGTATCTGTAGGTCTGTAAATTCAACGTTCTGGGGGATTTGAATCCAATAGCTGTCTAATGAAAAGTCGCTCCTTAATCGAATCGGATCAAAATTGATTTGCAACACATTTTTGTGATATAAATAAGATAGTAGCTGTTGTTCTTTGTTAGAAAATCTTGGTCTACTTTGTTGTGAGTATAGTCTCAAAGGAAGGTCTTGAAAAGAAAAAGGGGGTTTAATTTTGCAATAAAGGTCTATATATCCTGCTGGAGGTGAATATTTAGCATCTTGTAAGTAGTTCCATTTTGTATTGAATGCTGGTGTTAAGAAAAAGGCGGGGTGCTCAGAACGTCTTGATTTTTGTAACTGTTGTCTCACCTGGGCTCTTTCCCTTGAGGTTAAGCTTCGCCAACCTTTTCCAATTTCATATAGAGTCATTGACCGTGATATTTGGATTTGGTTGACAATTACTAAATCAAAAAGAATTATCCCTTTATTTTCACTCCATCTTTGTAAATAAGCTTTCATGTTTTCTATAATCCTACTAGGGATTAGTATGAATCCTAAATATTTTTGAGGAGATCCTGCTAGATAAATATCTGTCCCTCTCAAAGTGGTATTCAACTCATTCTTGTGTCCCAGAACTTCCTCTAGGGTTGTTTCCTCACTAAGCTGGAAATAGAAGTATAGGCGTTCCAAACCAAAGGCTGGGGGAAATAGTCTTAGATTCCATTGGGCATTCAGTGATTTATAGAAGTTTGGTAATTTACGAATGAACCTAGGTGTTGTTATATGACTCTTAATAATTTCTTTCATTCTTTGTTGACTCAATACTCGAGGCCCAGCAGTTGAAACTTGAGAAAAGCTTATCTCTATCGCTTGAACCTCATCAGTGTTTAGTGGTACTGCAAATTTATTACAGGCATACTGTAGTGCCTCCCAACGAAGATCAGTTAAAGAAATTCCCGCTTTCATCAGTTCATAGACTCCTTGAGTTTCAGGGTTTTTTCTCAGATGTTTTCTCAGATATAGGTAAAAATCATCTGGGTGAAATCCTGCGATGCTCAAAATTCGATTTGCAATCGTCAAATAATCAATGGCAAACCACAGGAAAGGGAGTTCAATATATGTTTCATTTTCTATGTAATTTTCTTTGATGAAAGCATAAACATCATTTGAAAAAGCCATACGTTTTTGGGAGGTGTTCACTCTACTGTTTTCGAGAATTGAATGAAATTTTGTGAGAAGTTGTTGCTCGGCGAGAGGGTACTGTGCAATGAGTGGTGTTAATTGTGTTATAATGGTTTGGAAAGATTGGAAATACCTTTCCTGGAGTGTAACCACCTCTATCCACCTCAGTCTGCAATGATGCTATTTAATTAAGTACATTCAATTTGTATTTAAATAAAAATACTTTAAGATACTTTTGCTATTTAAATAGGTTTTATAAAATACATGAAAAGGATTAGGAATAACTCTAAAAGATCTTATTATGTGGTAAAGGGGTAAAGTAATAACTTTTTAGAGCTTCTTTCACAAGAATTTCGTTAATTCTCGGTTTTTTCGCTTGATTTTCATAGTTTCAAGGATTTCTTCTAAGATATTGATTATTCGATCTTCATATGTTTCTTTCTTATAATGATAGCTCCAGTGGTTCCAATGGGGTCGTTTATGGGCAACTTTAAATTTTAATCCAGTCATCTCTGTCCTATAGGTATTTGCGTCTAATTTGGTAACTTTCTGATCAGCTATAATGTACCAATGATATCTTGTGTGATTCAGGGCTCCTGTTCCTACTGGTGCTTGATGAATTCTATATTTATTACAAATGAATTCAAAGTTCCATTTTTCTGGTGAAATTTTTGTTTCATTCCAATTCCCATCCCTATAATTCCATCTATGCTTCCCCCCTATCTTCATCCCTGTATATTTTTGCCCATTAAACTCCTTAAGAGTGTTATACAGTCTTCTCTTACCATCTTTAAACATTTACTTGTGCCATCCTCATCTAAGATTAATAGCTTTGAATACATTTATAACGACTAAAGAGAGTTATTTAAAAGACAAAATTTGATTAGAATGCTCTTAGGTGGAAGAAAAGGATATAAAACGAATTTTGGGGAATTATCGGGTATGAGATGTGCACGATAATCTAAAAATTTCATTATCTCAATTTATTCTGAAGATAGTATAAAAAGCATGTAATCAAAAGAGAAATAAATTGTCTATCAGAAGAAATTATTCTTCCTCGATATCTCCAAATATTACTCTACGATTGGGTTTTACTTTTACTTTTCCAGAAAATCTAAAAACTTGACCACAGTCTGGACAAAACCAATACTTTCTTGAGGCTTCATCACCACTTGAAAACTGATAAAAACCCTGAAAAACAGCATTAGGATGACGACATCTTTTTTTCTGTCGTTCATCATAAGTTTGAGTGAAAATTCTAGGTACTGGAGGGGGTTCATTCTCTATAATGCGAGTATGATCTCGGGGAGTATGTTGTATTGGTGTACTTTCTTGAAAAAAACTCGTATCTTTTATATTCACTTCTTTCTGACAATTTGGGCACAAAAAAATTGTTTTTCTGTTCATTCCCACCTTCTTTGAGACGATCAAGGTTCCACAATTTTCGCAAAAAGGTGAGGGCATATCTTTTCCCAACGATTATAATCCCAATTGTCAGGGATAAAACTGCTTTATTTCAAAAAGGTTGGCTTAAAGGTGATTTCAAAAAGCTTTTCTCTTTCTTTTTCTATAATCGTTTGGTATGTATATGAGTTTGCTATTATCCATTCTTTAATTTTTTGCACCAACGCGATTCTTTAATTTTTAGAATGGCGATACGAAAGTGAAAATCCCCTATTTAGGAAAAATAAAGTTATTTTGGTGTAATTCATGTCAAGTACCACTTATCCGCGAAAAATGTTCCCTCTGTGAAATGAAGGGGAGAAAGGTTCAGGTGTCTCCCCCGGGAGATGTTCGGCCTGCTTTTGCAGGTGATCTGAGACGAATGGTATCAACAATTCAATATCAATTTGGTGAAATCTCAGCCCAAAAGTTTGAGAACCTCATTGAGAACCAGGTTATTCTCTTAAACAAAGTACCATATCTAGATCGCATGGATGAAATAATTCTCCAGGGTGAGGTAGTTGGAGTATTTCGGTATAATCTAATCAAAGAAAGCTTCGAATTGTTACCAAAAGTCCCTTTAGCTACAAAATTATGGGATAAAAAATCGACGAAGTGGGTAGCTGTTGACAAAGGAGCGAGACAGGCGATTATTAAGGGAGCTTCAGTACTTTCTCCCGGCGTTGTTTATGCAGATGAAAATATTTCTGTAGATGATCCTGTTATAATAGTCTGTGAGAATAACGTAATTGCTGTAGGGCTTGCTAAGATGAATGGGAATCAAATGAGGCCATGGAAGAAAGGAGTTGCAGTGAAGACTAAGTATCGAAGGAGGGCCATTCCAACTGTATTGAGACCCAGTACATTGAATTGGAAAAGAATTATAAGTGCAAACAAACATTCTTTAGAAATTCTAGAAAAAGAAGCAATTGAATTCATTGAACGAACAGCAGAAAAGTTCAAAAATCATTTAGTGGCATATTCTGGGGGAAAGGATTCTCTCGTAACACTAGATCTTGTCACACATTCCAATGTAGATTATGAGATAATTTTCTCAGATACTGCTCTAGAATATCCAGAAACCCTAAAAAATTTGAAATATATTGCGGAAAAATATCAAAAGAGAATTATAGTCCAAAAAAATGAATCTTGGAATTTTTGGGAACGTTTTGAGCAGTTTGGTCCTCCTTCTAGGAATTCACGATGGTGCTGTAAATCTGCAAAATTATCTCCAATAAATGAGATAATGGAAAATTTTCCTGATGATGAACAGATACTGTGCTATATTGGGAAAAGAAGATATGAATCTTTGGGGAGGTCCCGTGAACCTCGTGTCTCGAAAAATCCCTGGATTCCCAAACAAGTAACAGCTGCACCTATAAATAGGTGGAATGCTTTTGAGGTTTTTTTGTATATTTACACACATGACCTCACTGAATTTTTGAATCCCTTGTATCATCAAGGTTTTATACGCATTGGATGTTGGGTTTGTCCAGCTTCCTCCCTTAGTGACTTTGAAATAATGAAAGAATCCCATCCCACTTTATTTACTAAGTTGAATCAAGAATTACTTAAAATCCAATATCATCAAGGACTTCCAAACCAATACACAGCATGGGGATTGTGGAGATGGAAATATCTTCCAAAAAAGATCATCAATTTATTAAATGCAGAGAAGATTAGATATCTTGGTTCTAATCAAGTAAACCTTAAAGAGCAGAAATTGGCATTTCAGATCACATCTGAAGTCTCTCCTTGTGTTAAGGGAGGTTTTTCAACACTTTTATCTGCAAATCAAATACTGGATTTATCTAGAATACAAAAATTAATAGCACTCTTAGGATCTGTTGAATATAACGCTGACCTGGATTTTCTTTCAATTCAAACAAAAAACGGTCTAATAAGTATCTTTTGTGATGGGTCAATAATAGTCAAGAATATGGATAAAGCTACCCTAATGAAGCAAATTTCCTCTTTAATTCAAATATTATATCGAATAACTCATTGTGATGGTTGCGGTGTTTGTACTTATTCGTGTCGAGAAAAGGCACTTTTTATTAAGTCAGGAATTATCCATGTTCTTGAAGATAGATGTATTCATTGCCTAGACTGTAATGATTTCTGTCCATTATTGAAATATCAAGAGGAAGATGCATTCATAATTACCTCCACAGGATTAAAGAAATCTGTATTATAAATTTTCCAAAATTCTGTGATAAATTCGATTATAAAGTCAAAAGGTAGATAATACAGCATAGGTGTTTTATAAAGGTAAATCAAATGAAGACAATCTCATGATTTGAATGATTTTAGATAGAGAAAAACACAAAAAAACGAGACATCATCTCCGAAATGAACGGTGTTTGGAGAATATAAAGTGTGAACGGTCGTAAAGAGCGAGTAATTGACGGAGCCAAATCAATTCTTTCAACCAGAGGATTTAACATCACCTCTGAAGTTGAAAAAGAAGAATATTATGATATTTATGGAAAAAAAGCTGATAAAAAGACTATTATTGTACGTATTCCTACAAAGGAAGTTGTTGGTGTTCGGTTATTACGTGATTATAAGGAGGAAATTGAGAAAAAAGGATATGATCATGCCATTCTTTTGGCATTGAATAAATACACCCATTATGCAAAACGTGAGGCCAAAGCTGCTGGAATAGAAACTTTCTCAATAAAATTTCCGTTCTTCAATTTATTTAAACATTACTTAGTTCCTCTACATGAGTTTGCAACAGAGGATGAGATTAATGAACTAGAAAAGAGATATTCTATTTTTAAACACCAATTACCAAAAATATCAGCAGAAGATCCTGCTGTGCAGCTTTTAGGTGCGAAAGTGGGAGATGTGTTGAAAATTGTACGTAATAGTCCCACTGCTGGTGAATTTGTTATCTATCGTGCTGTAGTACCCTAATTAAAAGGCTTAAAGGATTGAATTCGATAGGATGTGCTCAACCTAGTACATAAAAAAGGCTGGAAAAGGGGTAAGATTCGACTTCCAACGTCTCCGAAGATTCTTCTATCACCAGAAAATGTGTTTTATAACATTCTATAGCAAAAAGAAATGTGAAGATTAAGAAAGAGGAGTTTTTATTGGGTAAATCAAAGATCTATTGGGCTATAATGGTCATGGTGTTCTTTCTAACTATTCTAACTACTAACAATGCAGATTTCCGAGTAACAACTGTTCAGGGAGCAGTTAAGCCCACCTCTGAATCTGAAATCGTTATCGGAATTGATTTGAGTCATGACAATGATATTAATTCCAGTGAAATTGCCAATCTAACGTCTATTCTTGAGGCTACATTTAGTTCCAAACAAATTGTTTTTCTTAATGAAAAATTCACATCCGAAGACTTGGCAGATATTGATGTTTTAACTATCTTAGCACCCAATACTGCTTTTGGTCTTGATCCGAATGAAATAGAGATTGTGGAAGAATTCATAAAGAAAGGAAAGTCTATACTAGCAGCTACTGGGTTTAGGAACCAGACTAGAGAACCATTAAATGATCTTCTAAATATATATGGATTAAGCTTTAATTATACTAAATCTATTATATCAGAGAAGGCAATAACCAGAAATTTCACAACACCAAAGATACCTTTAACAGAAAATATCTCCCAACTTCTCTGTCCAAATGGATTGGGAATTTCATTCAATGAATCTAAATTAGAAAGCTATTTATCTCCTGCAATTGTGCATTATAATCCGGTTCTACTTGTTAATTCTGATGAGATCCCTTCAGAGAAAAATACTCTGATTTCTAGTCTCGAATTTGAAAACGGGGCCCGAATATTGGCTATTGGATCATCGGATATGTTTAATAACAGTTATATCGAACCTCTTGCCAATACTTCAAGTGTTTTCTTGGATAACACCGGATTCTTTATTAATGCAGTAAAATGGTTAGGAAAAAATACAGGAATTATGAGTTTCTATGAATCATGGGTGAATTTAGATGCCCAATCAATCAAAATTGGGGACATAATCCATGGAAATGTTACTTTGGTAAATTCTCTAAACCAGAGTCTTCCACAAGTGCAGTTAATGATCACTCTTGAACGAACAGGATCGATATTGAGTTCAAGAGGAATGCAGATTTCCCCTAATAATAGCTCAAGATATTTTGGCTGGGTAAGTACAGAAGATCTAAGTTATGGGTATTGCGATATCATTTTTGTGGCAAGTCATGTCGGTTATCTACCAATTGAAGTGACTGCTGGTCGTATTTATATCGAACCTCCTTTTCCCTCACCACAACTGCCAAATCCAGCTATGGTTAGCTTATTTCTGGCTTCAGTAATTCTCTTCGTATCAAGCGTACTATTTGTTTACTTAAATCTTGAAAAGAAGGAATAGATCTGGAAATTCTGAGAGGAATCACGAAAAGGTTGTTAAGGCTTCTGTTGTAAGGTTGTAATCCTTCGGTAGTAGAAAAATATAATCAAGCTTTCCCAGATTCAGCATGTCATATTCATATTGCCGAATGAAAGCATTTAATCGTTGTAAAACTCGTTTAGCATCCATTGGTTTTTTAATACGAAATTCCTTATAGAAAATAATAATTAGACTTCCATGTTCCATCTCAAGTTCAATATCATCTGTCTCCCTAAATTCCTGTATAGAAATACAACGTATTCTATTTTTTTTGGTTCTAAAGGGATGATTAAAAGTTCCTAAGACGTTTGAAATGAATGAGCACATTTTTTTTCCAGGAAAAAGTGACTTGGTTTTGAATATAGGGATAGTGTTAACCTACTTCTTTGATCTATTTCCTTTTCCTTCATCATGGCTTATATTCAATCATAACATTACGGTAACAGGTCATAAATTCCATATAGAGGAAGTGAGTGATGTGCTAATACAATATTTTTTTCTTCGGAACGAAGTTACTAGAAGATTCGAGTATTAAGAACGGGCCCGAAGGGATTTGAACCCCTGACCCCTGCGTATCTGCCAGTCTTGCGATTAAGACTTTCCGCAGCGCAGTACTCTATCCAGGCTTTGCCACACGTATTCGTTCGTAACGTGTATAAGCCACGGGCCCTTGTGAGAAAATTAGCTACTACTTCGCGGATATTAATGATCTTAAATTTATATTGTGGTATTACGTTTTTCCTCTTCATCCTTCGTAACTTGTGATATCAATAAAAAAAGAATAAGGAGATACAGTAATATTTGTCTTTTAATTGATATATCAACGGTTTAAGACTAACATATCTATCTTATCAGCTAGATTCAATGAAGTCACTCTCCCAATATTTAGATACACCTAATGAAGTCATTCCAGCAAAGTGGTATTACTGGTACTAATTCTACTTCTAGAATTTGTCAATTTAGTACTTCTCTGAAAAAATAGAGTTCTATTATGAAAAAAATTAAAAGTCACAACGACAGGGAGAGTCTAACTCCCTTAAAGAGTGTTTATTTAGAGGTTTTTTGACATGAAAACTCCAACATTGATTGGTACATTAATATTTGTGATAAGTCTTATGATCGCGATCATTATAGCATTACCACCTTCTCCAGAGCGAGCATATCTTGAATTATTTTTAATCTGGTTCGGAGGAATTGTTGGGGGTATTGGGCTTGGGTATGGAAATCGAGAAAGTTTTGGGTTCGATGAAGGAAATAACGCGACAATACTTGGAGGCCTCGGACTCGGATGGAGTATTCTTGTTTCATTTTTGATGTACTATTATGGTTCTCCACCACTTGATAGAGTCATAATATCATTTGTTGGTTCACTTGTGGCAATCATCGGCTTATATATGGTGATCGTATCCACCCAAGAATCTTACTAAACATCATACTTGTATATCACTCTTTGTTTCATAGAAAGAATACTTTCAAGATCTTTTTAGGAAGATTTAAAGATCAAAGGATGTTATCTCACTCCCTGTTACTGTTAGTAAGTATTTCCTAGAGTGTGTTTGATGCTATAATCAAATGAACCCTTTTTTTCTCAAGATTTCCTCAAGTGCTATACTACTGTTTTCATCAATACCATACGCAATACGAGTACTAGGTTTGTCAATTTTTATTATTCTTCGTAGATCTATTGGGGTTCCAATTATAACAGTGTCAGCGTCAGTATTATTTATTGTTTCTTCAAGATCTTTGATCTGTTTTGCTCCATATCCCATTGCTGGTAAGACTTGTGAGAGATGGGGATATTTTTTGAATGTATCATTAATAGAACGGACTGCAAACGGACGAGGGTCAATAACTTCTGAGGCGTGGTTAATTTTAGCTGCAACCCATCCTGCACCGTATTCCATATCCCCGTGCGTTACGGTAGGACCATCTTCAACCACCAATACCCGCTTCTCTTTTATTTGTTCAGGATCTTCTACAGTTACAATACTCTCTGCTTTTATTATCTCTGCTTTTGGATTCTCTGTTTTGATGGTTTTTATTAAAGTTTCAACATCTTCTTTATTAGCAGTATCAACTTTGTTAACAATAATAATATCACTTGCCAATAGATTAGTATGACCAGGATAATATGTAGTCTCATGTCCAAGACGATGGGGATCCGCAACAGTGAACCACAAATCTGGGACATAAAATGGAAAATCATTATTTCCTCCATCCCAAAGAATAATATCTGCCTCTTTTTCTGCCTCAAGTAGTATTTTTTCATAATCTACTCCTGCAAAAACTAGATTTCCTGCCACGATATGAGGAGCATACTCTTCTCGTTCTTCTATAGTGCATTTGTGCTTGTCTAAATCAGCTAGATCACCAAATCGTTGACAAATTTGTTTTCTTAAATCACCATAAGGCATTGGATGACGAATAACTGCAACGCGTTTCCCATACTGTCTAAGTATCTGTCCTAATTTCCTTGTGACTTGACTTTTCCCTGCTCCTGTTCTGACAGCACACACTGCGATAACAGGCTTGTTAGATTTAATACAAGTATGTTTAATTCCCATTAACCTGAAATCTGCTCCTATTGCAAGGATTTGAGATGCTTTCCGCATAACTTGAACATGAGATATATCCGAATAAGACATAATAACCTGATCGACTTCATGTTGTGCAATTAAGGATAATAGTTCTTCTTCTGGGTAAATAGGGATACCTTCAGGATATAAAGATCCAGTCAACTCTTTAGGATATTTTCGTCCTGAAATATCTGGAATCTGGGTCGCAGTAAAGGCTACCACGTTATAATTTTCATTATCACGGAAATATGTGTTGAAATTGTGAAAATCCCGTCCAGCAGCTCCTAGAATTATTACTTTCATTCTTTTCATTGCAGGAAACCCTTATTTCTTATGATAGAAGGAAAAAAAGGCTGAATTTTTAAAATATTCTTTCGAAATTGCATATTAAAATACCGATTTGAAGTAAAACAAGGCGATTCATCGTAAATCACTTTCAAGAATATTCTACAACTAAACCATTAACAAATATCCTAATGAAATAAGATTACTTGAACTTATTCTTACCAATTCGGCATGAAAATATTGCGAAAGGTTAGTGATGGTAGTTCAGTAATATTCAAATACATTACAAGTCACTCAATGTGAAATACAAAGCTCAGATATGGTTAAAAAACAGAAAACACAAATAAGATTTTCTAGAATTCATTGGTTTAGTTGTTTTTGAGGAAAATAAAATGAGTACTAATCTTGAAGGATGGTTTAATCTCCCCAAACCCGTTAAATTGCTGGATATCTCTCTTATCGGGTATATTCTCATTTTAGTGGTTGCAATAATATTATATTTGGCTATCCTCGACCATACCGTGCAGAATTTAATGCCCATTTTTCTTGCAGCCATTTTATCAGTAATTACATGGAATTTTCGGACACAGTTATTAAAAACTACGAATCCCGATATGCATAAACACTACTTTCGTGAATGGGTAATTATTTGTATATGCATTATTGTAATTATAGGAGTGATTCTCCTGGTTTATCCCGTAACGTACTAGGTGAAGTATGTTTTACGTTAAAAAACTTTGAAATTGCAAGGATATCTTTTCACTGTCCTTTTTATTGTTTTTAGCTAAGAAAAAGAAAATAATTGGGGATCGATTGCTCAACGGCTAGAATTATTAGAAATACTGTACATGGAGATACAAACAAAAATCAAGCCGTAATTAGCCTAAATTTTCACTTGCTTCCTAATCAGCCTCTCTTTTTGTTTGGTGAAAATTTTTGATTTTAAATATAGAGCTGAAGAATTGCTAGTAAAAAGGTCTGAAGATCTCTTACTAATTATCACTAGGTTTTCCAATCTACCGATGAAAGGAGATGACAATGACTTTTGAGCAAGAACACACAGAAGAACATGAACAGGTTCAAAAACAAATAGAAAACGACCAAATCCAACAAAAGCTTGATTTGGCTATCGCCCGTATTCAAAACGAGCAAATTCAACAAGTCTTGGACGAAGCGATTGAGAGTTTGGATCAGGAGGTCTCCGATCAGGATGAAAAAATAGAAGAGGAGGTCATCGATGACCATGAGTCTCAACAATCTCCCTCTATTAAAGAAGAACTAGCTTCAGATGAATCTATGACAGAAGAAAGATCCGATCAGCAACATTCTCTTGATCAATCAGTCGATACTTGGGAATTAACCTCCCATCAGGATAAAAATGCAGAGGAACAGGCCATCAATGAACAAGAGGCTCAACAACCCCTCTCTGGAGAAGAACATACGTCACATGACTCTGTAATAGAAGAATATTTAGAACATGAGTCAGCAAAATCCGACGACAAGAAAATAATCGAACACCAAGACCAAGCTTCTCAAACTCCCAACACTGAGGAGGAAATATCCTCACTTGATACCATAATAGAAGAAGACTCAGAACAGTTGAAATCTATTGAAGCTTCACACCAGAGTTCTAGTAGTCTGTCTGAGCTGTATTTTCAAAGAATTAATGATGAACAGATTACGAACGATCAAGATTTGACAAAGACTAAAAGCTCATTACAAGAGGAACGAGAATACATCGATCAAGGGTTGATTAGTAACACCTTAAATTTGGAATCATTAACAAAAAATGTCCTCCAAGATCAAAAAGAAGAACGTAATCAACTCCATAAGATGGAAGATAACCATCTATCCCAATGTGATCTGAAAATCAAGCAACGTGGCTGCATGTCTAAACAATCTCTAGAGGTAGCAGAAGAATTTAACATAAAAGTTAATCTGATAGAACAAAACTCAGAACATCGAACTAAGCTTGAAAAAACAATTCAGAGTTCAAGCAACCAGTCTATCTTTAATTATACGGAAAAAATTGATAAACAGATACCACAGAACCAAATGATTTCAGTTCAAGATCCTTTACAAAAGGATCAAAATACAGTAAAACAGGAATCCCTAGAATATCTACAACCTAGTCTAATGATGACTTTAATGCATATTGGTAAAGAACTCGGGATTTCTTATAAATGGTATAGCAAGACCTGGTGGGAAAACATGGGAAGATTATCGATTGATAACGAATTGTGGAGAGCTCTTAAATCGGGTAATGTTGATTCCCTTGTAGATAAAGTCCTTGGGATCAGTAAAAGTCTTGGATGGAAATCACATGGAGGAGAAAGACAGATTAAAAGAATTTGTGACAAAATTGAGTTTAAGATCAATGATAAACCTGTAAATGAATCAACTAAATTAACAGAGAATAGGTATACCATTGAGTATTTTACTATGGATTCGGATAATTCAAGGTACGAATGCTTGTTAGGATTCGTTGTAAAGAGCCCTATTGTAAATATTAAAGAATCTAATAGGATTTTAATTACTCTCTTTCCAAAAGTAGCAATGAAATACAACTCTGAGGGAAAAATAATTCTTAAATTCTTCGACCGCGTGGATGGCCCCCTTCCTACTGGCTACATGGTGTACAAAGGTTACCAAAATGAGGTAAGACTTGTTTGTATAAATCAAAGTTCCATATCAAGTAAAAAGCTTATTGAGGATGCATGGTTTTGGTTAAGAAATCAAACTGTTTCCAATCTCGATGGATTCTTTTTAGAAAAACAACCAAGACAAACAATTGGGAAAGTAACATCATTAGATGAGGAAAATTGCAAACTGTTTGAACCTCACAAGGGTTATTATAAAGATGTAATACTACGATTAGATTTTTTTCCAACATGGAGATCTGTTAAGAGAGGACATTATCGGTTTGGTCATAAGTCGATGGGAATTCCAACACAAGCAAATCTCCGAATACCTTTGAAAAATCTCATTGAGTATTATATTTCCACACAAAAACAAGATGATGTTCCTGAAATAGGATCTGAAATAGGGAAAGTAGTAAATATAAACGTTGATGATTGTAACAAAAATTTAAAATTAAGAGTTGGAGCTGATTATCTAAATATTGTGAAAGCAAGGGATTCTCCCCAAAATAAACGTTTTACGCAGTCCTTTAATCGTCTTGATTCTAGAAAGGCAATTATTAGCACTCTAAAAGAATTTGCAGTTTACCAGACCTTAAAAGATCATTATATCAGCAAAAATTTTCAAAATTTTGCCATAAGCGTTGGTGAGATTGAAGAAGAAGCATTGCCACGAATTAGAAGAGTCTTTAGAGTCTTTTCTCAAATTGGTGGTTTATATGAAAGTGGAATACTACAAACCTTGGAAAAACAAGGTTTGATTTCAAAATGCTATACTTCCAGGAATAATCTGATAATTACCTGGGTAGATGTTTCAGATGATGTTTCTGATTCATACCGGTATTGGATTTCAAAGATTTATTCTAGTTACATTCCTGTTACCCAACGTCAAAGGGAAACTCTTTTACAGCTTGCAATAGCAGAAGGATTTGCTTTCGAAGAAATTGAAGGTAACAATATTTTTTCAAGGGTAATTCCAGAAGGATATACTCCAATTCCTGTAGAAAATTGGGAAATATATATTATAAAGGGAGATGACGAAATATCAGTAATCCCTCAATTGCTAGAGCTCACTCATGCAAATTCCAAAAGAAATACATTGGTATCTAATGCAACGTTTAAGAGTCGTGTCAAATCCTTCATTGATGACCATCCTGATCACGTTGAAAATATCAAAGACAATCCGATGCTTAATAATGCAGGTTTAGAAGCATCCAGTAAAAATAATATGTTTAAAGAGGGAGGACCTGCATTTAGTGGGACGTTAGGTGATGGTTTTGCTTTATTTGATGAATTATTCAATCAACTTACTAAAAAATCAATTTTAGGAAAAGATTTCAATGATTTAAGAATTTTAAAATCAAATCAAGAAGCTGTAGTAAGTAATGAATTATTTATTTCCAATGATTTTATGTTAATTGATTCACAAGGGAAAGTGGTCGGTACTGGTATTGCTAAGGGAGTAAGTGAAGAGAATACTTTTACTCGCCAGGTTATCGAACAGTTAGCTGAAAAAGGTAAAAGATTTGTTCTTTTTCCAGAATGGGATGGTGATACAGCTAGGGTGTACATCATTACTTTTGGAGGTGTTAGAAATAATAATTTTGATATTGTGAAACCAAAAAATCATGATGCTTTATATTGGGAGAGTCAATTCCACCATGCAATACAAACCAAATGCTATCTTCGGTATTATACAGTCCATCAAAAAGAACCAATGCAATCAAATTATAATATTGATAACGAGTTAATTGATCTAGTTTCTGAGAAAATCATTGAAAATAAGAGAAACAAGTACCCTGAGGAGATCCAACAACGTTGGAAGAACTATATTGAGGATTTAAGGTCAGATTTAGGTGGAGATGCGTTACAAGTCGGACTTCCTATAAGTAGATTTAATGAATGGGCAAGTACGCGCTATAAAAGCTATCTTACTTGGTTTTCCGATTGAAAAATTGTTTAATTAAATCAATATACAAAAGTTTAGGGACGATTGATTCCGTTTTATCAGTATTGTAGATGATAGTTAAATGGAAGAGGTGATAGATCCCATACTTCACTTCAGACGGCTCTTCTTACGTTCATAGTTGTATTAGCAACTCTTGTCGGGGATAACTTCATCATGCGTGGCTGTATGAGATCAAATTACCTCATAAAAGGTCTTATGCAGGATATTAATCCACATTCTCTTTTACAAGAGCATTGATTAAAGGGAGAAGCCGTGTATTTATTAGTATCTTGATCGGATTCAAAGGAATTTAGTTTTTTGTCTTTGATGTTATATTTCTTTAACGAATAGAGGAATTCATTTTTTAAAACCTTTTTGATTTTCATTCAGAAAAACATCGTGAACTATTAAAAGTAAATAATTAAGAATGTAATTGAGGAATATTTGATCAGTAACTAAGATAAAACATGGATATACAATTTTGAAAAGACATTTATTATTAATGAATAATTTCGTTGTACAAGACTTTCTTCGTAATCGAATTAAGTCCTTTATACAGTTGGAAGCGAATTGATTCTGTTATTCTCTCAGTTTTGGTTATAATGGGCTGTGAGAGGTGTATAGGTTCATTCGTGAAAGACTTGATATTCAACTGCAAAATCGGGGCATTGATGTTATCCCCGGATGAGTTGTATTACAACTATGAACGTAAGAAGAGCCGTCTGAAGTGATTTCTAAAAGTCAACTCTTAATGTGAGATGAAATATTATGAAGAAGGATTTAATGGAAATATTAGCGTGTCCAATCTGTAAAAATGTTGAACTGGAATTATTTATTTTTGAAGAAGATGAGCGGGAAATCGAATCTGGGCTTATTTTCTGTTCTAAATGTAATCGATACTATCCAATCAAGGGGACAATACCAGTCATGTTACCTGATGATCTGAGAAAAGAGGAGGAGGACTTGAAATTTCTTTCAGCTAATCAAGATAAGATACCTACTAATATTCTGACTGAAGGAAAACCTTTTTCATTATCAGATTATAAAAAATAGATTCTATTCAATTTAATACTTTACTGTGGGGATAATCTCTCACATAGAACTAAGGATACGGGAACTAAAATGGTTTATTCATTATGGGGGGAAATTGCGACGACACATTGCACCTTGATTGCAGATTCAGGACAGACAACCTCACAAGCACGACACTCAAAACATGAACTAGGATCTAAGACTTCTATCAGCCTTTTTTGAGTCATCTTGTTAGATTTCTCTTGTACCAGAATTTCAGCAGGACAGCTTCTGACACATTTTAAACATTGAATACAAAGCTCATGATCTATAATTATTTGAGGAGGTATATTACCCACCTTATTTCGTAAGGAGAGATCGTAAATCAATCAAGACCTTATCTACTTCATTATTTGCCTTACGGAGCTGTCTATCATAATTCAGTTTCAGCTTTGCATAAGCATCCTTGCCAATTCTGCCTTGGGTTTTTTTCCGCTCAAGGGATTCAATGTTTATAAGAATGTCTTCCCGATTGGCTTCTGCTACTTCAATGGATCTCATCGATACTCTGTAACGTGGCCCTTCTTCTGATAATTTCTTTGATATGGTAACAATTGAACGATCGGTTCCTTGTTGACGATTTCTTAAAATGGTTCGGGTTTGTTCATATTCTCGGGCGCTAATATTCCTTGATTTTCGTTTTCGATCAAGTCTCAGTATTTGTTCTCGAATTGCAGTTTTCTCTTCATATGTTTTAACAAAATCCTTGACTAAATCTAAAGGGATTTCCTCTACTATAATTCTTTTTGGTTTAAGTCCAAATGAAAGATTTCTAACAAAAATATAGGTCAATCCTATAAGTAAGAAGAGGATACAGATGGAAAACGGAACCTGAAAGTAATTGACAAGAGAAAAATTAAACTCAATACTGAGATAATGATTACTAAGAGGGGTCAAGTCTTCAAAACCGAGTTTCAAACCTTTTTTATTGAAGATACTAAGTAATGTTTTTTCTTGTGTAGAGGAATTGAAGGTTGATTCTCTTGAAGTACTTGTTTCAATATCCTCCGTAATGCTGGATATATTGTATATCGAACCAGACGGGAGTAAAAGGCTCCATTCAAAACTTTGAACAGTCCAATTAAAACTCAAAGATAGAGGAGTTTGTAATTGTACTTTTCCATTTTTTAGGTCCTTCATGACATCAGAAACTCGTTCTCGATAAGAAAGTTGTATGTCATATGCCTCCTGTTGTTCTATTTGAACTCTAGGGGTAATTTCGATTTCCTTTTTATTGAGTAGAGGGGAAGATGCCGATAGTGTTAGATTCCCATAATTATCACGAAGTCCAATTCTTTGAGCAGTTTCAGGTAAATACAAAGCGATTACTGGGAATGTAGTGCCTCCAAGAGTTGTTGAAAGAATTGAGCCTGATTTAATTCCAACATTACGAATCCTAATTTTGTGGTTAGTTGTAACAAATCCCCATTCCGAGACTGAAACAACGGTTTTTAATTCCGTAAACTCAATTTTTGTGTTATCTCGTTGAAAATATTCAAATGACAGATATGAGGTCATATTTGTCTGAAGAGCTGGAATGTATGCTGGAATAAAATCTCGATCCTCAAGAGCAGTAAGGTTATATTCTCCGTATTCAGAATGATTCAACAATGATCGATCAATGGTTGATAGTGAGGCGATATTTTTGAAGTTTAGACCATATGATGTATTTCCTGAGAAATCTCCTTGGAAAAATTTCCCTGTTGGTTGAATGGATTCATTCTTCACTTTAACATTGATATCTTGGCCTACTTCCCACTTTAATTCATAAGATGTAATTGGAAGAGAGATTAGGGGGAGAAAGCTAAGATTAAAGTGGTATGGATAGGTGGATTCATCCAATTTAGCTTCTTTATCGAATGTTACAGCATTAGGATGATCCATCTCAACAATTATTGACACTTCCTCATTCTGCTTAACCAAGGGGAATTTAATTACAAATAAAACCGAATTATTTTCCTCTATTTGGGTCAACACCATAGAGTCTGACTTTGTATTATTTGGAGAATAAATTCGCCAGACTTTTGTATCTGCAAACTCATGGGATGGGATTGAATAATTAAAGGCATCAATAGGCTGCGAAGCATGATTATAGAGGTTGATTTCTGTACGAGAGGTGGTATAACCATATTCATTAGCAGTAATTGCACGACTGACATTAATTTGGTGACTTGTGTTCGAAAACGTAGATGTTTCAAAAAAATTGAGGGAATCTAAATCTATCTGGTTCATATTGTTTTCAACTAAGTTTCCCTCTATATTGGAAGACCCATTGTCAATTTTGTTATTCATTACTACAAAGAGGGTAGAAATTATCGTAATAATGAGAAAAAGTTTTAAATTCGGTTCTAGTTTCTTTATCATGTATAAATGCTCCTATGTTCAGCCTTTGTTTCGTCTAGCACTGTTAGCGATGACTAGAGAGTAGCTATTCTGAGAATTCACCTAAACATGTAGAATATGACTGACACGGTCTCGTTTTGCACAGTATAAAATATTTTATCTTTCGTTGTAAAACTCTTTGAATGATCGTATTGAGAAGAGACTAAATCAATAAAAGAATAAAACGAAGTGGAACAAGTAGAGAAAACAGCGATTAAATTCTCACAAGATCTAATTAAAACACCAATCTAAGATCCTATACTTTAGTAACAATCATGTAATATCGGAGGTACGTCAGGTGACATCTAGGTTTCTTCAAGTAGTTCGGCCATTTATGTCAATTACTCCAGAAGTCGTTAAACCGACTCGTGAGGTTCATTTCAATGAAAAAATCGTATGGACATTTGCTGCATTGATTATTTATTTTGTAATGGCATCCACTCCGATTATTGGAGCTCAACGTGAGGGAGCTGATCCTTTTGCTTTTATGCGTACAATTACTGCGTCGACTCAAGGATCATTAGCAGAGCTGGGAATTGGTCCAATAGTTACCGCAGGCCTTATTATGCAAATCTTAGTCGGGTCAAAAATTATTTCAGTGAATATGGGAGATCCAGAGGAGAGATCTCTCTACACAGGGGCTCAAAAAGTGATGTCAGTTATAATGACAATTATTGAGGCGGTAGCGTTTTTAATTGGAGGAACTTATGGGACTAACCTTGATCTTGGAACTCAATTGGCCATAATTGCCCAATTATTAGCAGCAGGTATCATCATTATCCTCCTAGATGAGATGATTCAAAAAGGTTGGGGCTTAGGATCTGGAATATCCCTTTTCATTGCGGGTGGTGTTGGATTACAAATTTTTCAAGGCCTTTTTTCAGCACAAACTTTTTTCGAAGGGCCTACTGATAATCCTGTTCAATCAATGAGAGGAATTGCTTTGGCATTTCTTGCATGGACAACAAATCGTGGGCCAATTGAAGCAATCGGAGCATTATTTTTTCGGTACAGCCCAGTTGAGAATGTCAACTTACCCTCCCTCTCTCTCCTGTCCGTTATCGCTACCATAGTTGTATTCATCATTGTAATTTATTTTGAATCAATGCGGATTGAAATCCCTATTTCGTATGCACAATACAAGGGTATTCGTTCAACCTACCCCATTAAACTCCTTTATGTCTCAAATATTCCAGTTATTTTAACTTCAGCTGTATTTGCCGATATTTATTTTATAGCTCAGATGGTCTGGAATGCAAGTGGTGGAGGACAAGGTACAGTAACTAATCCACTGGCCTTATTTTTGGGAACATTTAGTGTTGATGAGTCGTCTCAACAATATGTTGCTGAATCTGGCCTTGTTTACTTCTTAACTCCACCCCGATCACTTGTTGGAGAATATGGAGTTTTCAATGTTAGTGGGGGATTAGAAAGTATCATTCCCTCCTTAATTCGCGCCTTAATTTATGCTGTCATACTAATTATCCTCTCAGTTATTTTCTCAGTAATGTGGCTGGAAACTGCAGGAATGGGTCCTCGTGATGTGGCTAGTCAATTCCTGCAATCAGGAATGCAAATGCCAGGATGGCGACGTAGTAAAAAAATCGTTGAACGTCGGTTAGAAATGTATATTCCTACAATAGCAGTGATTGGCGGATTATTCATTGGTTCTCTTGCGGCTTTCGCAGATTTCCTAGGAGCTATAGGTTCTGGAATGGGTATTTTGTTATCGGTCAGCATAATGAGACAATATTTTGAGTTGATCAGTAAAGAAAGAGTAGCAGAAATGAATCCCGCTCTACGCGGATTTTTAGGGATTGATTAGTCAATATTGACAATTTCACTCCTCAATTATTTGTCTAGATGAATCTGGATCCGTTCACCTGGAGTGATATCTAGGATATCAGAGGCCTTTCCGTTCCGTAAAGTAATTTCTAATGTATGAAAGCTATTTACTAGTAGAAATGGAATTTTTTCAGAACCTTCATTATAACTTTGTTTTAAAATTGCATTTAACTCAATTCGATCAGTGGAAATTAAATACTCTCTATCGAGTTTCAGGTTCAATGAACCTGGAATATTAGTTATGATATTCCCAAAATGATCAATAAAAATCGCTTCGCCTGTTGATGTCTTAGCATCCCAGTAAAAATGAAGAGGAGTCTTTAAGACACTTGTTGGGCCCAGACTTGTTAAATTATAAGTTTGGCTCAGATTTCCAACCGCAGGAGCGAATACATCGCGGCCATGAAAGGTGGAAGAGATGTTATTAGGAATGGAAAGATCAACAATTAATGCATCTTCAAATTCAGAGACTATAGGATACAGGATACCATTATCGGGTCCCACGAAGTAATAATTTTTTGTTTGTGCTCCAATTGCTTTTCTGGAGGTACCAACTCCAGGATCGACGACAATTAAGAAGATTGTATTGAGTGGAAAATACTTGTACGATTTTAAGAGAATAAATGCACCTTGACGAATATCATGGTTTTTTATATGGTTAGTAAGAGAAACTATTTTTACTGAGGGATTGATTTGAAGTATCCGCCCTTTCATTATTCCAACATAGGGATCGTTACCAAAATCAGTCATTAAGACTATAAGAGGGATTTGACAGAAAGTCACGCCATTACGACACCAATTTTTTTTGTTATCTTTTGATTAATCCCTTATTTTATAACTTTTTCTTGATTTGGATGGGTCATTAGTATTTTTTTGGGATTTCTCGCGATTAACAACATTAGTATTCCCAATAAACTCACTATAAACAAAAAGTGTAACGTACCTAAAAAACTATAAGATTCTAGAATTACTCCGATTATTGTAAATCCACACAAAGAGATAATTAAATTGATTGTATTATATAATGATTCTTGTGAACTCCTTTTTTCGGAAGAAGTGATTTGGTAATATAATTGCCAATATAAACTTATAGTTAAACCACTTAGAATAATTTTTACGAAGAATATAGATATTATTAAGACTATCTTGATTAGAGATGGTAAATCCACAACTAATACTATTATATAAGCCATCCACACGACTGGATAATCTAGAATATAAAAAAGGATGACTCCTTTATAAGCTGATCTGATGAAAGATGTCATTTTTCCTGATAGACGACTAAAAAACGCAAAAAGCACGTTCGAAAGAGAAATAGTTGAAGTTATCAATAAAAGAGAGAAAGTAGTAAATTGAATTGCAAAATCACTCTGGCTAAAAGGTTGATTAGATGAATAAATGTCATATATAAGAGGAGGAAAGATTAGAGTATTAAAAGAGATTGATGTGAAACCTAAGATTGAAAAACTTATGAAAAATGGAATAATGAATAAGTAATTACTCCGAAGATTACTTAAATTTAGGGAAAATTGGGAAATAAAAGATGAATGTTCTTTCTCTTTTTTATAGGATTTCTTATCGTGATATGGTTTAGAAATGAATTTTAAACCTAAAATTATACCTAGAGCTGCAATAAAAGCTTGTATCAAGAAAATATATCGAGGTAGAATCCGACCCTTTTGAAGAAGGATTCCTCCTACGAATGTCGCCAAAGCAATAAATATTGTTTTGGCAAAACTGATATTTCCCATAACATTCCGAAATAATAATCCCGACTCGGAAGATTTGGGAGCAATAGTTTCCCAAGAATTAAGAAACCAAGAAATATATGACCCTGATAAAAGCGCGGAATAAATTCCTACTAAGATTTCCAAAAAAAGAAGTTGAATAGGCAAATTTGCTATTGTTAAACCAAAATAATATGTCATTAGACAGAATAAAGCACCACAGAAAGCTATTCTCTGTCCATAACGATCTGTTAAAAACCCGAGGGGTATATCAAGGACTGCTCCAGTCACCATGCCAATAACTACAATGATACTAAAATCAAGGAAAGAATCTAAAATTGAAAGGTAATAGAGGGAAATCCATGAATAGCTAAGATAGATTCCAGAAACCACAACTTGTAAGCTAAAAAATTTCATACTCAAATTTTGTAACTCTTTCGGGAACGTAGATACACCCAGAATTGTATGTATAAAAGCTATCCTTATCCCATCCTTATCTTATTCAGAATTAAAAGAAGAACTATTTATTGAGCAAGCTTAGCTGTACTAGTAACTGCACTGAAATTGACAATAGGGAATTTTTGAGAATTAATTTCTCCTCCAGAGATAACAATTAAGAAAGGAGTCTCTTTGAAATGCTTGGAATATTTTTCAACAAAATCCCCGTACTTTTCCCCAATAATCATTGATCGGTTTGCGCATTCGAAAATTAAACTAAATGATGTATCAGGGGTAATTGTAGTTGTTAATGTCTCATCTACCATATCCTCAATTAATGACGCACTTTGATCACAAATATATGCTTTATAGCAGTGGGGATCGTTTGCATGTAATTTATTCACTACCTGATTAGGTGCTGTAACAAGGGCATGGTTAATATTGGGATTTATTGATAATGCGTAAGTATTTTGGTTATTCTCGTCATCAATGACACATAGAGGTCTATAAGGGTGATAATAGAAATATTTTCGTAGGTTTTCTTCTAGAACATCCTGTGTTTCGGTCATATCAATTAGTTCTAGGAGAGCATCTCTGCCCCATTTTCCATTAGCTTTCGTTACGAATCCACCACCAATAGCGCTATTGACTTCGAAGTTTTTAGTAGGCATGATCTTTGCACCAGAGTCTGTTCTACTTTCAAATCGTAATTCTGGGGAGCTAATTGACACATATGTTAACGAGTCTTTGTAAGCTTTGAAATTACAAAATTGGTAAGTGTTTTCTAAGGTCAGTGGATCAGCACCAAAGTTTCCTGTGAAATGTATGCCTTTTTCATACAGTTTTGTAAACAACGGCCACGATGAGGAATACGAAATACCCATGCCAAGGAGATTCATAAAAAACTCCATAAGCGGCCCAGTAAGGCGTGGTAGAAAAGAAAACTTCCGCCATACCCAGCTATTCAAGGCAAAGAATGGATTGAACCCCTCTATCTTATGATCCATCATACTTGCCATAAATTTAGGAAATCCGAGGCCAGGAGGGCAAAAAATATGTGTAGTATTAGAACCATCTTTCTCTTTGGCTTTCTGTATTGTTCTTTCACAGTTTTTGATCACTTTTCGAGTTTTAAACCGATTTCCAATCCGAAAGCGTTTTATAACATTACTTTTCGCGACAATACCAGATAAAAGCATGATTCCTGCCCCTTTTATACCATAATCATCCTTTGTTGCAATTCCGATACCAGAACAACCTCCTAATGGAACGTCTTGGTGTCTTTCTCGAATTATTGACATTGCCCTGTTGTAGACCTTAGCACCCCCAGGATGAGAAGCAGTGAAGAATAAGATCAAATCTGGCTTTTTAAGCAACCTAGCTTCAGCTTGATCTAAAGCTCTTATTGTAGCTTGTGTTATATCATGATTAATATGAATACCCACGGCAGCTTTCACTTCAAGACCTCTTTGATAGGAATATCTTTCCTCCTCAACCTAAGAGTCGTTTCTCATCAATAATCCATCCCAACCGCTTCGCAGTCCGACTCATCTCAATTTCCATTAATCCACTATTTGCTTTTGAATCTAAGAGAGTTACTAAAATACTCGATCTCCCAGCAAGATAAAAATAGACTGGAATCCTTAACTTGGGGTTGATTTCTTTATCATATTTAACCGACCTTGACCCCCGCTGAAGCTCCTCTGTTGTCTTTGAAATGATATTTCTAACCCAACCTACAACAATTAACACAGTCTCAGATAGTTCCTCTTGATACAGAGATTCCAGAACTCGTCCGTCTACTCGAAAAAGTAGTACAGCTTGTACATCATCAAACTCAGCTAAATGTCTGAGCTCTTCTCCAATTGAAGCTATGACTGTTGATAAGGTCGAGAAAGTTTGAATATTTCTATCTTGAGATATCATATACTAGTAACCCTCTATTTTTTTCAAAACCAATGGGCTGAGGTGTTTCAGAATGAGCAGATCCTCTGAATTTACGAATGTTAAGAGTTCTATTGTATATTCCACCTAATCCAATATGTTCTAATTCAATAATTGAATCAGATAGGAAAAGTGGAATCCTTGCAAGAGTTTCTCCAAATCCTCTTTCAATTGTAACAATTGATGTTCCAATCTTTCTTAGTGAAGAGAAAATTCGATTTATTACGTTTCTCTGTTGATTTGCTTCTGGGATTTCTAGAAGTAAAGGGGTAAGAGGATCGATTGCTATTCGGATACCTCCATGAAATCCCTCTGCTGTTTCTTTGATTACTTCTAGATACTTCGGAAGCTCAGACATGAAAAAGCGTAAAGCAATTTCACCTGAAGTCAAGTCTGAATCTTCTGAAAATGCTACCTGGAATTGAAGATTTCCTCTTTTGTATTTCTCTTCAAATTGCACTAAACCTATATCCATACAGTCCTGGAGTACAGAATTTAGGTCTTGTTCTAAAGAGACAAACAAAGCTGGAGACTGAAGTTCTTGGGAACAAAACTGCCAACAAAATGTTGATTTCCCACATCCAGGATCAGCAATGATCACATTGACAGAATTTCTTCGAAATCCTCCAAACACTAGATTATCAAAACCAGGGACACCGCTTAATATTCTTTTACTATCTTGTTTTTGCATTTTTCTTAATAATTTTTGCATTAAATTCACCTTAAATAGCTAATTGATGCTTAATGACTTTTAATGATGAATCTAGAGAAATTTCTTTCTTACTTCTTTTATAATTCTGAACAAATTCAATAATTGTTTCAAAAACTTCTACTACAGAGAGTACATCCTTTGAAGAACATTTAAAAGAAGAAACACATTGGAATCTCTTCTGAAAAGCAATTAAATCAATTTTCCTTTCTTCTGAAGAAGCAATATCTGATTTTGTTCCAATTAAGAATTTTGGTACATGGGGTTCAATGAATGTCAACCATTCAGGAATCGCGAATAGAGAAGACATATCTGTAAGATCGAAACATAAGAGTGCAACATCAGAACCTTTACAAAATTCTTTGAATACACCCATATTCTTGAACTGGTCTTGTCCTCCTAGATCCCAAATTTGAATCTTACTCTTATGCTTATTATGGTCGATAAATACTTTTGAATGGAAATCAACTGCAATAGTCTGTCTAGCTTCTTTAAAAAATGAGTTTCTGATAAATGTTCTTGATATCGTCGTTTTTCCAACTCCTCCTTCACCTAAGATTACCATTTTCAAAGGTTTGGAATTATTTGGGGAAAACAAACGCATGAGATGCACCAATACTTCCAGTATTACATTGTATTTTAATTACCCAAGAATCCGAATTCTAGTTCTAATTTTCGGGAGGTTAAAAGAGGAGAAGAAAGAAAGAAGTTGGTGAAATCATGATTTTTCTTACTATAAAGAAGAAAGTTATTTCCTTGACGAAGTTATTGCGGATTAGAAGAAGAGGATCACCTTTAGTTGAAGAAGGAATACTAATCGGATTGAGTCTATTCGGATTCTTACTTATATTGTCAATTGTAACTGGAGTTCTAGATTGGCTTCTAGTTAATGCTGATGAATTACTCAAGGAATTAGGATCATTATTTTCCTAACAGTGATAATTACATTACAAAAAACTCTACTTTTTATTAATTCATTTTTTTCAAAGAAGGAATGGACCGAGTGGGATTTGGACCCACGACCTCCTGATATCTTGAACAGAAGCTACTAATAGTCTGTTTGCAAGCCAGGCGCTACTTCCAGGCTGAGCTATCGGCCCTAGGTAGTCAAAGCAGTGAGGTAGGGGTTTTTTTAAAAAAGTTGTTTCAATTTTCGTCGAGATGGCGTTTTTTCCAAATTCTTAGAGGTTCCTGTTTAGATCTAAAACGTAATCGTTCTAAGTAACGATAAACTGTGCTATGTTTCGAACCATGAACTAATTGCATGATAGCATCTCTTGCATGCCTAATTTCTGATAGTTCTCCAATGAGAGAAACTTGGTTACCAAAAATTGAGATATGTACTTCTGTACTCGCCTCTATCATCTTTCTTGCTTTTCCCTTTTCACCAATAATTCGTGATTTAATTCTTTTAATAGTGTTCTTTGTACCTCCGAGTTCAATTGTTTCGAGGAAAATATTGTCGTCCAATAAATTGAAGGCCTTGTCAGCACTGAATCCCCTCCCAATTGCTTTTACTATGTCACGAGCTTTCCAAACAGAGGTTGGATCAGTTGATTCTGATGTTGATGTTATATGAACTGAACCATCCTCGCTGTTAATGTGAATAGAAACACCTGTAAATGATTCTATTTCAGATTTTACAATACCTTTTTTCCCAATTACGACGCCAATACGACTTTTAGGAATTTTCAGTCGGCTTTCAATTACCATTCGGGTTTTATCACCTTATGTAAACCTATTGATCAACTGATATAAGGTTTTTATCTGGATAATCCTTGGTAACTTCATCAAATAGTATTTTTTCGTCAGGAACATCGAATCCCTTTCCCGAGAAAAAAGATAGTACATTCCTCAAATCTCTATATAAAAATTCAAAAGCTTTTGGATGAGTTACCAATACACTCTGACTCATATCAATGAAATAGGCAATTTCGTCTCCAATTAAAATGTTATATGGGGATAAATCAGCGTGTACAAGACCAGCTTGTTGAAATAGAAGTTTGATTTGGTTCAGGATCTGTGTCAAAAATTGCGGCGTTACCGCTTCAGGTGTGTATCGTAGTAAAGGATATGGTTCTCCATCCTTTCCAAGAAGTTCCATGAATAAAATGTTATTCTTTATCAAAATCGGTTTTGGTACATGAATTTCTGCTTCTGAACTTCTTTGAAGATTACTATATTCTTTCTCTGCCCAGAGGTTAATAATTTGCCGAGTTTTTCTACTGTACTTTCTAAATCTCATATCACCATGGATATAACTAATAATCCGTTTAAAATTAAGTGTACTAGTGCGAAATATTTTCACAACAATTGGTGAAGTAATTGAAAACGCTTTACAGTACTCAATACCTTCTGATCCAAGTTCAGCCAAAAAAACTCCTGCTTCTTTTCCAGAAGCAATGGTTCCAGTTATAGAACTAAGAAATCCTTTGGTTTGTAATCGTCTCAGTTCTTTTGCAGTATTTTGATCAATTACTGCATCAACGGTTTTATAATCTTCAGACCTTTTCTTTTTTTTTCTCCACCGGTCTTCGTTTTGACCTACTATATCCCATATCCTTTTATCATCTGGTTTCATTCCTAAATGGCCTCAAATCACGAATTAGTGGTTTCCCATAGTATTTTGATGTGATTCTTGTTTGAATCGTATCACAATTGGGACATTCTAAGGTATTACGTCTTTTAAATTTTAATTCATGGCCACATTGGATACAATAGGATATTATGACTCCTAAACCCTCTCCAATTAAGCTCACATAAACTGGTTTTGCTGCTCTGATTATTCGGAATCTAATCCAATCCCCTGGCCGAGCAACTTCATACATATTCTTTACAAAACGTCGAGATGCTTCTGATACATGCAATACTGCATTGATTGGGATCATGTGATTTTCACGATTTAAATGATATATATTAATTGAGGCAATTTGTTTTTTCATGAATTCTACACGGCCCATTCCAATATCACCATTCTTATATGTTCGATGAGGATTGATAGGAATTACGGAAATCTTATGTCTTTTGGTGTCGGTCACTACACGACCAAGAGTATTTGAATAAATGCCCCCATCTTGTTCATAACATGTTTCATCTGGTAGGAACTCTTCTATTACTGCTATTTTATCACCTGGTAATACCCATTCTTCATCTGAGTTTGATTTCTTGCTATCTTCCATGTCCATTCCCATTTATACTACCTTCTTTAGCTTTTTAATAATGTTCGAGAAAATTACTTATTTTGATTGTGATAAGAAATAGGACATATACATCTTGATCAACATCCGTATTGAGTTTTTTCACTAATTCTGTAAATATCTACGCAAACATAGTGAGTCAATTTTTTATGAAACGTAAATAAAGGTGGAATAGGAAATTCTAATGTTGCTAAAATCTCACAAAATTTATTATATTGTTGACTTGTCCTGTTAATCAGTCTTCGTGACTCTTGATTTGATTTATGAATGGTAATTATTTTTTTGGAAAAAATTAATGCTTTTTCTAAAAAAACAATATCAATACCCCTCCTCTTGGTCCCAAAAGGAGGATTCATAATAGTCACCTCAAAACGTCTATTCCAAGAAAAAGTTTCAAGAAACTCAACAGCTGATATAAGCAGCTCAGCATTGAGTTTTTGTGTTTTGAGGGACCTTTTCAAATTGAGTATTGCTTCAGAGTCTACATCAATACAAAGTAAAGTGGAGGAAAAGAACTTTAATAATGGGAGACTGAATCTCCCAGTCCCTGATCCAAATTCAACGATTTTCTGATTCATAAGATCTTTTTCTGTATAAGCTAAGATGAATGCGATGAGTTGTGCTGGCAGTGAATATTGTTCTAATTTAACATTTCCTTCATGAAATGAATCAATATCTTTTACATAATTAAAAATTAGATTATATAACTCAAATTTCTCTCGTGTCCAATTAACAATCTCAGGAGATAATAATCTGAATTCTGTTGGAGACCACTTAATCCTAGACATTTCTCTCTATCCCACATTAGAAAATAAAGAAGAATTAAGAATCTGGGGGTGAAAACAGAAAAGGACTAACGCATTGGTTTCTCTTTTTTTCCAGAAAGTAGTGCACTGAGACTCACCCCATTGACGTGAACTACCTTATATCTGACACCAGGAAGATCACCTATAGCCCCCCCTTTAGCACCTCCAATTCCTTCGATTATAACTTCATCATGTTCATCTATGAATAGTAGGCCCCCATCGCCAGGAATAAATGCAGTAACCTGTTTTCCATTTTTAATTAATTGAACTCTAGCGCATTTTCTAATCGCAGAATTAGGCTGCTTTGATTCAATTCCGACTTTCTCGATGACAATTCCACGTGCTTGAGGAGCTCCTTCTAAAGGATCGAATTTCTCTTTTAAGCGAAGAACTTTTCTTTTGTAAGTTGTACTCTTCCAACGAAATTTCTTTCTTTTCCGTAATAATTTGCTTGCAGCAAATTCTCCTCGTGGTGATTTCAATCCAGTCATATTTCTTCGCCAAATTATTTTAAAATCTTAAGATGTGCTATCAAACGATATAATCTCAACTTTGAACCGAATGGGGCTAATATTTCTTAGTTTTCATTTGATATAAGAAGGATTTTATTTCCTAAATGGCCTTTAAAATTTAGGGAGGGCTTTGGATGATTACGTTATTAATTCCAAAGTGTCTTTTCAGTAAAAGACGAGATCTTTGTATATTTCTACCATTCTTGCCAATGGCTTTGCCTCTTTCCTGTGGAATAACTGTAACTACAACTGTTTTCTTTCCTGATTTTTCATGAATCTCAATGTTTTTTGTTTTAGCAGGTGCAAGAGTGTTTGCGACAAAATTTTCTACATTTTCAGAATATACAACGATATCAATTTGCTTTTGAAAATGATCACGAAGCCGTCTTATAGTTGTGCCTCCACGACCAATTACTTTCCCTGTATCATTACGTTTAACCACGAAAATGACACGAGTTTCTGTTTTATCCCAAACACAATCTACAGCGAGGGCACCTGTAAGTCCTTCAAGAATAGAAATAAACCGAAGTTCTTCTTGGGACATTCGAATATTTGACAAGTGATAACATCCTATCAAATATAGTCTAAAATTTTTGAATTACCTGGATCTAAAATAGCTAGTGTAGAAACAGTATGAGGTCGCCCACATGCTGCACCAAGATCAAATCCAGTTTTTTCGTATTCAATAACGGGGATCTGTGAAAGTTCACAATTCCTTAATAGCTTTCTTTTTGAGTCTAATGGAATATTATTTGATATTAGAGCTGCTTTCACTTTTCCACTTAAAACACTTTTAAGGGTAGCATTATATCCTATTTTCACTTTTCCAGTACTTATAGCCATGCTTATGGCTTTTTCTAATTCTTGTTTCATGGTTTTACTTCCTCAACACTACTTTTATCCCGTTGATATCCAGACCACATAATAAGATCTACAGTACCAGTGCCCAGGGGTATGATTTGACCGATGATAACGTTTTCAGTAATTCCACGGAGTTTATCACGTTCACCACGGGCAGCTGAATTCAATAAGTGTTTCACTGTTACTTCAAAGGAAGCCCTGGCAAGAACACTTTCTTTTTCACCGCTAATACCGTGACGACCGATTTGTCTAAGATTACCATCTTGAGTCATAATATCGGAAACAAGCATTATATGACGAATATCCACATCTAATCCTTGATCTTGTAAGACAGCGGTAGCTTCATCAATGATTGCTTGCCTTGTAGCTTCAATTCCAAGGGTATCCCGAATCTCCTGGATATGATTAGTTTTAATTCTTGTCGGATCAACACCAGGGATACTTAATACGTCAGGGAGATTACTCCCTGCAGTATATAAAACCCATTCATCTAGCTCCTGATCTTTCGATATGATAACTCGTGTTATTCCTTTTACGCCTTTTAATTTAAGATCCCTGATTTTTTCATTTAATTTGTAAATATCATCTATTGTCAAATCTTTTGAGTCTATAATAATCTCATTATTGTTATGAGTTACTTCACCTTTCTTTAACTTTGAAAGTTTATCGATAATGAGTTCCGGGGTTAAACCTTTATCTTCCATTAGGATATCGTTTAACGCGATTTTAATTTGCATTAAGGCGAGATCCACTGTGATGTCATCGCTTATTGATTCAACAGTAGATAATTCGATCATTCTTTGGACTTCTTGAGCTTTTTCTTTGTCTTTAGAGTAAGGTTCTTCAAGATAAACCGTCATATAGGGAGATGCGGGATTTTTACGTGCATCTAGAATCTCTATTAAACGTGGTAAGCCTAATGTTACATTTAATTCAGCTACACCTGCGTAATGGAAGGTTTTTAGAGTCATCTGAGTTCCAGGTTCTCCTATTGACTGAGCTGCTACTGTTCCAATAGCTTCTCCAGGTTCAACAAGAGAACGTAAATACGCGTCTTCAACTGAATCTAGAATTCTCATCACAACTTTCTTATTTAAATTTGGCAATTCTGATAGCTTGTGAAATATGTCAGATCGGATACTTTTGGGGAATCGATCCTCTCTTTCATTAATTAGTGCTTGCAGCTGATCCTTAGATAACTTTGGCATATTAATCCCCTTAATCTTCTTCTGAAAGAACTTCTTCAATAATCGCCTCAATATCTACAGGTCTGCCGTGATATGATTTCATTGGATCTACTCCATCTTCTCCATATCGAAGTTGAACCACATCTCCCTCAGTTGTTCTGACAATTATGTCATAATTTACATGGAGATCCTGTAATGCATTAACTAATCTCCTTTGGAGATAACCACTAGTAGAAGTTCTAACAGCTGTATCTACTAATCCTTCACGCCCTCCTTGTGCATGGAAAAAGAATTCAGTAGGGGATAACCCAATTCGATAATTAGAGCGTACAAAACCTCGTGCAACAGGCCCAATATCATTCTTCTTGAAATGTGGTAATGAACGTTTTCGATATCCCCTCAATATTCTTTCTCCCCTAATAGATTGTTGGCCAACACACGCAGCCATCTGAGCGATGTTAAGTTGAGTACCTTTAGCCCCAGTTGACGCCATTACAACTGCTGAATTTGAAATTCCCATATAATCGTTTGCAACACTCCCCGCACTATCTCTAGCTTTAGCTAGAACACTCATAATACGCATTTCTAGAGTTTCCTCAAGAGATTTTCCTGGAAGAGGTTCTAATTCACCTCGTTGATAAGCTTCAATGATGTCGTTTGCTGCATTTTCGTTCTCCATGATAAGATTTTTAATTCTTTTTTTACCCTCATCAGGCATGTTGATGTTAGAATATCCCAAACTGAATCCTTCATGAGAGAGAAATTCTAGCAGCATTTGAGTTAGTGAATCTAAAAACTTCCTAGCTCTATCACTTCCATGATCTTTGACTACAACGTGTAATACACTTTCAGATTCATCCGCACCAATTGCTCGTCGATCAATTACTCCAGAAAGTAATTGACCCCCTCTAATATATACAGAGCTATCATACTCACATAATTCTCCTTTACAGACTTCATGTTTACGGCAGGTACGAGATTTTGTGGTTACATTGACATCTGAAGGTAATAACAAACTGAAAACTTGTTTTCCTGTCCAAAGTTCTGAGGGGTAGGCAATTGCTGGTAAAGGAAGTTCTCTTTCATAATTCCCCGCAAGGAGTAGTTGCCAAACGTCTTCTTTCGAGATTAAAGTCTTTTTTCGAGTGAGTAAAAAAGAGGCAGACACATAATCATGGAGTGCACCAATAATCGGTCCTCCATATCTCGGGGATAGTATTTGTTCTTGAACTCTCATCAAAACCCGCGTTTCAGCACGAGCTTCTTCACTTTGAGGAACATGGAGATTCATTTCATCCCCATCAAAATCAGCATTATATGGAGTACATACACACAAATGTAATCTAAATGTCTTAAAAGGCATCACACGAACTTCATGAGCCATGATAGACATACGATGTAGAGATGGTTGCCGATTAAAGAGAACCATATCTCCATCACGGAGATGTCGTTCTACAATGAAACCTTGATCGATCATCTCTGCTGTGTTATTTAGGTCACCAACAAATCTCAAATCAATTCGTTTACCATCTGGTCTTATGATATAATTAGATCCAGTTTTAGAAACACCAGTTTTCTCATCTATTTCTGGATTGGGACCATTCATCACCAATTCTTTCATTTCTTCGATATTCCACTCAGTAACTCTCTCTGGAACTGTTAATATTTTAGCAATTTGTTCAGGAACTCCAACTTCATTTATTGATATATTGGGATCAGGTGAAACGACTGTTCTAGCCGAAAAATCAACCCTCTTTCCAGATAAATTTCCTCGAAACCGTCCTTCCTTCCCTCTCAACCTTTGAGTAAGTGTTCTTAAAGCTCTACCAGATCTGTGTCTTGCAGGCGGTATTCCTGCAACTTCATTATCCATAAAAGTTGTTACATGATATTGTAAAAGCTCCCATAAGTCTTCTACAATGAGTTGGGGAGCTCCTGCTTCTATATTTTCCCTTAGTCTTTGATTAATCCTAATAATATCTACTAATTTATGTGTTAAATCGTCTTCACTTCGTACACCTGATTCTAGTGTTATTGATGCACGAACAGATACAGGAGGTACGGGTAAAACAGATAAAATCATCCGTTCTGGGCGAGAATGGTTCGCGTCGATACCTAATAAGTTTAAGTCTTGTGTTGGAATTCCCTCAAACCGTTTTTGAATCTCTGAAGGTGTAATACGCACAGATCCTTCAGGAGTTTCTTCATAAAAACTAGTGGGTTTTTCATATTTGATTTTATATTGAGGCTGACTACAGTGAGAACATTCTGATTTCTTCCTGGCTTCTTTAACCACTTCCTTAATTGTCTCCGATGTAGCCTTAATATCATCCTCTGAAGCAGCTTTATCAATTAAACGTTGATATTTTTTTATAGTTAGTGAATCAAGCAAAATTCGTGAACAAGCTCTGCATGTTGAGCGAAGTAGCTTATAAATAATTGATTTTGCATACCCTACATGAACAACTGGTCTTGCAAGTTCGATCATACCAAAGTGGCCTGGACAATCCCCTACTTGATTTCCACAGGTTTTACAACGTTGACCAGGTTCGATTGTACCAAGACGACGGTCTATTAAACCACCTTCAATAGGCGTCCCATCCTCATTGTAAGTATCAGCGGTAATAATTTTTGTAACAGCCAGCTTTCTGATTTCATCAGGTGAAAGTATCCCAAATTGAATTTGGTTAATTTTTTTTAATTCAGGCGTCCACATAAGGTAGTCTCCCAATAATATAACAGATAGAGCAAAATAAAGAATTTAGAGAATATTAATGAGTTTTTAAGGAAGGATTCTGGCAAGGAATGTGAAAATTACTTAACTAACGCTAGCTGCATAATTATTTATGTATTTTGACTAAGACAAACCAGAAGTTTGTCTCCTTCAATTGAAAGATTGATGGCGGTATTATCGGAGGGGAATACAGATTAAAGAAGCCTAAAGATTAAAAAAAAAGAGATAATAAAAAATTATATGTTCTAATATTCAAATTATGACTGATAACCCAGATCACAGCATTGGAATGCTTACTTGGAAGTAGTCCTTTATGTTACTGAAGTTCAGTTAGCTATAATGAATTAGGTTATTTAGAGTAAATATAAAAAGTCCAACTAGTAGACAGAATTTTCCAATTCGATTACCAGTTGGAGCATAAATAATTGAACCAAGAGTTATTAAAAGAGCTCCAAATTTCACAGATAAAATTATTTCCAAGCAGGTGGATAAAATTCCAATGAAGATTTCAATCAAATGATTAAGACCTCCATAATGGCATATTAGGAAATTGAAAACCCATTGGTAAAACAACACATAAAATACAGATTACACTCTTTTTCAAAGCTTTTTTATGCTTTGTATCTGATGATATAATGTATAATCCTAGATTTCCAAGAAATATAATAAGAGATAAAGAAGCGAAAATAAATAGCATATAAGCAGTAATGTAGGAAGTTATAGATAGAAATCCCTCAAATGGTTCATTCACTTCTCCTATATTAGGAAAAATTGGATTGAAAATAAAGATTATAAGCGTTAAAATCGCTAGTGATCTAACAATCATCATTTTTCCATTATTCTCATTATGATCCAAGAGATAGACTAAAGCTCCAAAAACAATAGAGAGATTTATTGTTACAATCGTGATACAAAGCAAAATTGGGAAAATTGTTGAAAAAAAGGCATCTATCTCGGAAGATAATCTTTGTAAATACGTTGTTATCTCAAGAGAAAGATCTCTATCAAATATGATCACTCTTATCCCTACTAATACTAGAAGGTATCTGAATCCATGATATTAATTTTCAAAGGCATATAAACTCCCAAGATTATGCAGAACAGACTCCTCTTTGAAGAAAATGAATTATCTTTTTTATTACCAAACTTTATTTCATACACTTTCCGAAGATTAAGCCCCTAAGTTTCACAATGTGATTCCTGGCACAATTCTAAGGCAATATTCTTGGAATTAATTCTAACCTGATTTAAATTAAGCTGGTTATGGGTTATCAGATAATTCAAGGTAGAAATTCTTGAGTCAGAGTTAGGGTGGGAAAGAAAAAGCTCAAAATCTTTTTCAGAGAGAGTCTTAATTTTCCCTTCATTTGTTAACTCAGCAATTCTCATAATTGCACGTTTTTTTACATTTCTGATCCAGGATACATTTAGTTCAATGAAAATATGAGGGAAAGAAGTTTTTAAAAGTTCTAGTGGAATTTCATATATGTCTTTTAAGCGATTAAACAAGAATTCAGGGTTTCGGCCATGAATTGTTTGAATCGAAGGTATTCCGACAGATAGAACATTTAAGAAGGCTGAAAAATTATCTTTTGTAGAAAGCTCTCCTAAATTAACAAAATCTGGGCTTCTATGTAAAATCTTTTGTATCTCCAATGACTTCGAAAGAACCATGCTTTCATGTGGATCGTATCCTAAACGAAATTTAACAATATTACCCTGTCTTGTTTCAGTAGTTTCAAGAACATCTTCTACAGATAGGAGCCGTAAATGTGGAGGGATATATTCGATTAGAGCGTTCTGTAATGTTGTTTTGCCTGAATTTGGAGGACCAATGATAGAAATTGAAACTAGATTCTGAATCAAGAAGATCAACAATCGAGCTTGATTTAAACTCATACTTCCATTATTAACTAAATCTGGAATTCTAAGTTTGTTTGAACGAAATTTACGAATATCAATGTGAAAATCTTCAATCGTTAAAGGAGGAATATCAACTGTAACTCGAGTATGGAATAAGCTAGAAATGAAATCTGTTTTCATTGTTGGATTGCTTTTGTTTAATGAAAAATCGTTTTCTAAGGCAACTCGATAAATAAAGGATTCAATTTCATCTTTTGTAAGCTTTATAGATGTATTACATCTTCCATGCTTTGAGTGATCAATGTATAGATTCTTCTTGCTCGAATCTAGGTATATTTCATCAATTTGATCGTCGATTAAAAGCGGACCAATTTTCTCAAGATCTAGTGTACGTAATAGTAGAGGGATTAACAGTTGTTTGGGAAGTTCTAATTGGTTGGAAATATCTTCTGATAAATAATTATAAATTTGGTCGAAAGTACAAAAATCTTTGTGTTGTAAAACAAATTCTTTCAGGAAAGACTTGATTTCCATTTCATAACGGTCAAAATACTTCAAATGCTTATATGTTAAAGGGCCATATTGAACCTGATACTCGAATTCATTTATATACGGCAATTTAACTATCGAAACAATATAACAATGAAAAGAATAGCAGTCTATTCTCTTTTTGTT
>JBHLPQ010000258.1:0-564 GCA_048939265.1 Promethearchaeota archaeon
GTAGTTTAGCTGGTTTACTAAATTTTTCACAACACTATGAGATCTATTAAACTGGAGCATATGATTAGGAAAAATTCTGGGTAACCATTTGTCCCACTTTCCTACAGAAGACCCCTTTGTTTTAGTTCGCATTAGATACATTGCTTCTATTAATTCCCCTAGCCTGCGGGTACTGGGGGAATCCCCCCAGCTTCCTATAACAATCACATTCTTATTCATAACTGTTCCAGCTATTTCATCCCCTTTCCTCAGGAACCAGAGGTTATGCGTCATATCTCCAAAGCCTATGGTCTTAGAGAAGTCTCTAAGGATGTTACCTTTGTCGGAATTAGCCGTGATAAGCTTCGCTTGGGCAAGTTTTGCATTTATCGTGCTAGCATGTACATATGGCACTCGAATGTCAGGATTAGTAGAGATAATCCCATTAGTGTGGTCAAGTCCTATTATTACTCCTCTTGACCAATTCCGAGCATCCCAATCCATTAATTTTCTGACGTCATCATTTTGAAAAAGGTAAGCTGCAACATTCGTAAATGAACCTTTGTCATACGCAGGCTCATACCA
>JBHLPQ010000258.1:574-4609 GCA_048939265.1 Promethearchaeota archaeon
TTTAAAGTCTAACGTGGGGTTTTTCACTTTTTTCCACCCCCCATCGATTACATCTTGGAGTGTAAATGTTGCAGACTCTTTATTGAGTCGGGCTTGCACTATTCCCCTCACTAAATCTTCGTAGGCAGTCGGAGCATCGTCAAAATATTTTAGACTGCGTAAGAGTTCTGACTGATCGAGCTTCACCACAGTAAATTCGATACTCTTTGGGGGAGTTGAAACAACAGGGGATTGTGATTTCGGTCGGATACAATCGGGCATAAGTAAGTCATTCCAAGAAGTTTTGTCTCCTACTTTAATTTTATCAACCGAATAATATTTCCAGTATTCATACATACTGTAAAAAAGGGTCGTCTGTATTTCTTTCTCTGTGTACTTCAGTCTATATACATATGGATCTCCCCATGTATGTATCCTTCCCCTGAATTCCTCCATATGACCCAAACCCTTTTCGTCGTATAGTACAGACAATATCCTTTTTTCTTGTTCTGTTAAGGTTCTTTCAGCGGGAATTAGGCTATACCAGGAATCTTCAATTCCTTCTCTCATCAAGTTAGCCCTTCCGCTCTGTATATCCATTATCTTTTTTGCAGTAGCTTCTGGATTACCTATATATAAGAAATCATCAAAGATTGAACCCAAATAATCCGTAGAATCGTATAACATCCATTGTTGGTCTCCTAAATACCCTTTTCCTAGATTTGGGTCAATTGCATCTGCAATTTCTCGTAAATCATTATCAATGACCCCTCCACTCAAAACATGTCGATTCCACGAATCCACAAATTGGCTTTTACTCATTCCTAGTGAGCCTAATACATCGTCAGAACTGAGTATTGCTGATCGTGTCTCTGCAGGGGTCGCACACTCCGCTAATATTTGTCCGAGGCTTTTCGTGGTTAACCCGTCCGCACCTACATACCTCTGTGAGCGCACAGTTGAGATCAGCGTCCCTACCTCGTCTGCTGACGCGACATTGATGAATGATAGTCCATCCTCTGTGAATTCGACCAGTTCAATGTTCTTTGCCATCGCATTTCCCCCCATGATATCCAGCATCTCCGCTAATCCCAGTCTATTATCCAATATCAAGTCATCTAACATTACTTTCTCAGGCGCTTTCCTAATAGTGAATACCTCTGGTGTCCCACCTACTCTCTTTATCACGAAGGATAGGGTGTCATCAGTCTCTATTACCGTGCCTACCATCTTTCCAGTATCGACCACGTCCGATGCTGAAGAAAAACCAAAACTGCTGAGGTATTTCACCACTCTGTAGTTGTCGTTTCCGAAACACATTCGTGTTAACGCCATGATATTCTCAAGAATCCACATCTCCGATTTAGCTGTCAGAGGGATATCATCGAAACTATTTACATAATTAAACACCCGTTGAAGATTCCCGTCATAAATGTCAGTGTAACGGTAGGTGGTCGCTCCACCGATATCTTCTCCAATTCTAGGAATAATGTGATTTGCTCTTGTATTAGTCATGTATTGAGCTGTTTCCCCAAGAACCCCGTGCATAGTATCGAAGAGATCGGTCTCTTGGGTGAACCCGTGTTTTATGGCTAAATCATTTCGGATTGCATTCCGATAAGCTACGCCATCATCAATCCTCCTATAAATATCGCCGACAGATCCCGTCACGGCTGATTCAAGTCTTTTTGAGGAAGATCCTAAATGCCCTGCGATGTCATCCAAAAATCCGAGTTTGAGTATCCTCTGATTTTCTCGATCTTCTTCGACTTTCGCTTTCTCCTCATTTTCAACAAGCTTCTGAGCGGTATATTGATCAATGGTCTTTCCAGACAAGACTATTAAATATTCATTATAGGACTTAGGGATTATATCACTTGAGTAATCTGCTCTTGTTCCTCCTGAAGTGCCATAATACCTATCCCAGGCTGTTCTCATCTGTTGAAACTGGTGTACATACTGCCTATAGGCTTCATCTGTCGCATTTCCTAGATAGGTCTTCTGCGAAGGTAAAGTGGAAGTTGTCGTACCCAGTATGTCTTGGGGAACTTCCAATGGCTTGATGAGAAGCATCCCCGCTACTCGTCCCACTTTCTGGGCCAAACCATAGACCCCCTCCTCTAGCATCTCAAACATGGCCTGAGTAGCCTTGACATACTCAGATAATGTCCCATAAAACTCACTAAATAAAATTGGAGTCGAAAAACCTTGCATTATGATGATTAATGCCATTATTCCTGCTAAGATTTTCTTTCTGAATGGGAAAATCTCATTCGTTGAAACTAATAAGCATAGTCCAATAATACAAGATACCAAAACCTGGAGGGCAAGATCGAAGATCGTGGGTGTGAAAACCTGGTGTAACCAATACATTAATTCTTTATCTAGGTACAGAGATTCACTCAGGAGAAATGATTTCTGGTTCTGTTGGATCATTTCCTTTAAATCAGTTCCATAGGTCGTATATAACTCCTCATAGACTTCATTTGAGGTTGTCTCTAGCAACTGCCCGTAAGAAGATTCCACGAATCTGGGAAGCATCACCCCTTCATGTTCATTATTCCATATGATACTCGAGCTTGGATCGACTACTGCCTGCTTAATCCAAGGAGAATTATATGTCAAGAGTTGAATGAAGATATAGGTATCATGGGTTTTTCTCCCTGGATTGTTCTCGTCCATAAGGATGGCGACTTCTTGCAGATCCCCCTTTTTATCAAGTTCTTCGTGGTAAGATCGATTGAAATAACTCATGAACACTTGATTATACGTTTCCTGAGAAAACAGAACCCCAGATATTCCAAAAATATCCAATACTCTCCAAACCTCCAGAGTATCTTCATAATTATTCCCAAAGAGACAGGTTGTCCGATTATAAAATAAAAAGAGTTGTTTTAATAATCTCGACTGGTCAATGACCAGCTCGCTGGGAACATAAGGAGAAATAACAGCTAGTAGACTAGAATGATCCAGTATGTTCTCTAGAGTCAACTCTGCGGAAGGTGTGTTTAGAATTTGATCATAAACCTCATATGGTCTCGTTGTTGGATAGTTTTTTACAACCCCGTGAGCTTCCAATGTTCCCTTCTCAGGGAGCTCAATCGCCTTGCTCCTATCTGTGATAACGGGAAAGAGTAACATGCATTGTATCTTGGATTCATTATTGATGGTCGTAGAACCATAACCCTCATAGAGGAATGAGTATTTGATTAGACCGTTTTGATCTAGATTTTCCCAATTCTGACTTGTTATTGGATCATAGACCCATACTCGATAATCATCTGTTACTTCTGTTATATTCAGGAAGTATGTCCCTTCGTTAGGGGGATTAACATAAGAATATCCAAAAGTGGGGGTTAGTAATTGAACATCGCAATCTAAAGCTACTCGTGTAGTAAACTCCTCCCATTCAAAATATGGTTTATACAAGATTGCATATAGGTCAGGGTCCGTCTCATTGATGTAGTTTTCTAAGATCTCATCAGGATCATTCCCGTATTTTTCTGTACTGTTACACGGTAATTCTGTTAGATAGGTTTTAATGGCTGAAAGATTCGTATTGGTCTCCGCACTTGTTGCCTCAGGATTAGGCGCCTCCACTTTCTTATGAGTTGAATGAATCGTTTCAACCTCAATGGAATAAGCTTTATTTGGGTGTAAATTCTCAAGAGGGATCGTAGTACCAGTGTAATCTCTTAATAATGGATTTATAGTCTTATTCATTACAAACTGGTCGTCTTCTGCAAATATTCTAATGGAAATCATATAATCTAGAGCAGAATAATCCCACACTTCTCGGTATTGAGAGATTCCAACTGTCGTAGTACTTCCATCAGGGAGAGTGACATTAACACTTTCGTTGATTGTTTGGGTGGTCAAAATCCCTCGGTCTCTGCCATATTCTTCGTTTTCAAAATTATCTAACAAAAAGATATCTCCATCCCAGACATCACCCCACTGGATCGCGATTTCTACACTGGGATATGACCGAGTACTTCCTCCTTCCCCTAATAGTATATCTAAGGGGGGAAGCACAAAACTATAACTATTGGTTAT
>JBHLPQ010000101.1:0-13668 GCA_048939265.1 Promethearchaeota archaeon
ATGAATTATTTCAGACGAATATCATCATTAATTATCATTCTGCTGCTTTTTATGAATATTGTTGCTATCTTTGTGATTGCTGATACTACACGCCCTCCCAAATCTATGGTTTTTTTAGACCAAGTTAGTAATGACCAAAATTCTAAATTATCTTATAATGCTCCTCCCAACCGAATTGGAATAGAAAAAATCTCTGGGAATACTACGCTAAAAACAGATAAGGATAGCTATGCGCCTGGTGAATGGGTGGAAATAACAGCGGAAAGTATTACAGCAGAAATGAATGGTTCACTCGAATGGCAATTAGAATCTCCTATTAGTGAGGTTACGTTCGATTTCGAAAGTAATTTCCAAGATATCTTCGAAGATCGCACTTTCGATGATATAAACATTCCAGACTGGACAAATGAAGGTTTTCATACAATAGAGGCAACTTCAGGTTACCTGAATCTAACAGAGGTTTCTGATCCAGATACTACTGGAGTTGAAGCTTATTACAATTCCTCTTCTTTAGAATCTGGGTTTTATTCAATTTCTTTTGATTATTTTTCTCAAGGTGAGAATCTCCTCTTAAACCCTGGGTTTGAAGAAGCAATTGTATCGGAATGGGACTTTGATCCTTCATTCGTTGAGCGTATCTTAGACCCAAACAATGCTTCGGAAGGAAATTATTATGCAAGTGTTAATGGAACAGAAGGATACTTACTCAATCAAACTGTACTAGTAACAGAAGGAATTCATGACATTATCTTGGTAGTAAAAGCTACTGGAGTTTCAGGTGATAACTCTTGGGATGTAAGACTCGAGTCCTATAATTCAACATCTACGAGTTATACAGGTTATAAAACATCTTCTAGCTCAATAGATGCCATTCCTGATGATAAAGGGTACGTCACTCAAATTCTCAAATGGCAAACACCTGAAAATACAACAAAACTCAAAGTAGTATTTCGAGGCCGCGACTCCGGGGTTGATGATTATTACACTGGTTGGATAGATGATTTCTATCTTTATGAAATACCACCAGCTCTAAAATTTGGTTATTGGTATGAAAATCCAGATACCAAAGATAGCGAATGGAGATATGAATCTCTAACTACAGGAACCCATGAATGGGAAAACGCCACGTTTAAAAAAAGTTTGGGTCAGAATAATTCAAAAACATTTAGATTTATCTTACCTGATGATAATTCCCTCGCTAATAATGCCACCTCCTATTGGTTCATTGACAATTTTAGAGTCGATCTAAGGACGGTTCCAAAGGAAGAAATGGGTCCTATTGTGAACCACAAGGATACTTTTCAGGGGAGGATCAATTCTACCTGGTTACATCGAGGATTTCGAGAAGAATTGTACAGTGAATATACTGTTAAAGTCGAATCCCCTGAGAATGCAACTACTCCGTCTGATTGCCTAGCAACGATTCAGGTTCAACTCCCTGAACACCAAGTCTATTTCGGATCTTGGATATTTGTTTTCAAAATTCATCAAATTAAAGAAGGGTCTGGTGATCCTCTTGAAATTAAAACCATCAATATGTCTTTCACGGTAGAAGAACCCATGGATTATGTTGTTCAAGATATCTATATGCTTCGGGGATCTACTAATAGAACTCAAGGTGAGTCACAATATATTTTCACTGAATACTTCGAAAAAGAGTCAGATATCGAAGCTTTTTCACCTGGAGATAATGTTACAATATTAGGATATCTTGAAGCCAATTCTACTCCTGATGAATGGTATAGTCTTAATTATTTAAAGATAAATCCTGTTGATCCTGATAATCCAACTTCTGTTGAATTTCAATGGGAAGGGTTCCCATGGACAGATAAAACGTACGGTTATGTCGAATATGACCCGAAAGGGGAGACAATATTAGACGGTAATTTTACTTCTCCATTTGACAATGCAAAAACAATGGCGTTAAATTTCCAGATCCCAAATCGAGGGATTTATGGAAACTTCTCAGCAAACCTGACTATTACGATTGAAGGAACTAATGAAAAGTCTGATGGTGAAGGTGGGGATCCTTTAACTGTAAAAATCCCATTAAACCTCCCCCCTGTCAAATATAAGGTTAATATTATTGAGGAAAATTTACCTGCAACAAATTATTACATAACTGATTATTTAGAAGGTAATATCACTTTAGAATTCCACAATTATAATGAAACTCTTGAATCTGATTATCCTAACCGTAATATCTCGATAAATCTTACAATCCCGATGAAAGATTTGGAATTAACAATATTTTTAGATGATCAAGGTCAAACTCCTTCTGAAATAGATATTTCACAACGGTTTCATTATCATTATATCGGAAATTCAGTTTTGTGGAGTGATGAAGTTGATCCCAGTCTTAAACATGGAAATTATCTTTTTAGAATCCGCTGGAATGCGCCTTATGACTTGGGTGTTCTTGATCAAGATATTCTCCTATCTCATTCTATTCAAGTAAGAGGATCTCCTATAGTTGTTCCTGCAGAAGAATCCACTGGTCTCAATCAAGGAGATCAAAAGACTATTAATTTTACTGTGCATATTGACAATGCAACAGGAAAATTAATTAAGGGGTTGGATTTAATTGGTGTGGTGGATAACAATCTATCATATGGAAAATTAGTCATTTATGAGGAAGAGGGAGTATATAAAATCAATTTAGATATCGAAAGAGATGCAGAAGCAAGGGAGTATATAATAAGTATAATTATCCCTGGACGTTCAGAAGCCATAGGAGATGTAAAATATACTGTTATAGAGGTTCCAATAACAACAGAGACACCATTAACACCCATTGATATAATAATTAATTATGGTGGATTTGTCTTCTTCATTCTTGTTAGCGTTGGAGCTATTGGTGCATTATATTGGGCAAATAAGTCTCTCAAATAAGTTGAAGAATTCGACGAAATTTAGGTAATTTCTGTATAGAGATTGACAAGCTTTTCTACCGATTTATCAATGTCGTGATCCTTTAAAGTCAATCTACCGTTTTCCTGTAAGTTTATCATGAGATTTTTATCTGAAGAAAGTCGTTTAAGTTGGTTTGAGAAATCTTCAACGGTTTTCCCTTTAAGGCAATCTTTTTCGGATAATAACCAGTCAAATACAGGATGGTCTCGAACTATAGGGACTTTCCCATAAGCCATACTTTCGAGTAATGCAATCCCTTGATTCTCTTCTCTACTAACATAAAGAAATACATCTGCAGCATTCCAAAGTGCTTCCAACGTTGATCGTGAGACATACCCAGTGAAACGGATATTTGAAGTCCTTCTTGCTAGTTGCAGTTTTTCTCTAAGGATCGTAGAGTGTGCAATAGTTCCTAGAGGTAGATATTTTCCTATCCAGAAAAACTGATGCTCTGGAGAGGAAAGTGCAACCTCGGTAAAAATATCTGGAGCTTTTCGGTAAATACATATACCAACTGTGATAACAATGAGCTGGTCTGAAACCCCTAAATTTTTTCGTGTTTTTATCCTTAATTCAGGGTTTTTGCGAAATTTTGTCAGATCTATACCATTAGATATTACTTGGATATTAGACGGATTAAATCCGTACCGAAGAAGGATGTTACGGTTATAGTTGCTAACTGCAATAAGATAATCAGCATAAGAATAGAATTTCATTAAATAGGGTTTGAGAACAAAATTAATTCGGTTTGAAAAAATGAAACTATCACGAAAATCCTCAATTGTTGTGTGACCAGTCATTACTATCTTGTGAGTTCTCTTCTTACGTTTGAGGAGCTTAGCTTTCCATAGAGATTGGGGAAGGGATGTTTGAAAATGGTAGATGTCATATGGGTAGTTCGTTCCATTTACATCAGTATTTATTCCTGATTCTGTCAGTTTATTAGCAAGCCTAACAGCTGAGCTATAAACACCACTACCAATAAGACTTTTTTCTAGATCGAGAATGAAATTCACTTTCATCTGATAACACATACTTCCTCTGGTCAATTTTGAGTCAATTTGGAAAACTTTTTTCTTTTTTGGTACCTTTGACTGACTCGCTAAGGGAAGCCTTTGTATTATTTATGATTGGTTATGCAACAACAAAAATATGAAAGAGAAAGCAAAATGCTGGAATTACCACGAATAAATATTTCTTTTCACCCTCTAGTTATTCTACGGAAAGCCCTACCTTCAGATCTAGAGTTTATAAAAGAAATATCGCATGTAGAGATGGGTGAGGTAGTACCTCGAATGTGGAGCTGGGAAAGCTGGTTTTCTGACATGGCTAAGTTCTTGAGGGGAAATAATCACAAAATTTTTGTCATAGAGGTTCAAGACACTTCAGGGGGGTATCTCTGGGTGAATGAAGAAATAAATGCCTTGTGGATAACAGCTATTGTGCTTCAAGCAAGGTATCAACGTCAGAATATCGGAACGAAAATTATGAATTATTTAATAGAAGAGACGTATAAGGGAGGAAAAGAATTCATTGAATTAGGAGTTCAACGAAACAACCAAATTGCAATTGACTTTTATTCCAAAATAGGTTTTGTACCATTTGATTGTATCAAATCGGCAAATACAGATTTGTTCAGATTAAAAGTAAATAAAATTGATCAGAGTATCATCTAGCTAAAGTAGAATTCTACATATTGTCTTATTTGTGACAACATCATTAATAATTACAGTCGGCCCTGCCTCCAAGTAGATGGTCAATATCGGATAGCCCTCTTCAGTTTCAAGATTAACTCGGTTAATATTTCTGGATTTTAACAGTTCAGTGGCTTTGAAAATCATTTCTTCTAAATTACAACCTTCTACGTCGAATTGTCTGTATCCTTGATTAAATGGAGTGGCTACATAAAATTTTGTAGATTTATAACGAAGAATGTTTGTAAGAGTTGCAAGAATATTACGTAAACTATATTTTAGCAAATCAGCCTGGTCTTCAGTCCAAACGTCAGACATGTATCCTCACAACAAAATTAATTCTGGAAATCTATGTATTTATTCATAATTTCAAATATAAAATTTTGCAAAAGAAGATATCTAAAAATTAATAGTATGAGCAGCTCTGTACACATTGGAGCTATTAAAAATATATTATTTCAAGATCATTGGTGCTCCAATAAATGCGAAATCCTTGGAGATTATCGAAATCTCACGACGTAAACCATTAAGGTATATTTCATTACTCCATTTATCAGGAAAGATTTGTAATAAATTCGATTGAATTTTCCTAATACCAGGGGTTGATTCTTCATATTTTTTGTTGGTTACTTCCAGTGAAATCTCATTTACTATTTTTCCATCAGCAAACTCGGAGATAAGTACTCGCATCGGAGCCGTAGGTGAGTCGAATTCCTCATAACTCTCTGTTGCTTTCTTTAGCATGATTAGTGGTTCTTTAAATGGAAAAACCAGTTGTGCTAGGATCATTCCTCGTCCAAAAGCCCGACGAGTATAACCTGCTGATTCATCTTCAGGTCTTAAAGCATTAAACGAAAATTCCTGTAAATTTTCACCTACTATCATGAAGTCGTGTGGAGGAGGAAATACAAATGGTTCAGTATTGAAATGATTATCAAGCCATTTTTCTTCCGGAATAACAAGTCCAGAAATATATCGCATATCTGTGGTGATTGTTTGCTTAAACACAGAGAATTTTGTCCAATAAATTCCTGCGCCATAAAGCAAGATGTATGAACTAGAATTGTAGATTAGACGTGAAAAATCTACTGGAACAAAAATCACACTTGAATTATTAATGGATTGAATAGCCTGTCCCTTATAGAGCCATGTGGAATCTGCTGGTCGTATGGTTTCAGTAAATGAAATCCAATCAGATATTACGATTAATGATTTTAATCGTCCTAAGGGCGGCTTTGTCGAACCTAATGGTCTTCTTCTCATTTAACCAAGCCTCTGTAACAAGACAATTATCCAATTTTCTCTAAATAAATAACTTAGCGTTATTAATAAGTAGTTGTTATTCTTCAACTTTTTCCTATTTTTTTGTTTAAATGAGTTATTGTGAATATGTATTTTGGTTTGTTTTCCTTTTGTACGATTGATATGGCTAATAGAAAGTAAAAAAGGGTGAAAGATATGGTAATCCCTTTTAAACACCTTGAATAATTGATGTTTGGAATAATTGTGTTGTTATGATGTTGAAAACGTATATGAGAAAAAGTGTGACAACTCCAATCCAAATGCTAGCATTCCACTTTTCTACTTCGCCACGCTCAGGGATTAATATGTACTTGATTAAGAATATAATAGCAAGATAAACTAAGACTGGTATCAGCTGTCCTGCAGCCCCTGAGACGATATCAGTGGGATCTAATGTTCCTATGGCACCAATTACTGCTCCAATTACCACTGCTACAAGTAAAACAATCACTAAAGCTACTAGTAATAAGCGAATAATGTATCCAGTTTCTGTTTCTTTTTTACCTGCAATAAGCCTAGTACCAATATATAAGATTATGGCTACTAAGATAATTGCGATGATTATCAGAATTAAAGTAGTTATTTCATCTACATCTATTTGTTGTAAAGCCATGTGAATCACAATTCCAATTTTCTAAGGATAAAAGAATATAATAATAGCGTTTTTCAGAAGAAAAATAAAAATCTCATTGTTCAACTCAATGATGTTTATGAAGATTCATGAAGTTTAATGGTTAATTGAAAAGCCTTTTCGAGAAGAGATACAAAACCTCCTGTAGAGTATTTCTGCGCTGTTTCAAAGGCATTTCTAGCATAATCAGAAACTAAATCAGAATTCTCAAGTAATTTGATGATAGCTTGGGCAAATGAATCTGAATCTCCAGGAGGAACGAGAATTCCATTTTGATCATGATGGATATAGTCTAAAACTCCTCCCCTAGAAACTCCAATCACTGGAAGACTTTGACTCATTGCTTCAATAACAGTTAGTCCTTGAGTTTCGGTATCACTAGGAGTAACCATGAATTCTCCCATTCTATAAGCATAAGGTAATTTCGTGTGACTAATAAAGCCAGTAAAAGCATAATTTTTTAGAGATAATTCTTCTGCTTGATTTTTGTACATTTTAAGATGAGGACCATCCCCAATAACAAGGAGAAATGCGTTTGGATATAATTTCTCCACTTGTTTGAAGGCCCTAAGAATAACTTCTAATTTTTTCTCGTAAGAAATCCTTCCACAATAAAGGATAACTCGATGATGTGGTTTTATTCCAAATTTTTCACGAATTTGATTTTGAAATATCTCCTCCTCATGTAAATCTTGATCATTTTTAAAGAAAACGCTTGAAATCATGTTTGGCAAAGCATAAACAGGAGGCTTTACTCCGTTTATTCTTAAAGCAGATTGAAGAGTTTTCGAAGGAGTTACTACAACATTAGAATATTTATAATACCATCGAACATAAGCCCAAGCAAATCGTCGAAACCAAGCTGTAAATTTTTCAGCTTGATAACCACCAATCATATGTCCAGAATATTCTGCTAAGTCTGTGTGATAAGTATTCAAGAGGGGAAGATCGTAGAATACACGAGCAGTTAAAACAGCTGCATAACCTAAACTAAAAGGCCCATGACTGTGGACTAGATCAAAGCATTCTTCTTTCTTAATGGCTTTTGAGAATGAAATATTTGGTATTGCAAGCTTATAACCTGGGTATGGTGGAAATGGTACACTCCAAAATTCATAGATAGGGATACCTTCTATTTCGAAAGGTTTGCTCTGTTTAAGTTTTGGAACGAAAACAACAAAATCATGTTTATTCTTTAAGCTTTGGATTTCGTTGATAATGGATATGACTACTCCGTTGAGATTAGGAACCCAGCTTTCAGAAAAAATTGCAATTCTCAACGTATCAAATCCAAGTGATATTATTATTCTGTTCACACAAATGAATCTTTCTGTAGAAGTATAAATGGTTCTCGTACAAAATTCTTCTTTTTTGAAAAATGTTCTGGTTGAGATTGGTCAATTAATATTTTTAGAATTTAAAGTATAAGTCATTCTATTTGGATTCTAAAGCATATTCAAGAAATTCAAAGCTGGAGATACTGAATGGCATCATTCGGTTTAGCAATTCTCATTAGTTCCTGCTGCAAAATGCTTGGAATTTTGTCAGCTGAAACCGAACAAGCTGCTGCCATACTATGGCCTCCCCCTCCAAAGACTTTTGCAACAGTAGACACATCATAAGAAGATTGTTCAGGTTTTGCTACACGAAAACTGACCCGTACAGGTTCTTGTGCAGATTTTGAATAAACTAAGGCGATCACTGCCACATTACGCTCAAAGAGAGGACGAAATACCTCTTTTGCAAGTTTATTATTGATCGTTGAACGAGTATCAATAACTATTATCCGAGGTAAATTCTGTGTATTATCTAGGAAATTTTTAATCTTCTTTTGCGTTTCAGCGTAGATTGAGCGTGATTCACTGTATTTCTCTCGTAACCAAGACGTTGATAAAATCTGACGTCCCTTTTTTGCCAATAATTCGCTAATTAATCGTAGAACATTAGGGTCATCGTTATTTAAATTTAAAACAATGTCTAGTGGACGATATTCAGGAGGTAGTTGCGCTATGTCTGCAAGGTGTCCTAACTTCCTTATTTCCTCAGCAATAGAGTCATTCTTAAATTTTAAAAACGTAAAAACAAGATCAGTAGCAGAAGCTGCTGTAGGATCAACAATATCATCTTGAGTTAAGCGATTTGATTCCTTTAAATCTTCATAGTTCGATTTATGGTGGTCAATATTGATTGAAGTGGCAATTTTCGGTAAATCACAGGTAAAATCAACAAAAATCTTGGTTTTAGAAAGTCGTTTAGCCTCTTTTACTGTAGCATAAACAATCTCAATTTTGAATCCATATTTCCGCAAAAATAAAGCAGCACAACAAATTCCATCGAAATCTGTGTGCGTTACAATTTTCACAGTTCTTTACCACATTTAAAGCAATACTTAGATTCATTTGCATGCCGTGGTGTCCGACATTGAGGACATATTTCAGAAGTTTCTAATCCTCCATGTGAGGCGCCGTTTTTCCCTTTTTGCAATTCAAGTGCTACTCTTTGTTCAATGGGTGAACGTGGTTGAGGTCGTCTCGAGGATAATAAATAATAAATTACACCTAGAATAATAAAACCACCAATGATAACCAAAAAGAAAATATCCTGTGATGCAGGATTTATTACTTCAAGAACAAACAAGCCATTGGTTGGAACTCCAAGGTTCAACCAAAGAATTGCTTGGCCTGCAGCCAAAGGAGTCCAAGAACCAAGATACATGTTGATATTTCTTTTAAACATTATTTGACTAAATGATCCATTAGCTTCTATTATAGTTCCATTGAAATCTTTCTTTATTTCATTACTGGTAATTTGAATCCGAGTTGTCCCCTGAACTGAAGGAGAAGAAGTAAGAAGGAGATCCATAGATAACTGTTGATCAGCTATCATCCAGCGAAAGATGCGAGTTATTACCTCCAAATTGTTTAGATAAGTAATGATTCCGGAATCACTGAAGGGAAGAATTCCTCCAAATACCACCACTTTTCCTTTTGCCCCCTCCCAATATCCCGCAATAGGAGTTTCTACATCGTTGATATGATCATAAGCTGTTGCGAGAGTTTTTCCTCCTTTTCCTGTGGAGATCTTAAGAGTGGTACCACTATAAATGAATTCCAATCCTTGTCTCTCGAATATAGGTTCTGAAATACTTGTAGTAGCATTACGGAAACGAGAAAGGTTAGTTGAGTCATCTTCGATACTGAAACCGTAAGGCTTTAATAATTCATTAATGGCTGTTTGATTGGAGAGAGTCTCTGTTCCGTCAACTATTCGTGAAGGATAGGAAAGTACTAGAAGAGAATGACCCTCCGCAACCCATTCCTGAATTAAAGCAATTTCTTCCTTCGATATCCCAAACTCGATATCCGCCAATACAAGGATGTTATACCCAATTAAATCATCCGTAGTAATTCTCCCAAATTTATTTTCAGTCACAATTAATGGCCCATAAGCTTCAATTATATTGTTGGGAATAATAGCCCCCTTGGTGTTCATTCCATAATAACTCTCAAGTACTTTTTGTAACAAACTGAAGCGACCTGTTGGTCCATCAGGAATAAATGTGTCATTATCATAACCCTGATAGAAAAGAATATTTCCACCCGGATATCGATTTTCTATGGTTATTGACAAATTGGATAAATATTCTTCGTTGGAAAAATGAAAGGTGATGTATCCTTCTCGTTTTGCCATGTTTAAGTTTTTAGGAATGTTTAAAGATATATTTATGTAATTAAGTCCCTCAGAAATATTTTTCGGAAGAGATCCTACTGTAATATTTATTGGGAGTTCTTGGGTGACATTACCAGTAGGAAAAGTTTGAATAGTATCTGTAGCAGTTAGATTGGTATTTATGGTAGAATACAAGCTTAATTGATAAGTTCTATTTTCCCCATTGATAGCATGACCAAAATATGTAAAGTAAGATGATAATTCTCGTGGGGCAAAAGAAATTAAAGGATTGGATGAGTTGATAGATTTTAGCAAATTATATGCTTCAGAGATATCTAGGAAACCATTACCTTGTCTGATTGGAGAAGTATTATTCAAAAAATGCGCTGTTTCAAGGAGTGCTGCTTTTAGAGTGAGAGAAGATTTCTCTGGAAAAGCTCCCTTTAACAGTGCTAAGGTTCCTGTTACTAGAGCAGCTGCATAAGAAGTACCTGTTCGATTTTCAAATTTCCCATTATGATCGTGACTTATAATTTCTACCCCTGGTGCCACAATATCTGGTCCCATAATCCCAGACGGTCGTGGCCCACATGAAGATGCCGTATATAAGTGAGTCTGGTTGTAAGCCATACCCACCGCAATTGATTCCGCGAAAATTGCAGGAGTTGTCAAACTAGAAGCAAATGGCCCTGCATTTCCTGCAGAAAATACAATTGGAATATTTCGAGAGTTTATTTGGGTAATCAGACTTATATTCAAAGCATCCAGATTAATAGAACCCAGGGATGCATGAATTATTGAAACATTGTTGGCTAAAGCAAGTTTCAACCCTTCTTCAACTGATTCAGAACTTATAAATCCTGAAGAATTACTAACTTTTATACTAATTAATTTAGAATTATAAGCGATCTTAGAAATGATTGCTCCAACGAAAGTGCCATGACCATCATCATCAGCTACTATGGTTGAATTGGGAATTGTAGTGTAACTTGCTACTAAGTTCGCAATCCATCCAGTTTTATTTATTCCAGAATCCAAAATAGCTATGGTAACATTTTCACCAGAATGCCCGTTAGCTTTTAATTTCTGAGGATTAACAAGTTGATAAATAGCATCAAATGATTCATTCTCGTCAAGAGATCTGTGAATTTTATTAGTAACCTCATCTCTCGAGATTAGATATCGATTTAAATTTTGCGATTCGGAGTACATCACAGGAACATGTAGGGAGGAGGATGAGAATTCCAGCTTTGGTTCTTGAAGGAGGAAAGATGATCCGAAAGTGAAACTAAAGGTACTTAGGAGGGAGAAATGTAGAATAAATAATATCAAGAAACCATCTAACTTAAACATATTTAATCTGTACATCGGAAAATCATCCATTATGAAACCAGATGATAATTAATCCAATATTGAGAATATATCTACAATAGAATCAATTTCCACAGTTGGTAAAATATTTTTCATGTGATAATCGGAAATTCCAGTTTTTACTAATACTGTATCGATTCCAGCGTTTATACCAGCTAAAATATCCGTAGATAAACGATCGCCAATATATAGTGCTTCTGATGGATCAAAACACTTCATCTCTGATAGTGTTATATCAATTAAAAAGCGATTAGGCTTACCTATTATTAAATCAGGCTCCCTTCCGCATGCATTCGATAAAGCAGCGATTCCTGCCCCAGTTCCAGGAACTAAAGTGTCGTCTTCCAAGGGGAAGCTATTATCTGGATTCGTGCCAATGAAGAAACCATTATCTTTTAAGATGACCCTCATCGCATCTGCTAATTTTCGCCAAGTGAGCTGGCGATCCCACCCTATACATACACCTTGCAGCTGCGGTTCATATTCCTGTGTAGCGTAGATTCCTTGTAACTCAAGTTCTTCACGTAATCCCTGTTCCCCTATCATAAAAATCCTCTTGTAACCTTTTTCTAAAAGATGTATTGCAGTACCATAAGAAGAGTTAATAATTGTATAATTATCTGGAGTGAATCCTAAAGTTTCAAATTTTCGCTTGAAACCTTGTCTCGATAAACTAGAATTATTAGTTACAAATCCCACCTTAAAACCACTTTCTTCTAATTTCTCTAGAACAGATTGGGCTCCAGTAATTGCCTGATTTCCCTTCCAAATAACACCATCACAGTCCATAAGCACAAAATGTTTTTTCTTTAGCTTAAGTACCAATTTCTTTCTTTTCCTTCTTTCTAGAGATAAATTGTTTTATTTTGAAAGTCTTCTTCAGGATTGTAAAAATTGAGTGAAGAATACTTTTGTTTTCAATTGATCCTTCAATGTTTTCTCTTCTTCTAAGAGCTTTTTAAGAAAGGATTTGGCTTTTTCAGGTTGACTGAGTAGTAACCATGAATTTAGAATTAGTTCTAACTCTTTTAAATGTTTCTTAGGGGCTTTCATAATCATAGGCTCAAGTAATTCGACGGTTCTTCTGAAATCGTGTAAATCGTATGCTAGTTTCGCAGCTAATCGATTTCCAGGAATGTGATTGGGATCAGCTCTAGCCACTTCATTTGCTAAATTATAAGCTGTCTTGAAATCCCTCTCTTGTATTGCTAATCGTGATAACTGCAATTTACTCTCATGAAATTCTGGATCTAATTCGAGCGTCTTTTCAAAGTTTTCTTTAGCTTTCGCAATATCATTTAATTGAAGTAAAGTTAAACCTAAGTAGAAACGAATAATCGGGTTGTATTTATCAAGGCGTGTGCCATCTTCTAAAGCACGTTTTGCGCGGTCAGGTCGATTTATTTCTAAAAATAATTCCGCGAGAAGAAGTACAATCTCCAACGTTGGTTTTCCGTACTTTTTGGCCTGATAAAGTGCATCGATGGCTTCTTTATTACGGTTTAAATTCTTTAGAACACGTCCCATGTTTATAAATAGGCTTTGAGGGGGTTTTTCTGGACGAAATAAAGAGAGGGCTTTTTGATACTCCTTTAGAGCATCATTCCATTCTTCGTTAGCATGATAAGCTACTCCCAATCCATACTGTGCAGCTGCAGATTGAGGAAATCGAAGCAATATCTCTTTGTACATTAGCTTTGAACGATTATATTCTTGCTTATCCAGCAATGTTTGGCCTAAAAGAAGACCAGGATCAGGATGATTCGCCGTTTGAATAGCTTTTCTTAATATTTCTTCAGCTTTCTGCTCTTCATTCTGTTTGTTGAATATAATTGCTAGTTCTATTGGGATTTGAGATGAATTTGGGATTTTTTTCCAACCTGCTTCGAGTATTTTAATAGCTTGCTTGTTATCTTCTTGTTTTCGAAGGATTCGACTAAGTAAAATAGGTATTTCTGGGTCTTTTTTGTCAATACGGAGTGCCTGTTCAAAACTTTTCTTTGCTTCAGTATTGTTTTTTAGTTGTGATTCAATAATTCCCTTTTTAATCCATAACCTGGCATTTTTTTTATCTAAATTAACCGCTTC
>JBHLPQ010000102.1:0-13642 GCA_048939265.1 Promethearchaeota archaeon
GAAGTATCCTGGACTTTTTCCCCAATAAGAATACCAGTAGGCACTATTAGAACACTTTTCACTTTAGGACACCTTACTCTAAAAATTGAGCAAAATTACCAAGATATAAAATTGTTTCTTTTTGATGACTGGCAAAATCTTCTTCTTCTTTTTTTAATAAAAATGAAGCAATTAAAATAATAAACTCTCATAAACAAAAAGAGTTATTAGCTCTAAGAAAGCATTTAATAAACAAAAAAAAAACAATAGAGAATGAAATAAGAAACCTTATAGTGAATTGATGAGAGGATGCACTAGTGACGCGTCAGAAACCTATCAGTATTAAAATCCCAGATCAGATACTGATTCTTATAGATAATTTTGTACGGATCGAACAGTATGAATCACGATCTCATTTTCTAAGGATTGCAATTGAAGAATTATTAAAACAAGAACTTGGTACCTGGGAAAAATTAGTGAACCAAATAAGTGATAAGTGAGGAGAGAGGTCGCTATTTAGGATGTTCTCATTTACACAAATCGAAAAGCGTGATTTATTAATTGGGACGGTAATATTTGTATTGGTTGAACTGTCTTTCGCAGCTCTTAACTTCGAGAGCCCTCTAGAGCTGCTAGTTCTAGCATTACTCATCATACCACTTTGGTTTTTTCATGAATTAGCACATAAGTTTGTTGCTCAAGGAAATGGTTTAATCTCGAACTTTCGTCTTGATCCGAATTTAGCTATTTTTTCTTTGTTTTCAGTTCTTCTTCCCATAAAGATTATTGCTCCAGGGGTCGTTCTTTCTTCTGGTGAATATCAGTTAGATACTTCAGGTCGTATTTCTATGGCTGGTCCATTGACGAACATTTTCATTGGCGGGGTTTTTTTAGTATTATCACCATTTATGCCGCTGAATTGGATTATAGTAATTTTTTTATTTGTTAGTAAGTTTTCTTTTGATCTAGCATTGTTTAACCTACTACCATTTTCTGTTCTCGATGGTGCTAAAGTCCTTCGGTGGAATCAGACAATTTTTATCTTAATATTTTCCTTAAGCTTGATTTTATGGTTATTTCATCCATTTGGATTGCTAGGAGGGATCAGTTTTGTATAAACTTACTCAACAAGAACAACTGGCAATAATGATTGGGATTTTCTCTATTATCTTAATCATCGTTATATCACTTTTTTCATCAGATTACTCAATTTATTTTCTCATCTTCGGTGGAATAACAGTTTTAACTTCTTTAATACTTGCCTATGTTTTTATTTTTCAACCAATGAAGGGGAAAGTTAAACCCTCACCTTTTAACCAGTTCTACACATCACAATCATCATCTTTTCGCCCAACGATAATCCCTCCGTCTAAAATGGTTAAAAAAACCGTAATGAAAGGATCCTGTGAATATTGTGGCAAAAGAGAATTGATGGGCTTTACATGTAGTTATTGTGATAGCTATTTTTGTGCTGAACATCGCTTACCTGAAAAACATGATTGTATAGGGATTAAGAGATAGTCCCTTACCTAACGAAAGCGTGTAATATTTCGGAAAACGCCAAGTTTATCAAACTAAGAAGAAGAAACAAGTTAAAGACTACTTGTGATAAAAACAGTCCTCCCAACTCCATCCCCTTAAGTAAACCCAAACCAATAATAACGATATATGCTAATTCAGCCAAAAACACTCTGTCCAGTGGGATCTTCTCCCTAGTGGTAATTCCTTTCTTCTCATTAGATAAATTAAACTTTGGAGTTCGTTTGAATTCTCCGCTTTTCCTAAAAAATCCATTTAATGTTCCTAATCCCATTCTAACAATTAAACCAGCTCCCCAAAAAAGGAAAAATGGGATTAATAGAATATCTTTAATTGGTCTTTTTGTTCGAATTACTGAAATCATATATGCTATGATACCCAATGTAGCAGCAATAGAATATAGGATCCCGAATATAACCATCAAATTTGAATCATATTCAGGGAAAAACAGCATAAAAGTACTGGTTATTGTTACAATCAATATCAACAGGGGGACTAAATATTGAGTCTGATGAAGAGTTCCTTGTATGCGTGATTTTCCTCTTGAATTCCGCCAAAATGAGTTGAAATTTTTTCTTATATTTTGAGAGAATCCCTTTGACCATCTACTTTGTTGTATTATCCAACAGCGAAGTGTGGGAGGGATTTCTTGTGAGTTAGTAACATTGCATAGATAAATAATCTCATAACCTTTCATTTGGGCACGATAAGCTAAATCCAAGTCTTCTGCAAGTGTTGTGGAAGACCATCCTCCGCTTTCTTCTATTACTGAACGCCGCCATATCCCTCCAGTTCCATTAAAAGTGATGAAAGCATGTCTTTTTTTACGACCTGGTTTCTCAACAAGAAAGTGATTATCAAGCCCAATTGCCATGGATCGAGTAAACAAGGAATAATTAACATTAGAATGAGTCCAACGGGTTTGAATGGCACCCAATCGATCATTACCTTTAAAATGGTGTATACTCTGTTCTAAAAAGTGGGGATTGAGTTGAAAATCGGCATCTAAAATCGCTACAAACTCAGATGTCCCAAGCTTTAATCCATTCGCTAAAGCGCCAGCTTTATACCCCTCACGACTAATCCTACGGATCACTTCGACATTAAATCCTTGTTCTTTGAGAGAAAGAGCTTCTGCATCAAGAATTGATGATGTTTCATCTGTAGAATCATCAAGAATTTGAAAATGAAGCTTTTCCTGAGGATAAATTAGTTTATTAAGATTTGAAAGAGTACGATGAATAATTCTAGGCTCATTAAAGACTGGTAGCTGAATTGTAACACTAGGTAATTCGTGTTCTTCATAATACTCCTTAATATGAGGGTCCTTCCAGTTCCATGATGAAAGTGCGAGGAGAAACATGTTAACGGGATATGGGATAAGAAGAATCCCTGAGATAGTGTTAATGGTGAAAAGGAAAAGAAAGAGATAATCCAAATCAAATCTATCCTTCAATTCTTTAAAGAGTTTCAAGAAGTTTGAAAATTTATTGGTGGTAAAATTTTTCAGAGAGAGATGTTAAGAGTATAATCACTCTCTACATGCATTCTTTATATTCTCTCTGGTGATTAAAGGTGAATACAGAGAAGATATCTACTCTTGAAATGAGTATTGCAGATGTAAACTCTGAATATCTTGGGGTAAACCGTATTATATTGATGGAAAACGCTGGGAAAAGTTTAGGAGAGCTGGTTTGGGAAGTTTATTCTATCAATAAACTGTCTAATATAATGATTTTTGCAGGAAAAGGTGGAAATGGAGGTGATGGGATGGTAGCAGCTCGTCATCTCTCTCGTAATTTTCCAATCCATCTTTGTTTAATAGGATCCCATAAAGAACTTACAAAACGGTCAACACTTCAAAATTGGAAAATTCTACTAAATATGTCTGAATCTGTTAAACTTACTGAGTTAAAACAGATTGAGGATATAAGAAATCTGGAAGTTAATTCAAAAACTTTAATCGTGGATTGTATACTTGGAACAGGGATAAAAGGAAGATTACGGGAGCCGTTAGCTACTTTAATCAAAACAATAAAACGATGGCAGAAACAAGGAGCTATTGTAATAAGTGCTGATACACCCACAGGGATAAATCCAAATACAGGGGATACTTCAAACGTATTTTTGACTCCACAATATACAGGAATATTCCATAAACAAAAACAAGGGTTAACGGAAAAAAATGCAGGCCAAATTCGAGTTTTGCCTATTGGAATTCCACCTGAAGCAGAAAAAATTATTGGGCCAGGGGACTTACTAGCCCTGAAATCCCGTGATTTTTGGTCTAAGAAGGGAGATAATGGGAGAATTTTAGTTATAGGAGGGAATGAAACATACTCTGGTGCTCCTGCACTTACTGGAATGGGAGCTGTTCAAGCAGGAGTTGATTTGGTATCAATATTGTCCCCACAGAAAGTTAGTACAGTAATTCGTTCATATTCACCAGAGTTTATTGTATATGACTACCCCTCTCCACACCTAACAGTGGAATCACTCTCAAGAGAGTTAATTGAGCAAAATGATGTTATAGCTCTAGGGCCAGGATTGGGCCAACATCCAGATACTAAAAAAGCGGTCTCAGAAGTTTTGACATTAGTGAAACAATTCAAAAAATCAATTGTGATAGATGCTGACGCGTTAAAACTTTTAAACATGACAAAAATAACCCCTAAAACAATTTTAACTCCCCACGCGGGAGAATTTGCTACACTTACGGATATCTCTATTCCTGCAAGTTTCAATGAATTTAATAAACGATGTGAGCTGATCCAAGAAGTTTCAAAACAGTTTCCCAACGTCTGGGTAATCAAAGGGCATTGGGATATCGTAACTGATCAATCAGATAGATTAAAAATCAATAAAACAGGAACACCTCACATGACACGAGGGGGAACAGGTGATATCTTAGCTGGTTTAATCGCAGGATTTCTCACACAAACAGAAATCCCTTTTTATGCCGCCTGTATTGGAACATATATTAATGGAAAAGCAGGAGAACTTGTGAAATCAAATTTCAATCTCTCAAATCTTTTACGACATATTCCTACTGTTATTCAAGAGGGATTTGATTTCATTCAAAAAGATTCGATTTAAAATTGAACCCCACTGACTTCAAAAGCATCTATTTCTTCAAGAATTCCAAATATTTTTTTAATAGATTCATATACATACTCTTCCTTTTTAGCACCGGTACACACAAGCTTTCCCGATTGGAAGAGAAGAAGAACTACTTTAGGATCTTGCATTCGATAGATTAATCCTGGGAATTGTTCTGGTTCATACATTGAATGTTCTAATAATAGTGCAGCTAGTTCTAAATTGATTCGTTTTCCTAAAGTTCCTGATGCCACAATATTTTGAACTGTGATCGTGGCTTCATGTTTAACATTATGACCGGCTTGTCTAAGCAATTCTGAAATTACTTCAACTGCTTCCTCAATCATAGGGACTGATTTTGCCCCAGTTACAACTAATTTGCCTGATGAAAAAACGAGAATTGAAACCTTGGGTTTTTTAATCTTGACAACAACTCCAGGAAATTGTTCAGGGATATAAGATACCTGAACGTCTCCAGGAAGGCGACTTGCAGCTTTTTCTAATTTTATTTTACATCGTAAATCAACTGAGGCTACAACATTTTGAACCTCAGCATATAAGTCATCTTGTTCTGAAACATCAGACATAAACTTCACCAAAATAAACGAATCTATAGCCCACCAATACTCCAAGATAAAAGGTACAGAGATTAATTACTCAAAAGATAGTACTTTTCCCTGAGTTTATAAGGTTACTTTATAAGGTTTATAAGCTTTTTTGAGCAATGACCCCTTAAATGGAATGTAAAGCCACAGTAACACTGAAAAATTGATGAAAATCAATTTCAAGAGCAAATAGCGTACCATAGGTAATAAAAAATAAGTCATTACATACCCCGAAACAAACTCTTTAACCATACTTATTTAAAAGCTTTTGCACTTTTAGTTCTCAAACTTCTGGAGGGCCCTCTTTTGCCGTCTGTCTCGTCTCAAGAACCTAAATGTCCCGAATGTGGTAGTCTTGATATTGTTATGGACTTTACCAAAGGGACATCTATTTGCGCGTCTTGTGGATTGGTACTTGACATGCAAATTGATATGGGCCCTGAATGGCGGGCTTACAATTCAAGTGAGCTTGCAGAACGATCTCGCACAGGAAGCCCGATTACTCCCTTAAAAGCTGAAATGGGCTTACGAACTCAGATTGGCAATATTCGTAAAGATATTTCAGGTAAAACTCTTCCCTTTTCATCTCAAACTAAATATCGACGCTTGTCACGAATTGATAATAGAACTCGGAAGTCTGAGATCCGAAATCTAAGATTTGCACTCAAAGAATTAAAGAGAATAAAAAGTCAGTTGGAGCTCCCCGAAGATGTTGCTGAGATGGGAGCAATGATCTATCGAAAAGCTTTGAAGCGGAATCTCATTCGTGGCCGCTCTATTGATGGAATGATTTCAGCCAGTCTCTATTTAGCTTGTCGTAGAAAAAAATTACCCCAAACACTAAAGGACATTGCTTCAGTTTCCAATATATCATCAAAAGAACTTGGCCGATGTATCCGTATAATTCTTCAGAAACTTGACTTGAAAGTGTTCCCAAGCGATTATAGTGCTTTAGTTCATCGTCTAGGCATCAATTTACGCGTCACGATGAAAGCACGTAGACAAGCAGTAGAAATTTTGAATGTTGCTCGGAGTAGAGGAGCGACTGTTGGCAAGAATCCAATGAGTCTTGCTGCAGCCGCTCTTTATATATCTACAATCCAAACTGGAGAACGTAGAACACAGCAGGAGATCGCTAATGTAGCAAAAATTACTCCAGTGACCATAAGAAACCGGTTTAAAGAGCTTATAAAAATATTGGACGAGGAATCGAAAAGAACAGGTAATGATTCCCTCCGTGCCTTACTTATTTAGCGTTGAGGTAAATATATATTTATTAAATTCCTAAATCACTTCTTGCACTGATGAAACCAATCCATCTATAATGTGGAAGATTCTCTCTGATTGATTGGCAATATTACCGTCGTGGGTAACGAGAATTAATGTTTGTTTTTCAGTTTTGTTTATCTCTTTTAGTAACTTAATTATGGATAATCCTGTTTCTGTATCCAAATCACCTGTGGGTTCATCTGCTAATAAAATTAACGGATGATTAGCTAAAGCACGAGCTATTGCTACTCTTTGACGTTCCCCACCACTTAGCTCATCAGGCTTATGATCTTTTCTTTCAATCAATCCAACTTTGTCTAATAAATCGATTGCTCTTTCATGCCTTTCTTCCTTAGATTTCCCTGCTATCAACATCGGAAGTTCTACATTTTCTAATGCGGTCAGTACTGGTAATAAATTATAAAATTGGAAAACAAAACCTACACTCTTCCGGCGTATTTCCGTGAGGTCACGTTCGCTAGCAGTTGAGATTTCTTTTCCTTCTAGAAATACTTTTCCAGAGGTAGGATAATCTAACGATCCAATTATATTTAATAAAGTTGTTTTACCACATCCAGAAGGGCCTTGGATAGCAACCATTTCCCCGCGTTTAATTTTCATATTAATTCCCCTCAAAGCATCCACTTTTACTTCCCCTAGAATGTAGGATTTTTTTAAATCAATACATTCGACAATTATATCACTTCCATTGGGTTCTGTCATTTTGACTCCTCTTTTATTACCTTCTATCTATTTGATTCATGAAAAAATATCCAAATTATTGATTATGTCTTATATCTGATCTGAAATTCAAATTTTTTAATTATCTTCTTGTTGTGGAATGATTTAAGATTCTAGACTGATTTTTCTTTCGAATGATGCATTTTCGCGATAGAATAGCTAAACTCTTGGCTAATCCACTTTCTCTTCCAATATTGCAATTACTTACTAATAGCCAGTTATCAATACCTCAGATTACTAAATCACTAAAAAATATCGATGCTGATATGCCAACTGTGATTGCTGTCCTTGGTGAGCTATGTTATTTCGGATTAGTTGAACGAGTTCACACTCCAATAATCAATTCTTCTGCTCAGAACCAAATTAACTCACAAAGAAAAGAGGAAAAATCATTCCAAGAATCTAGGTTATTTTCCCCAACACCATTCGGAATCCCTGTGTACGACCATGTTTCTTTATGGGAAGAGGTTCTTCAACAACCCAATCAATCGAATTTTAAAGGGATGGGTAAATGGATCTTTTCTATTCCAGAGAACCTTCGAAAAGAGATCAAGGGTTTAACACTGGAAGAAATGCAGGAAAGATTGTTAAATAAAGGTTGATACAACTCCCTTTTTCTTTATCTTTTCTGTTAAATTATAGATTTTTATTTTACTTTATCTAAATGTTACATCTATATCTACCTAATACCCACATTCTGTTTCTGAAGTATTTTCTAAGTTTCCTGTTACCTATTTAGATTTTAAATGATTATGTAACTCAAAAGGCTTTAAAAGACGGAGTTTTTACTCTAAAACACCAAAAAGTTTTTCAAGACGATACAAAAGAGCTTCTAGTCGGATTATCTCTATTGTCTTTTCTCTAATGGGCATCATTGCGTATTTAATGGGATATGTTTTGAGTGTATCGTCAAAATACGGTTTTAAATGATTTTGTTAATTTCTTAAAAGCACGTGGACGTTTCCGCGAAATCGAATTTATTGATAACAGCGTTCATGCTACTCCACGGATTCCTGATTTTCCAAGTCTTGTTTTTTATATCGAAGAAAACCGTTCAGAACAAGATTATACTCTTGAAATTCACGGTGATGAATCAAGTGTTATGAACAGAGAAATTCAGGAATTTTTTAACTTAAATCAATTGAGCTTGAGGAAGATTAGAGTCAAATATTCCTTTACAACGAAGGAAGGAGACTCTCTCATTATTGAAGCTGAAGGTATTGGTTCTCCATTTGACACACTAACCGATCAAATTATAACCCTCCTGGATAGCCAAGAGTATTCAATTAGTAAAACTCAAAAAACATTAATCTTCAGTTCTGGTGTGGGAAATTCAAATGATCAGAAAATATCTTCTCAACAGTCACCAAGAAGCACAAAATCCCCTAACACCCCAGTAATGGCATCAAAAGTTAATTTCACAGAGGATTTTATGAATAGTTCAATTTCTGCAGAAGAAAGGTTCCCTGTATCTGACCATCTAAACTATACACGGGTCAGAGAAGTATCTGATTCACCTCCCATTTCTACCCTTGATACTGAAATCCCATCTACTAGTTCTGCGTCTGGAATTTTCAATCTTGAAGAAGAAGAATCAGAAGAGATAGAACTTTCTGAGGATCAAGAGTCTAGTGATGAGACGGAAGTTGATGTTTTCCATCCTATACCCCCTCAAAAATCCTATTCAAACAATATCCAACCTTATTTAAAACAAACAACCACATTATTCAGACGTGATAATTGGGAAGAAGATTTACCAACAGAAGAGGAAATGGAAATCCTTGAACGAACGTACATGCGAATTAAGCATCGTACAAAACCTGAAATTCTCGCTAAGGATATAAATATCCCCATTGATGAGGCTGAGATGCATCTGCGAAGTCTCATTGCAAAAGGACTTCTTAGAACGCAAGTGGGATGGTACATCATTAAGAAAAGTCATTTGCCTTTTTTTAAGAAGACTTTCAGTGATGGTGAGAAAAAGAAGAAAAAAAAGAAGTCCCCTCGTATCTCACGAGTTGGTGAAGGATTAACACCTGAAGAAATTGCAACTATTAAAGCAATCAAGTCAAGACCAAATCTTAAAGCACAATCAAACCTTCTCACACGGCCAACAGGATTGAAACAGAGCGTTCTTAAAGAAGTTCTAAGAAATTTGGTAGAAAAAGGCATCTTACGAGTTTCGTATGGTTGGTATATTCTGAAGGATAAGCATATCCTTGAACATAAGCGAGGTACTACACTTAGCCAAGTGAAAGAATCTATCCAATATAGAATGCCTAAAAATATGGATCTAACTCCGTCTGAAGAAGAAGTAATTAAAGCTCTTTTACAACGACCTCATCATAAAGCACAATCAAATCTTCTGACTTCAGATGTCAAGCTTCCCAAAGACCAAATCAAACAAGTCTTACGAGATTTAGTTGAGAAAGAAATCTGTGCTGTAAAATATGGTTGGTACGTCCTTAAAGATCCAAAACAATTTCAATCATCTTGAAATTCATTTCTTTGAGGAGAATTTGTTAGAGAATTAGATAAATCTCCGAAGCTGACACAGAAATAAGAAGCTAATATTTTCTCTTCGAAGAATAAAGAATATAAATGAAGCTACTTCACTTCAATCAGCCTAAACAAACAGAGATCGAACAATATGACAAGCAAAACTCATGGATCTTCCACTGTTAGCCATTCTCACGAAGAAAAACCCACAGATAAAACAGTAACCACCCCAGATCACAAGACTGTTACGAAACGATTTCATAACGACAAGCTAATGATAATGACTTTAGTAATTGCTTCTCTTCTTACTTTTATAATATACACTCTGCCTGATTGGGTATTTATTGAAATTCCTACCCGTAATATCATACACATTCTACTGAATTTTTTTGGAATAGAAAACTATCCTATTCCCAATTCTGACCCCAGTACTATTATCCCTGAATCATTGAGAGGTGGTCCCTTCCCATTTTTAGAAGCCACAATTCACACTCCAGGAATTAGGATCCCATACGCAGACCCTCTTCCTGATGGAGATTATTGGATCGTAAAGGCCTGTACTGGTTTCCAGGCGGGAGGTTTGCTTGTTGCTATCATAATGGTAACTGAAGCCCCGTGGATTGCAAAGATCCGTGCTTCCATAGCTTTCCTCATTGCTCTTTTTATTGGAAATGCTTTAAGAATTACATTCCACCTCTGGTGCGTCTATATTCTGATTACCCAATTTCACATAGAGCCCGAAGAGGCATTTTATTGGGCTCACGATGTATCCTCAAAAGTAATAGGTTTCTTTGGGACTATTTTCTTTGCTTTTGTCATTGAGAGGATTGGCCCTGTCCCGATTATCGATCAATTTGCTGATTGGTTAGATTGGATATGGTGGCGCCTCACTACGATTAAAGCAAAAGTAATAAGCGTTTGGAGCTGAAATTTCGATCACACATGATTTTCAATAAGTGACTCCCATCATAACATATTGGCCTTTGATTCATATAAAACTTCATAAGTAATAAGTGAAATCAGTCTCTGAATAGAGACAATATATTTATTACGTTCAAGGATATGTTCTGGTTAGTAGTGAATTCATTCATGAAGCTGACGATATTCCTGGGAGATTATTTTTCCAGAATACTACTCGAACTCTTTATGAAAGACTGTTAATTCACACGAGGTAATATATTTACACAGAAAAGGTGTATCAACAGTGAGTGTAAGAAAATCTAAGCGACGAGAAGATTCCCCAATGCCTGCTACGGGAGCGGGATTGATACGATTTTATTCTGAGTCAGATTCTCCAGGTTTAAAGATGGGGCCATACTGGACTATAGTGTTAGCTGTTGTATTTGTTGCAATAATTTTGATCTTGAATATACTTCAGTTAAATACTTGATATGAATTTCTGATTTTCTGATCATTCAATCATTTCTTACTGGGGAAAATAGATTTCGTTTAGAAAAAAAATTACTGAACAGGTGATACTAAATGGTTAAAGACTTCCCAATTTCAAGAATTATGACAAAAAGAGAAGATCTTGTCACTATTACCATTCCTGGGAACAGGGACATCTTATTAGATAAAATTCGTGAAACAGGACTTAGCGTTTATCCTGTTTTAAAGAAAGGATCTGATGAACTCGTTGGTATTGTATCTCGTTCTGATCTTTTTCGAAATCCTGACGAAACCCAAATTTCATTGTTAATGGTTCGGGATGTAGTAACATTAAAACCTACCGACAAGGCAATAACAGCAGCTAAAATTTTTGTCAGGGAAGTTTTTCAACGAATTCCTATTGTTGAGGAATCCAAGAAAAACTTAATTGGGTTAGTTTCGCGAAATGATCTCGTTCAAAAAGTCGTCGTTCCTGCTAGAATCCAATCTGATGTTGAAAATTATTTTTCTCCAGATGTTACCGTAATCTGGGAGAAAACTCCTCTTCCTGCTGCAGCAACGATACTTCGGTTAAGTCATCAAAAAGGAATCCCCGTAATAAATGAGAACCAAATGGTAGGATTAATCACTCAACATGATTTTCTTAAAGTAGTGGAAATTCTTGACTCTCAGAGTAAAAGTCGAACAGGACATGGGGCAGAGAATGATAGTTCCTCCTGGGATAGTGAATCAGTGCTTATTATTGGCTCAAAAACATTAACATTACCCTCAAATATGACAGTAAGCGAGATTATGGAACGAAACGTTGAGGTTTGTTATAAAGGTAGTACGATTAGCGAAGTTGCAAGAAAAATGAGTTCGAAAAAATTTGATCAGCTTCCTGTAGTAAGCGCTGATGGGAAACTACTATGAATTATTAATCAAAAAATGGTAATCAAAGCGTATGTAGATCACTATTTTGAAAACAATCTAACCTGATTTTCTTATACATTACATTTTAAATATTCATTTCAATTCATTGGATGTTGTTTCTTATATTTAAGAAGTGAAAATCTCAATTGCAACTAACAATAGCAATTCCTGATTCTACGGTTACTGATTGTACTGACCTTCGTACAAAAACTGAGAAAATATTTCAAATCGCTCGCATTGCTGCAATTTTCCAAGTTCAAGATATTCTCCTTTATCATGATCCTTTTCTTAAACCATCTCGAGCAAACCGTGAACGACGGATTATTTCTAGAATTCTCCAGTATATCGAATGTCCACAATATCTCCGGAAAAGATTGTTCCCCCTTTCCCGTGACACTTCTGTTGTCGGCATCCTCTCCCCACTAGCAACACCACATCACGTTCGTTCTCGAGATCTAAAACCAAATGAAATTAGGGAAGCAGCGATATTTCTCAATCAGAATCGCGTCGTAGCAGATGTGGGAGGACCACATCTCTTAGAAGTAGTTTCTCCTCCTAGAAAATCATTGTTGAACAAAACAATACGAGTCACAACAAAAATTCGTAAAACAGAAGGAGGTTTTAAAGCACTTATTCTTCCTCATCCACCTAAAGATAGTTACTGGGGATATTCAGTCCACTCTTCAACAACAACTATTGGAAAGCTGCTTGTGAATCGACCAGGGTTTAAGATCGCTACTTCTAAATCTTGTCAACCGATTTCATTCCTTTCCACAGATGTAAAAAAAGAATCAAGTCTTTTAGTAGCATTTGGAGGCCCTTACCAAGGAATACCTGAGATGATGAAAGCTGAAGGAAAAAAGGTAAGCGATATCTTTGATTCTTGCTTTAACATTCTACAAAATTATGGAACACGCTCGTTACGGTTAGAGGAAGCGATAATGATCACTTTTAGTAAGCTTAGTGATCGACTTCGATAAACAAAACTAATTACTGGGAAGGTTTTCGGCTAAAATATCTGAATAATAGTGCTAAAATTATAAATGATCCAAATAGAACGAGAAAAAAAGGTAACTCTGATAAGATGGTACTTGAAGTTGGAATTGAACTTCCTATGAGATGATACAAAAATTTGGGGAAAAAAGACATCGTTTAGAATTACTCCTATTCCATCTTTGATTTAGCTTTGTTACTTTTAAATTAATCTAATAAACACTTCAAATCTATCTCACTTCAATCTTATTCAATAAATAAATAGATCAAAATTCGTTCGAGATCCTTATTTTGAGTTAAGCAACTCTCTATTTCCACCATTTATGACTTCATCTGTAATTATATTTTGAGATGATTTATGACTCCAAAATTTTAAAATCAATCACAAAAATCGAAGAGATATAAAACAAATATCCTATTAAGAACTTAATTGCCCGCGGGGGTACCCCAGCCAGGTCAACGGGGCCAGAATGTGTTTATTGGACGTTCAGTCAAGAACCACATGATCTAGACTCAAGATCTGCTCGCATAGGCGTTCGTGAGTTCAAATCTCACCCCCCGCATTAATTAATTTAGAAAATCCCTTATTCACCCCATTTACAAGTAGTGTATATCTG
>JBHLPQ010000259.1:0-4589 GCA_048939265.1 Promethearchaeota archaeon
AAGAGATTACCAAGAATATTCTGAATGAGATATCCTATCTGGCCTTGTGTCATTGCTCCACAAACATCCATTTTGAGTGAGGGGCGATTATAGGGGGGATGAGACCCTGCTTCCATTTGTAACATGAGATTTCCCACTTGAGGCCCATTGCCATGAGTGATTACGATCCGCCATTTAGGAATGACCTTCATGATTTGCTTTGCTGTTTCTGTGACATTTTCGATCTGTTCCTCTAGTGTTCCTCGCTGTTTCCCCTTAATCATGGCATTTCCACCAAGTGCAATGACTACTAGTGGCTTAAGCATATTAATTCCTCAATATAAGGTAAAAATAAGGAAATATAATGAAATTGAAAAAGATATTTCTTTCTCAAGACTTTTTGAATTCTTAAGTAAGTTGAACCTTTTTAAAGATCAGATCACACAGGAGAAAAGATAAGGAATGGATATTATGAAGAGGAATTACAATGATTAGTCGAATTTGGCATGGATGGACAACCCTTGAGAATGCTGATCATTATGAATCGCTTCTTAAGAATGAAATTTTCCTAGGTATCGAGAACCGTCAGATCGATGGTTATAATGGAATTCATCTCTTACGTCGTACTGTTGGTAATGAGGTGGAGTTCATTACTATTATGTGGTTTGATTCATTAGATGCTGTACGTGCTTTTGCAGGCGAAGATTATGAGATAGCAGTCGTCCCTCCAAAAGCAAGAGCATTACTTTCACGGTTTGATGCACGTTCTCAACATTATGAAGTTAGGATAAGCAGGAAATAATCCCAAATTGTGTTCATCGAATATTCGCTTGAATTGTAATCGTTGTATTTGGAGTATGAATTACAATTATGGAATATCGATTGTTAAAGAAAAACGAACTTAACAGACTCTGTGAAATTGACAGAACTGAAACAATTGAACACATTTATTACCATAAGCAAGGAAGGCTAAAACTAGTGAAAGAATTCTACCAGATCCCAAAATGGAGCCTAGACCAAGTACAAGAACACATCTCCACTCTCAATGATATAGGTCGAAAGGGAGGGGTCATCTTTGGTGCCTTTGACGGATCAGCTCTTGTTGGGATTATTTCACTAAAAAACGAATTTATCGGGAGAAATAAAGACCAATTGAATCTTTCGGGCCTTTGGGTGAGCAAGAATTACAGGAAACTGGGAGTGGGAAAAACCCTAGTCGAATTAGTAAAGAAAAAAGCAAAAGAATTGGGTGCAAAGAAGCTTTATGTTTCCGCAACTCCCTCAGAAAATACGGTCCATTTTTATATGAACAGAGGATTTACCTTAGCTAAGGAAATCAATGAGAAACTGTATGAATTGGAACCAGAGGATATTCACATGGAATGTTTGTTGGCCTCTGATTGGACATAACTAGAAAAATCCTCTTGGGAAAGATGGAGTCTTGCTATCATATATAAGTAAAGTAAACTCTCGCTTTTGGAAGAATGGATTATCAAAGATGATTATTGTCAGAGCTATTAGAGCGACTGCAATTATACCCATTCCTAAAAATTCATACATTAGATTTGAAGTGAGTCCACCAGTTTTAATTACTTTGGTCATGATCCTTCCACCATCTAGATAATGGTAAAAATAAACTTCCTGAAGTAGAGTGACTAAATCTGGGTCTGCAGCTGTAACTAACCCCCTGCAACTGGAGAACTCCTAGTTCTAGGAGTCGTTCCTCAACTATTTTCTCCCTGATTCGCGAATACTTCTGTAAAAATTCTTTGAGATTCAATTGAAACGATTTTTTTGCTTCTACACCCACTTTAATACCTCATTGATGCGCCAGTTAGTTAAGTACTATCTCCTTGTCACATTTCTGACATGCTGTGTGAGTTGAGAGGTGTTCACTGAGACACTTCGCATGATACTTTGTCCTTGAAAAGGGCCACTTACTTATCACCCTGTTATCTTCCATCTCATTTTCACAGATGTCACATTTGAATTCCTTAATGGTTTGGCGGAGAATAATTAGTATTTGTTCCCCATATGTCTTAAGATGCCAAGATCCAAACCCCTTTCGGACTGGAAGCTCCTCTACGGACTAATGGTTCGAAATACTCTTCGATAAATCAGTCTACGCGCTCTATGCCCTGTTCAACGAATCAGCGTGTAATTTAGTACGGACGGATCACTGTTCCTTCCCACAGCAGAATCAGTTAATGCTGGATTGGCTTCTTGAGCTCTCCTAAACCTTAATCATCCAGCCAGGAGGATATTTATTAAAACTAAAAAGCTGGATATTGATCTACAATGTCAGATCGTTCCTAAATAATCTAAGCTATAAAAAAAAAGTGAGAGTAATCTATATACTCGAAATGCTACTTAACTTGTGTATTACAATTGATATTAGTCTTTTTATTGGATATTTCTTATGGAACGGTACCTGGCTTCAGAGCAATCGTACTAACGTCACTGCTAGGACTTCCATCTCCCATTATTAGAGTATGGTATGATGACCGCTTCCAACCCCAGAAATACGCATAATAGTAATCAAATTGAAGTCGAAATCTTAACTTGAGGATTTTTATCCAATTATATCCATAATAATAAGATTTCGCGTTGTCATTCCAGACATGTAATTGTAATTTTGCTGTGAACTCTTGAGGATGATTACAGATGCTATCCAAACAACCGTACCATCGATAATCATCATACGTGTAAGTGTTAGGGTCTGGATTGGGGTCTGATACAGGTCCTCCTGATACTTGAGCAGATACTGAGTAACCATATATAGAAGCACCATAAGTCCATGTGACTGTATAATCTGTTGGGCTAGCAGCATAGCTGTAATGCCCATCCCATCTAACTAGATTTGTGGGGGCAGGATCCCACCATTTAGTGTGAGAGTATAAGTCTTCATAACGTGCTGCAACACCTACATGAACTCTTATCCTATTTCTATCGGATCCCCAGCCATTAAATTCATATCTCCCGTAAATTACTATATAGTACACTGTAACTCCACCTTGCATGTCTGCATTAAATATGACATCTGTTTGTGCCCAAACTGAGGATTGTTTAATTCCGACAGTTTCGTTTTGATATGCACAGCTCTCAATATAAGCTAGACTAGGACTCACTTGACTACATAAAAAAATGAGGGAAATAAGTCCAGTTATTAAAAACAATCTATATTTGTTATTCATAATTCCCACCGAATTTATGGGTATTTACTGATTAAAAAACTTATCTTCTAGTGAATCTATCATCCAAGTTAAAAGATGTTTTTTTCTTTTCTAATAGAGTGAGAGCTCTCCACTCTCAATGTCAATGATACAGACGGAAAGGAAGGATTCATTATTGGAGCTTTTAACGGATCAACTCTTGCTGGAATTATTTCACTAGAGAGCGAATTTATTGGAAAAAATAAAGACCAATTGAATCTTGCGGTCCTTTGGGTGAGTAAGAATTACAGGAAACTGGGAGTGGGAAAAACCCTAGTCGATTTAGTAAAGAAAAAAGCAGAAGAAATGGGAGCAAAAAAACTCTATGTTTCCGCAACTCCCTCAGAAAATACGGTTCATTTTTATATGAACAGAGGATTTACCTTAGCCAAGGAAATCAATGAGAAACTGTATGAATTGGAACCAGAGGATATACATATGGTGTGTAAATTAACATGAGTCAGAGGTTTTGTAAGATCTGATATGATCCTACTGATATACATTAAATATAAGTAAATTCTCTCTTTTGGAAGAACGGATTGTCAAAGATAAATATTGTTAGAGCTATAAGAACGGCTGCAATTATAGCCATACCTATAAATTCTTGCATTATATTTAAAGTAAGTCCACCAGTCTCAATTACTTTATTCATGATCCTTCCACCATCTAGATAATGGAAGAAGGAAGCTTCCCGAAGTAGAGTGGCTAAATCTGGATCTGCAGCTGTAACTAGTCCTCCCACAGTTTTAAGAAGGTAAGAGCCTCCAACAAACAAACCTCCGAAAGCGAGAGTTTTTCCTGTATCCATAAAGATGACTGAGATTAATATAACGACACAAGTCATTGTTAGGTAAAGCAGCCATTTCCCTACTAAAGCTAAGAAGAACGCTTCACCTCCATGAGGTTGGAGTTCAATTCCTAAAATTGCTGCTCCTACAATAGCTATCCCAGCACTAAATACAGGGAACGAAAATGTAACAGTAATATATGCAAAGACCTTTTCCAATATGAAGCGCCATCTAGGAACTGGAAAACTTAACATGAAATCCAATGTTCCACTATCTACTTCTCGGTTGACTATTTGGATTCCAAAAAGCAAAATGAGTGCCATAAAAAAGATATCAGATATGGTAAAGATTTCCATTGCTAGAAATCCTTCAACCGATGTGAGATCAGCTCCCTCTGGAAGTAAAGCTTTATAAAAGGGTTGTTCTAGTAGATCTCCAAAACCAGCCACATACTCTTCAAAAGACGGCCAAAGTGCTACCATCAACAATGATAAACCCGACAAAAAAAGGATTGGGAAAAACCAAATGAGCCAATTTTTGTGTATCTGTTTAATATAAATCGATAACATATTCATTCCTCCTTTGCTAAATCTAATTCATCTTTATAATA
>JBHLPQ010000103.1:0-13605 GCA_048939265.1 Promethearchaeota archaeon
ATGGGATTGGATGTAGAAAAAATTCGAAAAGATTTCCCAGCTCTTCATCAGCTTAGAAATGGGAAGCCAATTATTTATGCGGATTCTGCCTGTATGGCCCTCAAACCTCAACAAGTGATCGACTCATTACTAGGTTACTATACAGAATATACTGCTTGCGCTGGGAGGAGTCCTCATGCTTTTTCCCTGAAAACAACACGATTATACGATGATGCGCGAAAAGATGTTGCAAATTTCATTAACGCTAAAAATCCAGCTGAAATCGTTTGGGTACGGAATACCACAGAAGCTTTAAACTTGGGAAGCAATAGTCTCAAGCTAAATGGGAAGAAGAAGGGAACAATTATAACAACTTCCGAGAGTCATAATTCCAACCTTGTAAAATGGGTTCGTATGCAAAATCTAGGAAAAATCAACTTAGAAATTATGGAGATGCCTCTATCTGGAACTTTTGATCTTGAGAAATTTACAACCATTGTTGAGAAATGTGAGGAAGGAAATTTCCTAGCAAGTTTAAACCATACTAGTAATGTTACCGCTGCCCACATTCCTGAAAAAGAGATTGCAAAAATTGTACATGAAAAAGGTGGCATTTTACAACTTGATGCAGCACAAAGTTTTCCACACAGGCCAATTGACGTTCAAAAAATGGGAATAGATCTATTCGCTGCATCAATGCACAAAGCTTGTGGTCCTAGTTTGGGTGTTCTCTATGGACGTTATGATCTTTTAGAAGACACCGAACCGTTAATTTTGGGTGGGGAAACCGTTTCTGATGTCCATTATCCCCATGATATCAATCTTCTAAATCCCCCAGCAAAGTTTGAGGCGGGCCTTCAAAATTATGCGGGAACAATTGCGTCTGGGGCAACTGTTCGATATTTAACATCCATTGGTATGGATAAAATCGAGGCTCATGAGAAACTCCTCAGTAAGACCATGATAATTGGTTTGAAGGAGACTTTTGGAGATAAAATCCACATCCTAGGCCCAGAAAACCCAGAAGACAGGGCAGCATTAGCAGCTATTGATTTAAAAGGTCAAATAAATCCTCACGAAGTCGCGATACTGATGGATGAGATGAATAATGTTTTTCTTCGCTCTGGATTTCACTGTACTCACGCTTTCCATCATGAGAAGCATCTCGATTTTGGTACGCTCAGACCCAGCTGGTATCTTTATAATACTGTAGATGAAGTAACGATTTTCATAGAAACCTTACACGAAATCTTTAATATTATGACTTAAATAAAAGTAGTGTTGAAAATGTCAATGAAAGATCAAGATACAACACAAACCTTGATCATTGAATTATTGAAAGATATGGGAAAAGCGACTACTATAGAGCTGATTAAGGAAGCAGAAACGTTAGGCCTCACGGAATGCACTGATCGTATCCCCTCTGCCTTGGTGGAGCTAAGTGCTCAAGGTTCTGTAAAAAAACAAGTTTCCCGGGAAAAGAAAGCAATCATCTGGACTTTACCTGATAATTAGAGAACCCATCCGATTAAATGTCTATTGCCAATATGGACATTGTCTAGGTGATTTTTAGCAGCTTCATAACATTCTTTGACTTGTTGGAGAGGGGTTACAGGAAGATCCATCAAAAAAGAATCTGGGTGAAAGACTAAAAGAGAATAAGGGATAGATTTATCTAGATTAGCTAAGAATTGGGCAATTTTACTTACTTCTTCTTTATCAACATAAGTAGGTACTAATAGTGTTGTCGCAGTTAGAACTGGAACATCTTTCCTCTCATAATAGAATTTCTGAAAACACTTCTCAAAATTCGTAAAAGATTGTGTGTTGGACACTCCGCTTAAAACTTCAGAAAGAGAGGATGAAAAATATTTCAAATCGAACTTTGCGTTACCACCAGTTTTTAGTGAGAGAGCTACCGCATTTTGCACTATCTTTGGGTTTCCTGCTCCATTCCATTCCCAGCAAACACGAAGAATTCGTTCAGATGCTGCTTCAACTGCACGCTTACTTGCTCGAAGCGCCCACGGTAATTGTGGTTCAGGGGATCCACCAAACCAACATATACAAGAAATTTTCGTGTTGTTACGTATTTTAGAATCAAATTTTTCGAAACTGTATCTTTCTGCTGTATCTAATGCTCGATGTTGATCATTTTGACACCCTAGACAAGAAAAATTACAAGCATATAGAAAACACGCTAAATTATAGTAGCCATATTCTGGTCCTCTAGCATAAGAAAAACGAGGGAATCCTGATGATGTTCCAGCAGGACAAAAATAGGTACTACAGCAGTTTGTAGGGATAGGATCAAGGTAGGTGTGTAGGAGTGCGTTGTTTTTTCCCGCAATAAGACGAAAATGACCATCTATATTTTCTCGAATACCACAATATCCCTTTTCTCCTTCAGCAACACTGCAGTTATTTGAACAAAGACGACATTGACGACCCTCTTTAGTCGGAATATTAGGGAGAAGATCCCACACTTCGCGATTTTTCTTATGAGCTTCTTTTGATCGATCAATTGCTTCTTCAGGATGCCTTTTCACGCAATCTGAACAGATCCGAAGAGATGAAGCTATGATTTTAGGTTTCTTACCACATATCTGACACTCTGTTTTTGCCATAATTATCCAATTTGCTCTGGATTATTATTCGTGTAATCTTGGAAGTTTGATAGTAATCATTGTTCCTTTATCTTCTCCCTCACTATAGGCACTTATTGAACCATTATGAGCGTTGATTATTTCACGGGCAATATAAAGACCTATACCTGTACCTGTAATATCATATTTCGTCGGGAAAGTGGTGAATTTTTCGAATACCCTTGGCAAATTCTCAGGTTTTATCCCTGCTCCATTATCCTTTATCAATAATTCTATAAATTGTTCTGTTACAGTTAATTCCACAGTTATTTTTCTGGTTTCGATTGGTGTATTTCTGATCGCATTATCAAGAACATTACTCAGTACGTTTTTTAATCTCTTCGAATCACCATTTATCAACACATGATCCTTTAATCTATCCCCATTAAAATGAAACTGCCCTTCATATAATTTAAGATATGGATTAAGGAAATTCTCTAAAAAGTCATTAAAATCCATTTTTTCTAATACTATTTCAAATTTACCTCGCTCAATCCGATAAATATCACTAACACTAGTGCCTAATTCCTCTAAACGGATAATATTATTCATAATTGTGTTCAAAATAATAATGTTCTCCTCATTGGTTTCCCGCATTTGGAGGAATTCAGTATATCCCTTGATAATCGTTAAAGGAGTTCTTAGTTCATGAGCAGCCTGATCCATGAACTCTTTTCGCATTTGTTCTAATTTTTCTCTTTCTTCCCTCGCTTTTATTCGCTCTGTGATATCTCTTGTTACAACTATAAACCCAGTTGGTTTTCCTTCTTCATCCGTTAAAAATTCTACATTTATTTCTGCAATAATGATACTCCCGTCTTTTCTTAATAATTTATATTCATCATTCCTCAAGATCCCATCTTCTAAGGTTTCTTGAAGCCCTTTAATAGCACGTTCTCGGTCTCTTGGAGCAATTAACTCAAAGGAGTTCTTTCCAATCAACTCATCCTTTTTATACCCATAAAGTGAAGCAGTTTGTTGGTTAACCATAATGATGTTTGCATCGAGATCAGTTAAAGTAATAGCATCTGGAGATAATTCTACTAATTTTCTGTAGCGTTCCTCACTCTTCTGTAACGCCGCTTCTGTTTGTTTACGCTCTGTAATATCTGTAAAGACTGAAAGAACACCGCTAAATTCTCCTTCTTTTGAAAAAAGGGAAGTGGTGGTAATTATCACTGGAACTCGATTCTTTTCTTTTGTTAAAAGGCTTGCTTCATAGGTGTAGCGAATTCCCTTGGGACGCTTAGAGGCTTCAGTTTTAACTTTTTCAAGCTCTTCCTCTGGTACAATATAGCTGTAGTGTTTTCCAATTAGTTCATTTTCTGAATAACCTAACATTCGAACAATTTGAGGATTAATAAAAGAAATTAAACCTTTTGAATCTTCTAATAGCACCCCTTCTCTCAGCTTTTCAACTAGCATTTGATATTTGTCTTTGGATTCACGTACTGCCTCTTCGGCAGCTTTACGTTCAGTAATTTCCAATGTTGTTTCTACAGCACCAATAATTTCATTATTACTATTAAATACAGGATTGCCTTGAATAAACCATACTCTTCCATCTGGAGTAGTCATCTCGTTATCTTGAGATTTTTGCGTTTGAAGTGCTTTAACAACAGGACAACCTAGACAAGGTTCAGTTCTTTGATTCCATACTTGATAACAATACTGTCCTACAAGTTGGTCTAGCGTTGTGTCTACAGAATCACAAGCAGCTTGATTTGCCCATAAAATTCTGTGGTGCGTGTCCTGATATACCACATGTTCAACTAATGAATTTAATATCTGTTCTCGTTCATTTTTACCTCTTTTTAGTTCTTCTTCCCCTAGTTTCCGTTCAGTTATATCTCTAATAATAGTGACAACTTGAATAACTTCATTTCCATCAAATAGTGGAATTTTACGGGTTTCAGTGAAAAATTCTCTTTCATCAATCCTTGTACTTTCCTCGGTCACTAATGGTTTACCAGTTGAAAATACTTGATGATATTCATCAAGGACTCTTTTTGCTAAGAAGGGAAAAATTTTATCAATTTTATGACCAATAACATCAGTTTGAAGTCCTAATTCATCATTCCACCTTTTAAAAGTACTATTGATAAAACTAAATCTTAAATCACGATTAATAACATGTATAGCATCGCCCATTGATTCAAGTATACTAAGATATTGCTGTTCTCCCTTCCTAAAAGTCTCTCCTACTCGTTTACGTTCAGATATATCTTTGATTATTAGAATTAGTCTATGTTCTTGGCCCTTTTCAATGGATCGTCCAGAAGCAGAAAGCCACACATAATAACCATCTTTATGTTTTGCTCTGTATTCATAATCAAAAACATGACTCCCACTCATAGCTTTCCCCAATGATTCTATAGCACTTACCTGATCTTCAGGATGTATAAATTCAAATCCATTCCTTCCAATGACTTCTTCTGGTTGATAGCCAAGAAGATCTACGATTTGTGGACCAACAAAAGTAAAAACTCCCTCTGAATCAGTTTCAACTACTAAGTCTAAAAGATTGTGAATTAAATCTTGGAATTTTTTCTCATTGCTACGTTCTTTTTCTTGAATATATTGATTTATAAGGTCTTCAACTTGGTTTCCGATATGAGGAGGAATATTTTTGAGAATATCATCTATTCTCATTTTAGAATACACAATCCGAGAATTTTTCAGGAGTGATTTAATGAAGAGGGAGATTCATCTAAATACTTGTCCACATCATATTAAGATTTTGATATTCAAATCAATACTCATTGAGAAAAAATGCTCCTTACACAGATTATTTTAAGTTTAAGGGGAAATTATGGATTTTTTTCCATTATTTGAGCAACAAGCCCATGAAAAGCATGTTCAACATTCGTGCCTAGCAGAGCAGAAGTATTAAAGTAAGCAGCAACGTCAGATTGAGCTTTTAAAAACTCATTTATCTCCTGAGGAGACACGGCGCGAATTCCAGCTAAATCTGCCTTATTCCCAATTAATACGAAAGGAATTTCTCCAGTAATTTCTTGTATGTCATCAATCCATGAGTGAAGATTATCTAAACTACTTGGGACTGTTAGATCGAATACTAAAAGACTTCCTTTTGCTTTAGAGTAGAATTTTTTCCGAAATTGGCGGAATAGTGTTTGACCAGCGATATCCCAGATTTGTAAGTTTACCTCGTGGTTGTCAGTAATTACCTGCTTTGAACTAATCGCTACGCCAATAGTTGCTTTATAATCACCAGTAAAAGACCCTGTAACAAAGCGATTGATTAACGAGGTCTTCCCCACCGCACCATCTCCAGCCAAGATTATTTTAAATTTCAATTAACATGCCTCGAATTCAAACTTACATCCATTGCACAATTAAGCTTCTATCCATCTTCTTCTTTATAAAAGTAATGAACATCCTGAAGATTCTGCTATGAAAAAATGTTCCTAGTCACTTTTTTTTAAGGTGCTTATTAGCTTCTTAGTGTTATCTTAAATATGTCGTGAGGCGTTATGGTTCTTTTCCTCTCTTCAATTCTAAAAAGTAGATTTTCGAAAATAACCCTATAATGTGCGTTATTGAGGTCGAATGATGGATAAACGACCTAAATTGAAATGGATAAAAAAGTGGAAAGTGCCAAGCTTTACTGACCCAGAGAAATATTATACAGTTTCACTTGCCCTAGATGGTGTTACGTGGGGTTGTTCCTGTTGGCCTTGGCGTAAAACTCGTGAAGACTGTAAACACATTCCGTTAATAAAAAATAATCCCACAGCTCCCGATGAAGTTATCACCTACAATCTTGTGACCGTTATTCCCGATAAATACGTCAATAAACCAATGTATGATGAAAAAGAGAAATTAATTTATGTTCCTTTAATTCCGCTGAATCCTTATGATGTCCATATGGAGGCTACTATCTGCTATTTTCTATTACAACAAGGCTTTACTATCACAAATATTCGAGAAATCAGATCTTTGTCTTCTTCGTGGACAAAAAAATCAATTGTTGATATGATTAAGGAGAAGGGGATGAAAGAATATGCCTTGGTTAATATAGAAGAATCCTCTCAGAAAGGAATTCCCAAAAGCACACTCGAACGATTTAAAACTCTAGAATTTGATGATGAATAATTAGATTAGACTATCAATTAAACTATGAAATGCAATTTCAACATTCTCTCCATTTAAAGCAGAGGTATTAAAATTGGTCACAATATTAGGATAGTGATCTAGAAAAGAAGTTACCTCTTCGGATGAGACTGTTATAATTTCTTCTAGGTCGAGTTTGTTTCCAATTAGGATTAAGGGTATTTCTTCACTTACAGCGTCCTGAATATCTGATATCCATGAATGAAGACGATCTAGACTATTAGGTACAGTGAGATCAAACACTAAGAATCCTCCTCTGGCATTTGAAAAGAACCTTTTTCGAAAATTACGGAACAAAGTCTGCCCAGCCACATCCCAGACTAATAACTTAACAATATTATCCTTCCCATCTTTTTTTGTCGTCACTTCTTTGGTAAAAATATCGACACCAATGGTTGCTTTATATTCACTAGTAAATTTGCCTGCAATGTATTGGTTAATTAAGGTTGTCTTACCAACAGAAGCTTCACCCGCTATAATGATTTTAAAACACCAGATGTCGTCTTCGATTGAAAATGTCATTACTCAAACACCAATATATAGGATTAAGTTCCTTTATATAATCTTTCACTCAGGAATTCTGGTAATCCTACTGATTTTATTCCTTCTGCTACTTTGTCGATATTATATTCCACCCTGATTATCTCTGCTAAGAAGTTTTCTAAATCAATGACTGCATAGGATGCGCGCGGATCTCTATCACGTGGTTGTCCAACGCTCCCTGGATTACACATTAACAATTCTTGATTGGTTTCAGCTGATTTACTTTTATCTACAAACGGAATATGTGTATGTCCCAGTAAGAGTATCCCTATTTCGAATAATTCCATGAATGGAAAAAGGTCTTTTTGTGCAGGAGTATCAGGGCGGATATATTCGTCAAGTGGATATTGCGGGGACCCATGAATTATAGAAATACTGGTTTCATAACTTCCATGAGTGACTGTTCGAGAACTAGGTAATTGATACAGGAATGTTTTTTCTTCGGGAGATAGTACTTCTGCTTGCCACTTTATAGCTTGTTGTGCATGTCGATTGAATTTTTCAATGTATTTATCAAAATTAGCAATATCCCGCCCGCCACCCCCGATGGCGTGGTCGTGGTTCCCTTTCGTGACTGCAGTGAATTTGGTTTCACTTATTAATTTATCAATTACTTCACGTGGATTTGGGCCATAGCCTACCAGGTCTCCAGGGCATAAATATTCGGTTATCTCTGGGAAGTTAGTTTGAATGTCGGACAAAACTGCTTCCAAGGCAATGATATTCGCATGAATGTCTGAGAGGACTGCCAGCGTATATGACACCTATAGAACTCCTATTTCCGGGAATATGTACTCTCACTAATTTTGTACTCATGGAGGTGAAACTACTCCACTTAATTACAGAAGGGTTGATTTGCTTATATATTTAAAATGTTCTGAAATACTTTATTCCATTTGATCTTTAATTATAAATGCTAAGTCAATTTCTCTGGTCCGTTCCATTTTGCTAAAATTATAACAAGGAGGATTTATTTGCCTTTTACACCATTTCATTGGGGGATTAGCCTTTTCATTCAGGCATTATTGATTTTCCTAGATCCCATTGCGCTTTTCATTGGAAGTGTAATTCCTGACATCGAAGGAATCACCGCATTGTTTATTCTACCGGGAATAGGACTCCCTCTTCATGGACCTCTTCATTCATTCACAGGAGCCTTTTTTCTCGCCCTTCTCACTGGAATAAGCTCATGGTTTTGTTTTAGGTACGTGTTTCCATATTTAATTGAGAAACTCCAATTGAATCTACCTTTTTCTCTTCCCAAATACTCTTTACGTTGCTCTATTCTAAGTGCAGGTCTTGGGACATTCTCTCATATCATTCTTGATGCTCCATTATACAGCGAAATGGATTTACTTCTTCCCCTAGGAATTGGAAATCCATTATATGATATTGTTCCTGGGACACTAGTCTATTCATTATGTGTGTTCGGATTTATTATCGGATCTATTATCCTAATTATTCGTTTGAAGGTTTAATTATGCTTCAGTTCAAATACGAATTTCACTAAATCATTTAAAGTCGCCATATGATATACCTCGGCACCAATAGTCTTGTAGTATTGAACTACTGAATCACCTGTATTCCAGAGAGATACTCTTTCTGGATTTAGGATAACAACTCTTTTCGCAGGTAATATTATTTTCTCCAACAATACTGCACTGATTGGCCTCGTCGCAACCCACATTCCTTCGTTATCTCGACAATCACCAAGAACAATCACGGTTGTTCGACGGGATACTGGTCGATATTGTGTTAGAAGGAAAAAATCCTCTAAAGAAGTCTGATAATCGGAATGAATTCTTCTAGGTCGTAACGTTTTTTTCCAACATTGTTTTCTTTCCTCTAAAGCACGATCTATTGTTTTCAGCTCAAGAGCGGAAGTAACCTCGACCATAGTATTATCAAATTCGAAAATTCGAACTTTTTTGAAAACGCTCCTTGCAGCAAAAGTAATCACAAAGAACCAATCTGCAACCCACCGTGTTGAACCTGAAACATCATTTAGAATAATAATTTCGGGATCTTGAATTCGTTTGCGCTTCTGTACTAAATCTATTGGAACTCCGTTATTTGTTAAATTTTTTCTAAAAGTTCTTCTAAAGTCAAGCTTACCATACTTCGCTCGTTTACGCCGGCGTCTTTCACGGGATGCTAGAATGCGACCCATTTCGATAAGCTGCTCTTTTACATTGGTGATGGAAATCGAAAGATAAGTAAGATCGTTATGTAAGAAAGAGTCTATTGATGAGATTTTTGCTGGATTTTCTTGTTGAATACGTTCTAACTCGCTCGCATCATCCCGAAGTTGATTCTGAAGTCTTCTAATAAGAGATTGCTCTAGTAATTGGAGATTCGTTCCCATTTGAATAGTTTTTGTGGGTAAATCTTGACGCTGACTTGGAGTTAAGTCACGAATAGGAACTCTAACTCCAAAAGCTAATTGGAATGTTCGCTGAAGATTCTTTTGGAGATCGATAAATCCACTCACCATTGATTGCCCTGATGAGGTTGTGCCTTCTTGTATCATTTTTTCAGCTTTTTGAGTTGCATCATCAATCAGGTTTTCTAATAATAATTCTCCGATTTCGTGGTAATCTGTTCCCTCTAACCGCTCAAGGAATCTACTTTTTGCCCGTTCAACCTGTGAATCGGCACCCTGATCTATAGACGGAAGGGGTCGGTGGTAAAAAAAAGACTCAAACGCTACATCAAAAATATTGAAATCTTCGCGTTTCTTCACTATAGTTGCTTTCAATCCAAACTGTAACTTTTCCCTCTTTTTCATCCCCAAAATTTGGTAAGTTTTCTGAGCAGTAATGGTTTCATCTGGAGAAATAGGCAAACCAAGGTATCTTAATAATGTTACAAAATCTAAAATCACTCCCATGATTCTAATCTCACTGAGTAGAACCTAGACGGATAATTTCACTTATTTGACTTTCTAACTGGTTTATATCTTCTTGATACTTCAAAAGGACTGTTATTGTGCTTTTTAAGGTTGATTCATCAATATGTTCCCTTCCAAGTAGTATCAATGCTTTTGCCCAATCAATTGTTTCGGCAATGGAGGGGACTTTACGAAGATCATATTTCCTAATCTGGTGTACAATTCCTGTAATGCTTTTCAGCAGTGGATCATCGAAGTTTTTTCCTGTATGGGCTGCTAGGATTTGTCGTTCTCGTTCCAGGCTTGGAAAATTAATATATAAGTAAAGACATCTCCTTCGTAAAGGTTCACTTAAATCCCGACTTGAGTTACTCGTAAGTATCACGATTTGATTTTCATTACTGGAATGAAATGTACCTAATTCTGGTATGGTTATTTGTCGCTCCCCGAGAGCTTCTAAAAGAAAAGCCTCAAATTCTTCATCTGATTTATCAATCTCATCTATCAATAAAACATTGGGATCATTTTCTATGAAAGAGAGAAATAAGGGTCGTTCAATAAAAAATTTTTTAGAAAAAATGTCCTCCAAATCCAACGTGCTTTCTGAGGAGTGTTTTTGCCTCTCTAATTCAATATGAAGGAGCTGGCGTTTGTAATCATATTCACCAATCACTGATTCAACAGTGATCCCCTCATAGCATTGAATTCTGAAAAGTTTCCAATCTAATGCATGTGCCATGGAAATGGCGACACTAGTCTTACCTGTTCCTGCTGGGCCCTCAATTAGAATTGGACGGTTTAATTTCAAGGCTAATTCAAGAGTTACATCAATTTCAGGGTTTGAAATGTACTTCTGAGTAGAGAGATCTATTTTAGGCAAGGTTGTCATTTAATCTTACTCCAAAAACATTAACACCAAGAGGACAAAATAAGATTTACTGAAAGAGGCGAAAAAGGATATTAAGGATTGGTTAAAATTTATTGATTATGGATATCAACAATGCGATCAATGATATTCTAGTCAAATTTATGAAATCCACTCCAGGCGTAAAGCAAGTATTGCTATCAGACGCAACAGGATTAGTAATATCAAAAGTAACGAAAGATGATCAGTTTTCAGATTTTGAGGGATTTGCTTCCATTTCAACTGCGCTTTACCTTGGGATGTCTGAATTGAAACTAGGAAAACTTGGGTTCAGCTTATCAGAGTTTCCTGAAAACAACCTGTGCTTTTATGGTGTAACAAAAGAACATGTACTGGTAACAATAACTTCTAAAAACGCATCTCTTAAGAAATTGAAAGCTGCTCTCAAAACAATTAGTACCGAAATTACTCAACAATTAGATTTATGGAAAACAGCAGAAAAAATTGAATCTAAGCAAGAGGAAATCATCGAAAAATCCGTTGGATTATCAAAAGAGGAATTTGATCAGCTATTGGATGAATTATCTTTTTAACTTTTACAACATTGCTGTCTTCGAATCAGGAGACAATAAATAGGATAGCAAGAAAAATAGGTAAAATTACTGACACAATTGGCCCATATTTAGTGATTCGGGCAAGCCATGATAATTTTGTCGATGAGGAGATCCGATTTTCTGTATACTCAACTTGAGAGTATCCATCATCAAGATAATGACTAATCAATGTTTTCTTGATATTTTTGATATTATTCTCCTGTTCATTTTGTGTTTGAACTTCAAAGATAATTTTTCGTGCGGAGCGAAGGACAAGGAAAAAGGAAACTGAACCTGCAATAATTATGAGTAATGGGGCAATGATTTCTTGAATCAGAGCGAATTTTGATTGAAGATGATATCCCATAAGCTCAATCATTGTACCATTGGTTTCTAGGTTTCCAAATTCCTCAAAAACATCTTTATCAGCAATACCTATCATTTGGAGTAAAAATAATGTTGAACCATAGAAGAAGATCGGATTAGCTGTTCCAAAAAAGTTTGAAATTATCGTAATGATGTCAACAATCACACTAAATGGTGCTAAGAAAGTTAAAATGTTACTGATTATATCTCGAATGAACTCTGAAAGTCCAAAAGGTAATAAATTAATTGAGAATGGAATTACGATGTTAAAAATCCACGGGAGCGAGATCGGAGCCGTAAAAACGATTGAAAAACCCACACTTTGTAGAATTGAACGAGAAGCTAAATAACTGAGACGAGAACGAAAAGGTTTTTCACGGATACGGATAACTTTATTATTCGAACTTGTATGATTTAGTTCATCTGTATTACCAGTTGGGGATAAGTTCTCCTCTAATTCCCAATCCAAACCCCGTTGGTACATACCGAGGGGAAAATAAAGGAAAAAGGTCGTTATCATTCGCCTCAAACCCCTCGCAGGTTTTATTGTCTCCTCTTCTTCTTCATCGGCCTTTTCGTCTGATTTTCTTGATCTGTGAAGGAATAGTTTAAGCCGTGACACAGTTAGAATAAATACGTCATTACCTTATAGACTTCTGTATATCGGAGAGAATAATAAACAAATCAAGCCTTATAGGAAAAAGTAAGGTAGGTGTTACATCTTCTAGCTTCTTCTCTAACATATTCAATATCCTTCTTAGAATAACTCCCATTACCCCGAATCCTTATTCGGAATATAGCCGTAATCGCGTTTTCTCCCTGATTCTGTAATTCACTATTTGCATGGATATTATATAAGGTGTCAAGAGTCTTATCAACATAATCAGTCATCGTAGCTTTATACAAATCCCAATTGATATATAATATCTTAACTGCTGGGAGATTATGGAATCTATATTCTATTGATTGTACTCCGTTTTTTGTAGTTTCACATTGACCGATAATATATCCTTTGGGTTCGTTCCTCTCCGCAAGGGATACTCGCTCGAGAGATCCAGCATAAGAGAGTAAAGGACCTCTAAAAAGTGGAGAGGGTACTTTCAATCTGCCGTCGAATTGCCATGTATGATTACTAACATGCTGTTTTAGTGAAAAAAACTTATTTGTAGATCGAATTGAACCTAATCGAGGATTATAAAGAAATTGGAAACGATGAACATGGCCACAAGCGATGTAGTTGAACTTTTGGGGGATCTGTTTGAACATTATGACATTATGACCTCTTCTAAAGGTATAATTCTCAATACAAGAGCCTTCAATTAATTGATGAATCATTAAGATAGCAAAGTCTGTTTTCTCTCTCTGATGAAACCAAGCTTTCTTAACGAGAGAGTGAAAATTTCTCTTTACATTCCTTCTAATGTAAGGAAACCCTGTTAACTTAATTTTGACATCATTTTTCTTAAAAATAAATGATGAGGGTTTTGAAAATAAGTGGATATTTTCATTAGTAAAGGGGAGAAGGCCTAAAGGAAGTTTACTTCTTTCGTGGTTCCCTGGAAGAATATAGATAGGGACTCCCGCTCG
>JBHLPQ010000008.1:0-46124 GCA_048939265.1 Promethearchaeota archaeon
TTAAAATCCGAACATGACTTCTTCTGATTCTCCTCCGGGCTTTCAAGAGGGGACATCTGTGTCTCGAACGGCAGCTCTGTGCATAGTTTGGATCAAAAGCACAAGGAGAGATATTTGCACCCGCTCTGATGATAGGGCAGTAGTAAGACGATCTTCCTTTTAATAAAGCTACAGAAAAGTCATGTTTTCGGGCATACACCTTTAAAATATTATACCAGAAGTCTTGATGCATACGATATGGCACTAAAATATCAACTTTATCCATCGAGTTTGTATGAAGATAATCAGCTAACAAACATGCTGCTAGATCGGTTTTCCCAGATCCAGTGGGGAGTGAACAAAAAAATGAGTTATAACGTGACCAATTTTGTAGAATGGAATCAAAAGTACGTTGTTGTTGGGGACGAACCGAAGGATGGATAATTAACTGTGAAATAGGAGTGTTCAACTGCTTTCCTCAAATTCAAGACCATTAAAAAGACCTGTTTTATATCAAATTCGATAATTAGAATAAAAGGATATGAGAATGGATTTTTACCTAGATTTTATAGCGAGTTGCTTTTTTTAGCTTTTTTGCTGTTTTTCTGTCCATTCCTTTTGGAACACGGGTAGATGGAAAAAGAACTCCGTCTCCTTTCTGACCTCCGGCAGCTTTTGGCTGTTGGCTTTTAGATTTCAGTCGGGGTGGACGTTTTCGTTTTCTTCCGCGTAGTGAACCTTTTTTCGGAGACATAATGAATCCAAATATACTCTATACTATCCTTTCCGGAACCGGCTAATGAAACGATTTAAAAAGGATTGCTTTTGTTCTAATTCTGTAATTTTATTTTTCACATCAGGATCTTGATGATGAATGGCTTTAAGGTGAATAAGGGCCTCCTTGTTTTCTCCATGTTCGATATAATAGTTCGCAATGAGTTTATTAGTATCAGGATCATTTGGATTAAGCTGTTGACTCTTTTTAAGTTTCTCAAGCGCTTTCTCTGATTCCCCCTGATGTAGTAAAATTTCTGCTTGGTGACAAAGCGCTTGAGAAAAATCTGGCTTCAGTTTAATTGCCTGATCATATTTCTCATATGCGTTCTCCAACCTTTCTTGAAGTTGAAGAATTCTCGCTGAATTGAAATAGGCCCACTCATTTTCGTCAATGGAGCTACTTAGACTATAATACTCTAAAGCTTGAGAATAATCTCCTTCGTAATAAAAATAATTTCCTAAACGAACAAATAAACGTTGATCGAATCCTTGTTCGAGAAGATTAAGATTTTTATGTATTTCTTCAAGATTAAAATTAAATTTTTCAATCAAAAGTGTTAATTGATCTTGTTCCTGTGGTGATAACTCATCTAAAGACAGCTTGTCCTGAATCTCTTGAGTAATTCCAAGTCTATCAAAAATCAATGAAAGACTGGCCTGTAGATGATAAAGTTCTTGGAGTCCTGGCACATTATTTCGTCTCTTAACGAAGGACTGTCCATTTTCGCAATAATAGTTGCTAATCAAAGTTATCCAATTATTATTCGAGAATGAGCTTCATTCTGATTTTCGTTCATCAGGTATTATGATTCCTGTAGAATTACTTTAGGATTTGATAAAAAAGTTTTTCTCTAGTGTCTCACAGAGTTAGCTCCCTACAATTCCAAACTTACTTGGAAGAATTGCCGAATTTTAGTAAGAATTACTTTCTTTTAGTTCTAGAAAGTGTAAATATCTTATAATATACACAAATTGAATGAACAACAAGTTTGCTAACCTATTGGGAAGATTATTGATAAACCAAATATCATAAACAAACAAATTTAATAGTCGATTTATTTTCTATAATCATAACAAACTCACCATATAGAATGAGTATTTTGAATTTTTAGAATAAAAGTATCCAGCGAAAAGGAATGAGATCCATGGTTGATGCTGTTGTTTTATTATGTGTTTTTCCAGGTAAAGAACATCCTGTAAAAGAGGAAATAACTAGAATCAGCCAAGTAAAGTCTTGCCGTATTACCTTTGGTGAGTATGACTTAGTCGCAGAGGTTCAAACTGAGAAAATTAAAGAACTAGGATCTCTCATGACAAAAAAAATTCGATCAATCGAAGGTATAACGAAGTCAGTAACCTTAATTATCAGTGAATCGTTAGAGAACAATAACCCTGTTTAATTTAGGCTATTTTTTCTTTAATCTGAGGGGGGAGAGGGAAATGATCATGGTTGAGGCGAAATTAACTACATATTAGAGATCAGTTCAGACTATAGGGCACCTATAAAACGGAACTATAGTTTTTATATTAGAAAAATCGCTAAAAAAGAACAGAAGAAATGTAAATCTATAACAAAGCCAAGAATGATTAAATGGAAAAATGAATAATAACGTTCAATTTGTAATATCAAGAGATGAGAGGTGTTTTTATGAAAAAAGGGTTAAGGAATTGTCTCGTTGTTTTCGTAATTTTTAGTGGAATGTTAATTATCCCTCAATCTGTCAAGGTAAAAATAGCTGGTAACATAACTAGTACTCAAGAAACAAAACTCACAGTCCTGACATACAATAGTCTTTTTGCTGATCCAAAATATGACCTAGAAGGAAACTTCTCAGAATTCTCAGGGATTCCAAAGAATGATATCAATATTATACGTTTGGATGATGCTAATGAGCTGGTCACTACTCTAGAAATCGAAAAAGGGCAATTAGACATTGTGATAGGAATTGACAATGTTTTAATTCATCTGATAGAAAATAAAAGTGACCTCTTAGAGCTATATACCCCTTCTGTGCTTGATCAAATAGATTCTAACCTAATTCAGAATTTAGATCCAGAAAAATATCTCATCCCGTACGATTATGGAATTATCAGTTTTTGGTATAAAAATCAAATAATTAATTCGAGTACTCACCCAGAGTTAACTGATTTAACCTTGGATAACCTTTTAGAATCAGATATCCTTTCAATGCTTATTGTTGAGAATCCAAAATATAGCAGTCCAGGATTAGGATTTCTTCTGTGGACCATAGCTGTTTATGGGGATCCTGAAATTAATCTGAAAGGAATAATCGATGGTGACTGGAGGGATTGGTGGAAAGCAGCAAGAGGGGAAATATTGATACAAAAATCTTGGGATGATGCTTGGACAATCTTTGAAACAGAATCAGAAGGAAGACCTATTATGATTTCTTATGGGACATCACCAGCATATGGCTTTTGTCAATGGGCAGACAATAGTACATCAGCAGTTGTAACCTATGAGAACGAGGAACCAAACGCATGGTTACAAATCGAAGGTATTGGTTTGGTAAAGGATGCGCCAAACCAAGAAAATGCAAAGCAATTTATTGATTGGTTCCTTGATTCGGAATTACAGAGTGAATTGCCCGAACACCAATGGATGTACCCTGCTAATACAAAAGCAAACGTCTCAGAATGTTTCAATCAAACAGCAATTCGGCCTGATGAAGTAAATCGTTTGAACGATCTAATATCACCAAGTTTATTAAAAAAACATCTAACCTATTGGCAAGAAGAATGGGAAGAAGCAGTTGTACAAAGATCAATACCAGGGTTTGGATCCCCGATTGTGATATTTGGACTCTTCATTATAACTCTTGCAATAACCGCAAGAAAAAAGAAAAAATAAAACCATGAGTTCAGAAGCCGATCTAAGGAAATTTTAACAGGAATTGATTCATTGAAGATTACTTCTGACTCCTTAGGAAAAATCCTCATTTTATCTATTCCTTCCTTCTTTTTATTCTTTTTTTTTGTTATTCCCTTGCTAAAGATATTTACTCTAGCTTTCGGAATAGAAATGGATCAAAACAAACTATTTTCGTTGACCCATATAATTGATGTATTGAGTAATGATATAACTTTATATTTTTTATATTGGGACACTCAACAGGCATTGATAACCACGATATTATGCGTACTAATCGGATTACCTGGTTCGTATATTCTGGCTCATTATCGTTTTCCAGCAAAAAGTTTCTTAAGGAATCTTCTAACGGTTCCTTTTATCCTACCTCCAATCGTCGTATTATTCGGTTTCATCGCTGTCTTTGGTCGTGGGGGGTGGATAAATCAGTTTTGGATGAATCTAACAGGAAGTCTCTTAATTGACATCTATGCTACCTACGTTGGCATTATTCTAGCCCATGTGTTTTATAATATACCTGTTATAATTAGATTAACAGAAATTGGATGGAAAAATATTGATCCTGAAATCGTGGCTGTTGCAAGGAGTTTAAAAGCATCTAAATGGCGTATTTTTTGGAAAATTCAATTTCCTCAATTACTTCCTATTCTTGCGGCTGCCTCATTACTTGTATTCATTTATGCATTCAACAGTTTTGCCATTGTCCTATATTTAGGAGATCCACAATTTCAAACTTTAGAGGTTAGGATATTTTGGTTAGCTAGATGGTCCGAATTCAATGCTGCAGCTGCACTAACGTTAATTCAAATTTTCATAAACATTCTTCTGATTATACTATATCTTTACTACTCTAATAAATATGAAGTTCCAACAGCGAAATTTCCGTGGGAGCTAGAAAAACCATTGATATCTTATCCATTTACTTCGAGATCCCTGCTAAAATTGGTGTCAATAGCTAGTTATTTCATTATTATTGGAACAATATGTGTATTACCAATATTAGGAGTTTTTCTAAAATCAATTACTTCATTAAATGGAACTTTTTCCTTGGAAAATTATACCCAATTATTTGATGTAGGTTTAAGAAGTTACATCGGCTTATTACCTCAAGCTATGATGACGAACTCCTTTATTTTTGGAATTGGAGTCATGCTCTTAGCCCCAATTCTTGCTCTCCTTTTGAATCATGGCTTACATTACGAAACAACACATAAAGGAACCCCTAAGTTGTCAACGATGTTCCAGTCTGTCGGGGGGATAATTATTATTCTTCCATTAGCCGTATCTTCTATTACCTTAGCCTTCTCTTTATACTCTATATATCATTCTACAGCCATCTATGATAATATTGCTTTAGCAATTATCATTGCTCAAACTTTGATCGCCTTCCCGTTTGCAAATCGTATTATAGCTGCAACACGAGCAAATATTGACCCAACAATAGTGAACGTAGCCCGCAGTCTAGGAGCGTCTCGTCTAAAAGTCTTTGCAAAAATAGAGCTGCCAATACTTCTCCCTGGTATCATTGTCGCTGGTTTGTTTAGTTTTGCGATTTCGATAGGCGAATTTGGTGCGACTTATTTCTTGGCAAGATCAAATTTTGCTACAATACCTGTTGGGATTTATCGACTTATTGACACAAGACATATTGGTGCAGCTTATTCGTTCTCAGCAATTCTCATGATCATCAGTATTTTAAGTTTCATGATTATTGAAAGAATCGGTCAATTAGAATTCCGCTTCTAATCGAAAAGAAAAATATTGTGACAAACGATGAGTTTCTTTGAAGTAAAAAATCTTTATTTCAGATTTAATGACCAGTGGATTCTAAAGGATATTTCTTTTCAAGGAAAAAAAGGTGAACTCATCGCTATTGTGGGCCCATCTGGCTGTGGTAAAACAACTCTCTTAAGGACAATTGTGGGTATCCTCATTCCGCAGAGGGGGCAGATTCTTATTGACCAAGAAGAGATTACACATAAGGCTATTGAAAAAAGAAAAGTAGGATATGTACCACAAAATCAAGGATTATTTCCTCATTTAACTGTATATGATAATGTTGCATTTGGATTGGTTGCTCAAAAATGGGAGAAGAAGGAAGTCCAATCTCGTGTGGACGATTTAATCAAGATGGGAGAATTGGAGAACTTGTTGAAAAGGCGCCCCCATGAGCTTAGTGGCGGACAACAACAACGAGTCGCGCTACTTCGCGCTTTAGCCCCTTCCCCTAATCTGTTATTACTTGATGAACCCTTAAGTAATGTGGATACTCATTTACGTGAACAATTGGCAATTTATATTCGAAACATCCAGAAATTGTCATCTATAACAACGCTATTCGTTACTCACGACCTAAATGAAGCTAAAATGCTTGCAGATAAAATAGTTATCATAGATGAAGGACAAGTTTTACAAAAAGGGTCTCCCATGGAAATAAGTCTAAACCCCCAAACAGTTGAAGCAGCAATGGCCCTTGGTTTGAAAAATTTGTTTAAGGTTCACGCTATTACCCGAGAAGAGACAAATGATAATGCTATACTTGTAACAGAAATTGGAGATATTGATATTCCAACAAAATTAGTGATTAACAAAGATAATAAGCCAAAAGCTGTCTACATTGATCCGACTCAAGTCCAGATTTTAAAGGAAGAGATATTTGAGGGAAATAATTTTGTAGGTGAGATTGTTGCAATAATCCCAGATCCAATGGTTCATCAATCAACCTTGTTGATTAAGGTGAATCAGGAAGAATTTGCCTTAGGATCCCAGATTTCTTATCAGAACAAAATCTTGCATGTTCAAATTCCAGTTACAGATAAAAATTATCAGATTTCAGAAAAAATATACATAAAATTCAGTTCAGAAGCTTTGAAATTATATAACTAAATTTCTAAAGCATCGAATCTATCTTGTGCTAAAGTAACGTATTCAGCCAGAAAAGTTTCATCCTCTGAAGTGAGATTAGATATTGAACCAAGCCTCACAGCTTGGATTACATACCATAAACCTGACATTAAATCCATTAAATCACAAGTCAGCTTTAAAACCTCGGGATTTATTTGAATATCTTGTTTTTCTTCATATTTTTCGACAATGGTTTGTTGTTCAGTTTGAGGGAGCTGATTTTGAGTTATGAGATAAGCCAAATCAATACATGGATCAGCTAGGGTTGAATATTCCCAGTCAATAAGAATAATTCTAGAATTCTCCTGTGTTAAGATGATATTAGAAAAAACTAAGTCTCCATGAATTCGAACAAAAGGTTTGGTTGAACTTATGCCTTGAAGTTGGTAAATGCAGTCATTAAAAAACTGATTAGCCCTCTCAAAGGAAGGTAAATGTGCTAACTTTCTTTCCAACAAAGGGGAGGTAGGATAATGCTGTTCCATTTCTTTATATTCAAGCAGATATCGCTTTATCACATCATAGTAATGGAAATCTCCATCTATGGCTTCAGATATCTGATGAATAGATACTAAGGTATTCACTAATGATTCTACATTAGTTTGGAACTCCTCATGCGTAAGGGTATGTCCTTCAACCCATTCACGAGTAATGTAAAATTTTATGCCATCATCATAATATTTCAACAAACGTGGGGTATAAGGGTCATTTTGAAAAAGTAAGAGGGTATCTTTTTCCCTTAGAAAACGGAGATAAACTGGATCGTTTGATTCATCTCTAAGGAGGTATTCTTTGACAAGCCACGAGTCATTGATGAGGATATTTCTGTTATTCAACCCACCTTTGATTAAATGTACAGAAGTTATTTCCTTTGGTAAAAGAATGGGAGGAACCTGTTCTAAAAGCTTTAAGTAGTGATTCATTACAAAAAAGACCCTTCTAACTCAGTAAAAATTCGTTTCCTTTGAATAATTAGCAATAAAATTAATTTTTAGCTTTTACCTCTAGATTGCTTAAAGTCTATGACAACTTTATATGAGAGTCTTTTTCTTATTAATAATAATTAAAAGCCCTACCTTTGAAAAAGGCAGGTTATTAATCTAACAGACTGTGATTTTGTGGTTTTATGCAGTTTATTTGTGAAATTGTCCCATCAAGTTTTTTAACTCCCCTTCGAAAAGCAATCGCTCTGGAATTAGCGAATCTTGGTTACGTCCAGATGGAGATTGCAAAGATTCTTGGGGTCTCGCAACCAGTAGTTTCATCGTATTTGAAAGATGCCGGGGTCTCTTCATCATCTATAGCGACAAGAGCTGCGTTTGAGGAGCTGGTTTTTGGTCTTGTGAAAAGAATAAAGAGTGAATCAATATCTTTAATTAATCTTATGGAAGTAATCTGCCAGGAATGCCAACAATTTAGGACAGCTGGACCATTATGTGATGTTCACAGGAAAAAAACCTCCATAAATTTCCCACCTGATTGTAATATCTGTTTTCCCTCCCCTGAACTCACAGAAGTTTTCAACCAAAGGCTTCAAACAACCCGAGAACTGTATGAAGCAGCGGAAAAATTAGTTCAGACTGGAGAGAAATTTGGCGATCTTATTCCAGACATCGGGTGTCAATTTATCAGTTTAGCTGAAAACGGCGATAACGCTTCAGATATTGCTGGGTTTCCAGGAAGAATAATTAAAATCAAAGGAAAAGGAAAAATAGTGGCTTCACCTGAATTCCAACAAGGGGCGACTCTCGCTCAAATTCTGATTCATTTTAGAAAGCACGGATCACCTTATAGATCCATTATTACCTTACGAAATACAAAAAAAATCCAACAAAGCATTGAATCAGAGAGAACTGTTATTAAAACTGAGGAAGCTGATAAAAATTGGAAAAAAACACTTGAATCATTGTCTTCTGGACAAATCAAAGATGTTGATGCGATTGCAGATGCAGGTGGACATGGATTTGAAGCTATTCTATATTTATTTGGAAGTACTCCCTCAGAAATTTCAAAGTATCTTATTTCTAAAGTTGAATGAGTTTTAGCTTGAAGAAAGTGCTGAAAATTTATGGAAACAGAGAGGAAGAGAAACTGCTTTTTTATCAAAGATTATTAGCCCTAGTATCGTGAAAACAACTAGTTTGACGGGAAATATTACCTCCTTCCATTAGGAAGAGGTTAAAAATAAAAAAGCGAAAAATTCCCTGTTAGAGTGAAATAGATCTAAAAAGAGATAGAATTCTTATAATCAGAATATTATCGGTTTATTTCAAATAAAGAAGATTCACTCAAAGGTATATTTAGGAATGGACAAAAATTCGCGTTTCAATCATCATTTTTTCAAAGTTCATCCATGCCACCAGAATGGTTTGAGGATACCGTAGATGCAGCTAAAATACCATAATTACCTCACAAAAGGAATTTTGTTGCTGTTACTGTGTGTAACAATCACTTCAGTTTCAGCAATTCGACCTGATAACACCATTTATCCATTATATAACTATTTTGCCTTTGGAAAGGACGGAGTCATAAAAAGTGGTCTTCATAACCAGAGTTTTGTCTCAGAAGAGGGAATGAAGATTCATGAGGTTATCAGTGATCAGGATGCCTATAAATTTCGTTTTATCTTTCAAACTCCCAAGGAACCATTTGAAGTGCTCTCTTTACGGGTAAGAGTACTCTTCACCTGGAACACCTCAGGGTATATTCGTTGGGGAGGATTACACAATGTAACCATTAGCGTTTTTCCATTCGAGTTAGCGACAATTGAGGGAGAAAATAACTCTGTTCATGTTGCAACTGGACGAGATTTATATCAGGGAGCGAATGTTCAATTCAAGTTTAATACCAGTGCTTTTGAAGGAGTAGAATACTTTGAAGTGGCATTTTCATCTTGGAATGGGAGTGAGAGTTTACAAGGAGTACAATTTGAACAAATTCAATTCCATAACGTTTTAGATAATAACCTCTCAGAAACTATTTTATTGATGTTGGGGGGCTCCATAAGCATTTTCAGCTTGACAATGTTGTCACATCGAAAGTTTGGGATTCTGATAACCTTTCTACTTACAGCTATCCTGATAATCATACCTATGGTTCTGATAATCCAAACACAAGAATATATAAGCAGCTTGCCCCAAAAAGAAGAGGGAATAGAACGTTTTACTTTTTTTGGGCGTGTCTATGAACGACGCGATTTAGGAAATGGTTTATTTTCTCTCCAAATGGTAAAAGATCTTTCCACTGCGTTTGAACTGCAGGCTTTGTCAGGGACAGGATCGCAAGTCGTATATCCAGAGATGGAGAACCTAGACACCAATGAGGAAAACTCCATTGCATTCGATAACAAAAAGCAAGTTGATACTAATAGTAGAGAGGAGGAAAGTCTGGCAAGTATTTCCTCCTCCTCCTCTGGTGGGAGTTCTCTTTCTACAACCTCATTACCTCGCTTCGTATTTAGTGATATCACTGGGAGCCCGTCTTGGTGGAATAGTAGTTATATGTACGTAAAGCAGTTTACAATAACTGCAGGTTCTTCCGCTCTTTATACCAATTATACAGTCCAACTTGATCTTGATACTCAAAGCTTAGTAAGTGCTGGAAAGATGATGGCAAATTGTACAGATCTGCGAATTGTTTATTATAGTGGAAGCTCGTGGACTGAATTAGATCGTGTGGTACTAAATAATAATACTGAAAAAACAGCGGTATTCTTCCGACTCCAGAGTAGTATTTCTGCTTCGGGATCAGATCCTAATTATGCTGTTTATTATGGCATTCGGTCAGGAAAATCTGGAAATCCACCTGCAGACACGTTAAAGATTTTTATTGATTCTGATGACTTTAGTAGTGGATCTCTGACTGGTTACTCACCAAACACTGGTTGGGAGGCAACAACAGATAGTACGAAACCAACTGACATCGGATGGTGGACATCTGATGACATTGCTAACTATAGTTCTGTTGGTACTTGGGAGGATCTGAACAGATCGAATTTATTAACGAATGACACTTCATTGATTGCTCTTGCCCGCTCATCACAGTCTGATATAAGTTATATCTTCGGTTTGAGGTCAACTAGTGGTTCAGACTGGATCTATTTAGAACATACTACTAGTGTGATGAATCTTGCGCGCTATCCTGGAGCAGTGTATAATTCGACAACAGGAGGGGGATTCTCCACCTCAAATTGGTACTTCTACAAATTCCAGATCGTAGGCGATAACCTGTATGGTAAAAGTTGGCTATCAGGGAATGTAGAACCAACTGATTGGAATTTAACTTATACTGCAACAGGCCTTCCTTCATCTGGGCATCTACTATTTAGTGCACTTTATGATGGAATGCGTATTGGTATGTGGGCTGTGACCACAGCAGTTTCAAGTCCACCGACAATTGATCTCTCCTTTGAACAAGAAGAGCTTGTTAAAATCACTGATATCTCTATTTCGAATTATGACCATTTTGACGGAACAAGATATTGGAGTAATAATGATGGGGTCAAATTAGACAATATTACTATTACTATTACGGCAGTGTGGAATGCTTCGGGAATACCCTATGAAGGAGAGGTCAAAGTCGGATATAGCGGGAACAATGAAACATATGGCGAAACAACAAATTTAGTCATTAATATTGATGAAGATCCTGTTTCTGGTGACATACTTACAAGAAATGGAATCACCGTGGGGTCTGCTGTAGTAGGAACAGGGAATAATATTGGAACAAAAGTCTATTTTGATCCCAATCTTGATTTTCCAAACATTGGGTGGGATGATGAGGTGCCGGCATTAGATCACGACCCAAGTACGACGACAGAATCGCAAACCTCTTTGTACTATGATGGCAGTTCTAATGATGGGTATTACTCTGACAATATGGGCGTGACTCCTCAATCCTTTGTTGTAGGTGGAACATTTAATGATTTTTCTGGATCAGGGCTCCTCTCTCTGACGGATAATACTGATTTTGGAGATGCCCCCACTGTGGATTATTCTATTTCTGGTTGGGTAGATACACGTTGGAAATACCGGAAAACTATAACCGTTGATTATACTAAAGTAAGCGCCAGCCTGACCAACTTTCCTGTTCTCGTTAATCTTTATGATACCAATCTCCGAACTCATGCCAAAGAAAATGGCTACGATATAATGTTCATTGATAGCAATGGAAACCAACTCGCTCATGAGATAGAACTCTATGAATTGAACTCTACACACGCGCATTTGGTTGCCTGGGTTAAAATGAATTTATCAAGCTCACAAAACACAATATTTTCGATGTATTACGGTGGCCCTGGTGCGGCAAGTCAAGAAAATCCCGAAGGAGTATGGGATGAAAATTATGTCGCTGTATGGCACTTGGCTGAGGATCCAACAGGATTAATATATGATAGTACCTCATATAGCAATGATGGCAACCCAAATACTTCAATGTCTTCGAGTGATTCAATTTTAAGCCATATTGGAAGAGGACTACACTTTGATGGAATAAATGATTTTATCACAGTTAATCATAGCACAAGTCTGGACATAACAGGAAATCAAGTGACATTGAGTGCGTGGGTTTACTTACCCTCTCAAGCACCTGAAGATTGTGCTATCATTCAAAAAGCCCCCTCCGTCAATGTCGAACGCTATATGCTTGGAATTGATGGAGAAGTCACTCCTGGGGCATTGAACCATCGAGTAACTACCTCTACTGCTCACTATCGTTACGATACTGGTCAGGTCTTCTTTGGAGAATGGGTATACATTACAATGGTTTATGATGGAAGTTTAGGTTCAAATCCAAGATTCTTTGCGTATGTCAATGGTTCCTTGGTTTCTAGCAATAGTGCAGAGGGGAATATTTTGACTACAACTGCTGATGTGTTGATAGCCAAACGGCCTGATGGTCGCATGTATCCTGGTTCTGCAGATGAACTGAGAATAACTGAGGGGGTTCGTACAGGAAACTGGATTTTAACGGAATACACTAACCAATATGATCCTAGCAGTTTCTATTCTGTCGCATCAGAAGAAAATAGCCCTATTAAATGGCATTTCGATTATCAAATCGATTCTAATGATAATGGTGACATCACTGTAACCTTTAATGCGACAGATAGCGTCGGAAACTGGAACACTACAACATTTATCTTCTATGAAGACAATAGTGCCCCCAGTATTGATCCAATGTCGGATTATGCTGAATCAGGCGATACGGATGACGTATATGGAGTAAGCAGTTCAAATGAGTTTTATTTCTCTGATTCCTTTGTTTCTTCCGCTACCGTAACATTTACTGCCACAGGTTCAGATACGGGGCCAGCAGGCGTCCGAGGGATTGATTTTGGCGTTTTCGGAGCCGATAATCCTACGGAAGACACCGATTCTCCGTATCAGGGACAGTACATCATAGATAATAATGACATTTCTAATACCATAACAGTGACAATATATGATAACGTGGGAAACTCCAATCAAGGAACTATCACCTGTACCGAAGATGCGGTTATTCCCAATATCATTCTTACAGGAGAGGTTGAAAGTAGTGACCACCTTTATGCAGAATACGGGGACGGATCAGAAGGTGTGTATGGTTCGGGAATGAGTTCGGGTGAATCCTACACCATCAGCGGGACAGCGTCCGATGCGACATCAAAGGTAGCCTCGGTAACAGATGATACCACATTCGGAGGCGATCCTCCGAATGGCGGGTCGCCTACTTCGTGGAGTTTTGCCTATTCAGTGACATCCTCCGACAATGGACAAAAAGTTGTGACCTATACTGCCACAGATAACGTGGGGAATACGAACACGACCACTTATACCTTTCAAGAGGACAATACCAATCCCTCCTTTACCGATGTCATGGCTGACTATCTTGAAATCTCAGGTGACGTAGATGAGGTGTATGGAGATGTAGCTGGGAACGTCTTTTATTTCTCGGGCTCATTTGATGGGGCTCCAGCTACAATTATATTTAATGCGACTGGAACAGACGCAGGTCAAGCAGGGATTCGTGGCATTGATTTTGGAACATTTAGTGGAGAGGATCCCGAAGAGGACCCCATCTCTCCCTTTAATGGCCAATACACAATAGATGGCACAGAGAATTTAGGTTTTATCACGGTACATATCTATGATAATGTGAACAATTCGGCTTCACTTCCCATCACCTGTACTAAAGATACAGGGATTCCAGATATTTCGATCACGGGGGAATCTGAGAGCAGTCAATATCTGTATGCTGCATATGGTGACGGAGAAGAAGGTGTGTATGGCTCAGGAATGAGTTCTGGTCAATCCTACACCATCAGTGGGACAGCGTCTGATGGATCATCAGGGGTTGCCTCTGTAACAGATAATTCAGCATTCGGAGGCAACCCTTCGAATGGCGGGTCGCCTACTTCGTGGAGTTTTGCCTATTCTGTAACCTCTTCGGATAATGGAAATGAACCTGTGACCTATACTGCGACTGACAATGTCGGAAACATCAATACTACCACGTATACGTTTTATGAGGATAATGATAATCCAACGTTATCTGATCCTATGTCGGCGTATGCTGAATCAGGCGATACGGATGACATATATGGAGATATCAATCTAAATACCTCTTACTTCTCTGATTCCTTTATTTCTTCCGCTACCGTAACATTTACCGCCACAGGTTTTGATACAGGCCTCGCGGATGTTCGTGGGATTAATTTTGGCGTTTTTGGAGCAGACCCTCCTACTGAGGACACCAGCTTTCCGTATCAGGGGCAGTACATCATAGATAATAATGACTTTTCTGGTACTATAACAGTGACAATATATGATAATGTGGGAAACTTCGATCAAGGAATTATCACCTGTACCGAAGACGCGGTTATTCCCAATATCATGCTTACAGGGGAGGTTGAAAGTAGCGTCTATCTATATGCAGAACATGGGGACGGATCAGAAGGTGTGTATGGTTCGGGAATGAGTTCGGGTGAATCCTACACCATCAGCGGGACAGCGTCCGATGCGACATCAAAGGTAGCCTCGGTAACAGATGATACCACATTCGGAGGCGATCCTCCGAATGGCGGGTCGCCTACTTCGTGGAGTTTTGCCTATTCAGTGACATCCTCCGACAATGGACAAAAAGTTGTGACCTATACTGCCACAGATAACGTGGGGAATACGAACACGACCACTTATACCTTTCAAGAGGACAATACCAATCCCTCCTTTACCGATGTCATGGCTGACTATCTTGAAATCTCAGGTGACGTAGATGAGGTGTATGGAGATGTAGCTGGGAACGTCTTTTATTTCTCGGGCTCATTTGATGGGGCTCCAGCTACAATTATATTTAATGCGACTGGAACAGACGCAGGTCAAGCAGGGATTCGTGGCATTGATTTTGGAACATTTAGTGGAGAGGATCCCGAAGAGGACCCCATCTCTCCCTTTAATGGCCAATACACAATAGATGGCACAGAGAATTTAGGTTTTATCACGGTACATATCTATGATAATGTGAACAATTCGGCTTCACTTCCCATCACCTGTACTAAAGATACAGGGATTCCAGATATTTCGATCACGGGGGAATCTGAGAGCAGTCAATATCTGTATGCTGCGTATGGTGACGGAGAAGAAGGTGTGTATGGCTCAGGAATGAGTTCGGGTCAATCTTATACCATCAGTGGGACGGCGTCCGATGGAATATCAGGGATGTTTAGTGTTACGGATAATTCAGCATTCGGAGGCGACCCTTCAAATGGTGGGTCGCCTACTTCGTGGAGTTTTGGCTATTCTGTAACCTCTTCGGATAATGGAAATGAACCTGTGACCTATACCGCGACTGACAACGTCGGAAACACCAATACTACCACGTATACGTTTTATGAGGATAATGACAATCCAACGTTATCTGATCCTATGTCAGCTTATAGTGAGGTTTCGGGTGATTTATCTGATGTATTTGGAGTCATTGATTCTAATACCTTTTATTTTTCCAATACGTTTCTATCTTCTGCAACTGTCACCTTTACAGCCACTGGTACTGACAATGGGTTAGCTGATCTTCGGGGGATTGACTTTGGGGCATTTGGCGAAAATCCTGCTGAAGATACAGTGGCCCCTTACACAGGCCAATATACTATTGATAACACAGACACCTCTGGGACTATTACAGTGACAATTTATGACAATGTTGGAAACTTTGTCTCTGGCACCATTACCTGTACGGAAGATGCAACAAATCCCACACTTACAGACGTTATGTCGATTTATACTGAAGATTCAGGGGAGACTGATTTTGTCCATGGAGTCATTAGTACCAATATATTGTATTTCTCTAATCTGTTCACGACTAATGCTCAGGTCACTTTCACTGCAACGGGAACGGATGGCAGCTCGGATGTTCGGGGGATTGACTTTGGGGCGTTTGGTGAGGATCCTGGTGAAGATACTGAATCTCCGTATACTGGACAATATACAATCGATAATACAGATGTGTCAGGTTCAATAACTGTCACAATTTATGATAATGTGAATAATTTTGCCACAGGTACTATTACGTGCACAGAAGACACTACAAATCCCAGTATTAGCATCACTGATGAAATAGAGAGCAGTGTTTACCTGTATGCAGATTATGGGACGGTTACACAAGGAGTATACGGTTCTGGGATGGCTACGGGCCAACTATATTCCGTGAGTGGAACCGCTACAGATGCATCGTCAGGAATGGCTTCAGTTATAGACAATTCAACCTTTGGGGGCAATCCTCCAAACGAGGGTTCTGCAACCTCCTGGAGTTTTGAATATTCTGTGACCTCCTCTGATGATGGGAATGAAACAATCAAATATACAGCTACTGATAATGTTGGAAATACGAAAACTGCTATTTATACATTTTATGAGGATAATGATAATCCAACATTATCTGATCCTATGTCAGCATACGCCGAGGCAGGCGATACAGATGAGGTGTATGGAGTAGCCAGTAGTGAGACGTTCTATTTCTCCAATTCCTTTGATTCTTCAGCTACCATAACACTTACAGCTACAGGTTTTGATACAGGGACTGCAGGCGTTCGGGGGATAGATTTTGGAACATTTGGCGAAGACCCCAGTGAAGATATTGAATCTCCTTATACAGGCCAATATACGATTGATAATTCCGATATTTCGGGATCTATCACCGTGAGAATTTATGATAATGTCAATAATTCAGTCTTAGGAACCATAACTTGTACAGAGGATGCCACTAATCCCACGCTCACTGATGCTATGTCAGCTTATGTGGAATCAGGTGAAATCGCGGATGTTCACAACAATAGTGCAAGTAATATATTCTATTTTTCAAACTCATTTTCCAGCAGTGCTCAGGTCACTTTCACTGCAACAGGGACAGATTCAGGTGGAGCAGAGGTTCGTGGGATTGATTTCGGAGCATTTGGAGCAGATAATCCAATTGAAGATAGTGGAGCCCCATACCAAGGGCAATACACAATTAATAACGCTGATGTAACTGGTTCAATTACTGTAATTATCTACGATAACGTAGGGAATTCTGCGTCTGGTTCAATCACCTGTACAGAAGATGCGACAAACCCCACGCTTACTGATGCCATGTCAGCTTATGCGGAATCAGGTGAGTACACGGATGTTCACAACAATAGTGCAAGTAATATATTCTATTTTTCAAAGTCATTTTCAAGCAGTGCTCAGGTCACTTTCACTGCCACAGGAACGGATGGCAGCTCGGGTGTTCGGGGGATAGACTTTGGGGCATTTGGCGAGGATCCCAGTGAGGATACTGAATCTCCTTATACAGGCCAATACACGATTGATAATTCCGATGCTTCAGGATCTATCACCGTGAGAATTTATGATAATGTAAACAATTCCATCACAGGAACCATAACTTGTACAGAGGATACTACTGATCCCACACTAACTGATGTTATGTCAGCTTATGCAGAGTCAGGTGAGGACGTGGATGTCTACGGGGTCATTGGTACCAATACATTCTACTTCTCAAACTCATTTTCTAGCAGTGTTCAAGTCACTTTTACTGCTACGGGAACGGATGACAGCTCGGGTGTTCGGGGGATAGACTTTGGGGCATTTGGCGAGGATCCCAGTGAGGATACTGAATCTCCTTATACAGGCCAATACACGATTGATAATTCCGATGCTTCAGGATCTATCACCGTGAGAATTTATGATAATGTCAATAATTCAGTTTCAGGAACCATTAGTTGTATTGAGGATGCTGATCCTCCAACGCTTACTGATGCCATGTCTGGTTATACAGAGGTAGGTGACACTAGTGAAGTCCATAATGCTTCAGTAAGTAACTACTTCTATTTCTCTGATTCGTTTACTTCCTCTGCGACAGTAACGTTCACTGCTACCGGAACAGATACAGGTGGAGCTCAAATACGAGGAATTAATTTCAGTGCGTTTGGAAATGATGGATCTATCGAAGATCAAAGTTATCCATATACACACACTTATACAATTGATAACTCAGATAGCTCTGGAACAATTACTGTCACCATTTATGACAATGTGAATAATTCTGATTCTGCTGATATAACCTGTACCGAGGATACTACAGCTCCTTCGGCAATCTCTCTCAGTAATTATTTAGATCTGGATGATGATACGATTGATAATGGTATGAATTACATTCCAAGTGGGCCTAGTGGAGGGTACGAAGCGTTTTATGATGAATCAACGTTTATAGCTGATGTAGCTTTTACTGAAAGCCAACCAACTGAAGCAGGAATTTATACTTTACAACTAAAGCGAAATGGGGGAACTTACGGAACTTCCACTCCAAGTGGAAGCAATGTTCCTTGTAGTCTTGTGGTGGGTGCTAATAATATTTGGTTTAAATTGGTAGATAATGTCGGGAACGTAAATGAGTCGTATGCCGATGTAGATGTATTCTATTCTACAGAGGCCCCTTCTGGGATGGACATTGATGTAATCGGTACTGCAATATGGACCAATGCCTCACCAAGTTATGCATGGATTTCTGATCCTACAGATATCACTTCTGGAACATTATACCTAGGTAATGTTGGGAACACAAATTGGGGCATCAATGTGGATGCTGATGGTGCTGCTAATTGGGGAAGTTCAGGAGAATGGAAGGTTATCTTTGAAGCGGGGTGGGGACAAGCAACTGATGTAACTGATGATTCGGGTCCCGGTCCTTATTCATCTGGCACTGTTTATTCTTCAAATACTGGAAGTGAAACAAGTATATGGATCGATATCGTTAATCGGTGTGGTGTTAGTCAAAGAATTATATTAACAACTACCGCTGATACGACAGGTCCATCCATGGCCTCCATTACTGTTACTGGTAATGATGGAGCACCAGTAGCTGACTGGGATCAAGATGGTATCGGGTTCTCGATTAACTTTGCAACAACAACTGATACTGGATCAGGTACGAATGTTTGGCTCGTAGAAAATGCCACTTCCCCTAATAAATACCAAACTTCTGCTGATCCGTATACTTATCCTAGTGATGTGGGGGCAGATGGTACGCATACCTTTTATGCTGTAGCTGTGGATCGGGTCGGGAATCAAGGAACGATACGATCAGACAATGGTTATGTAGACCAAACTAATCCTGAACTTACAACTACGAGTTTTATAGGCCCAGACCACCCACCCAACTTTTATGATCAAGGATCAACCAGCTCTGCAACCTATCGGATTTCATTTGTCGAGAATTTAGCGGTGTATTCAATTTCTGTAGTGTGTACAATCAATGCTGCTGATCGTGCCTCTGATGCTGGTTCGGATCAAACCAGTCCTTATGATTCAACCATAACACTAGCTAGTAGTTATCCCGATGGAGAGTATAGTATTAGTATTACAATCCGAGATAAATCTGGGCGGACTGACTCGAGTGTTGTGAGCGGGCCAACGAGTATTAAACTCGATAACACCCCACCTAATGTGGATATTAACTATAATTATCAGCAAGAAGTCACCAATGGATATGAGGATTATATCTACTGGGATTCTACCAATCAAAAATGGTGGTACAGTGATAAAATGGGAGGAAATAATGCAGAATTTACAGTGGGAGTTGATGCCTGGGATCCCTTGATTAACACGGTACGTAGTGACCTAAGTTACGCTATAGCTGCAAATAATTTAGGTGGAGCTGATGGTGAGAGAACTGATACAGATGAGGGCACCACTCCCACATATAATGTGCCAATAGTCAATATCAATGGTTCTGATGTTTGGACGGGATTTTTGGTCATTACTGTTTATGATTTAGTTGGGAATTCCAACACAACGACTATTGAAATAGATCGTGATATCACAGCCCCAACTGGATACACGTTGTCATTAAATCCTGATACCACGGCAGATATTCATTATCTTCCTAATACTGGTTATTACGATGATCCCTCAGTAGATGTCACAAGGGAGGGCACTATCACCGAAACTCAATCAGGTCTTCCAAATGAATGCTATACCTATCAAATCGATACGGAAGCATGGACCTCATGGGATTCTATCAATACTCATACATTTAATGGTGTTAGTAATGGTTTTCACAACCTCTACGTAAAATTGAGAGATAATGTAGGAAACAATGGAACCTCTCAAACAGCAACAGTAACAGTTGATACAACTTCTCCTACCAAATTCGTCCTGACCGTGGGAAGAGTGGGAATAGGGTATGCTGCAGATTTTGATAATACAACAACTCCTTGGGAACTGGAATTTAATTCACAGAAAAACGATTACTTCAATGTTACAATCGGTAGTAATGTGTCATCTTTGATAGGGCAATCTGGATATTGGAAAATAGAATGGGATCTTGATAGCGTCTTTGAAACATATGAATCTGTTCCCATTGGTGGCTTACCTGTTTTCAAGGACTTTTACTATCTTGGAGATACAAATGGAACATTTAGAATTCGTCTTATAAATAATGCTGGTAATTATGAAGAATGGAATATTACTGCTATAGAAGCTGTCCGGACTATCATTGTACTTATTACTGAAATTGTAGAGACTTCTGATTACTTATATCATGATGGAATCATTTCACATCGTTATGGTTATTACTCCAATAAAATGACTGGGGGAGTAATATTCACAATTAGAGGAACCGCTACCTCTGAAGGAGGTATAGGCACCATGGAGGCTATCTACGATAATACAACCTTTGGAGGCGATCCTAGCAATACTGGTACCCCCTCAAATTGGGAATTAAACTTTACAATTGATTCTGGTGACAGTGGTACATTTTTGGTAGTAATTACTGGAGAAGATACCAATGAAAACACAGGAAATACCACTTTTCAGTTCCGCTTTGACAATACAGCCCCGTTAATTGATCTTACGGGGGAATCAGAGTCGAGTTTGTTCTTATATTCTGAGTACGGTACTTTAACTCAAGGGGTTTATGGTTCAGGAATGGGGGCTTTTGAGGAATATACAATTACTGGAACTGCTGTAGATACTCTAGGGACATTCCCCTCAGGAATATATTTAGTTAATCAATCACAATCATTTGGAGGAAATCCAGGTAACGAAGGAACGCCTTCAAATTGGCAATTCGTATATCAAATTGATGCAGGGGACAATGGAGAAGAGGTGACAGCAACATTTACTGCATATGATCTCGTGGGGAATACCAATACAACAACGTATACATTCTATGAAGATAATACTTCCCCAAATATTAGTGTGACTGGGGAAAATGAGGCGAGTATCTACCTTTACTCTCTGTATGGAGACGTCACACAAGGGGTATATGGATCTATTATGCCGACAGGACAAAGCTATACGATTAGCGGGACTGCCAATGATGCATTAGCTGGTATGAGATCAGTTTCAGATAGCACAACTTTCGGAGATAACCCTCCCAATTCAGGAACAGCCTTAAACTGGCAATTTGAGTACACAATTGACGCTGCTGATAATGGAGACGTGATAGTTACTTATACGGCTACAGATAATGTTAACAATACTTGGACAGCAACTTATACCTTTTTTGAGGATAACATTAAACCTGCCTTTTCAAGTTTGTATATCCAAGATCCAGGCAATCCATATGTTTATGTCGATCAAGCAAATCTCTTCTTCTACTTCAGCAATCAGATGGGTGCAACAGGAGTTCCCATCATTGTTAATGGGACTGTGACTGATACTGGTTCACATCCCTCAGGATTATGGAATGTCAGCTACTCGAGTCATTTTGGCGATTCCCCGACTACTGATACGACACAAGATTGGGAATCAGACCCGTATTATATTCATGGAACGGATCCCGAGCAAACAGGACCAAAACAAAACATAACCGTGACTGCAGTCGATCGTGTTGGCAATGTCCAGACTGCCGGGTTTCAATTCAAGGGGGATAATAATGCACCTCAAGTCTCTCTTACTGAGTTATCTGAAGACGTAAGAGTGCACTATCTTTACAATGCTTCTTCTTCTCTCCTATATTACTCGACTCTAGGATCTGGTGACCGTCAATTTACTGTAACAGTTTTAGCTCAAGAGACACTCGGGTCTCTCGATGCGGGTTTGAAAAATACTTCTTTCCCTGATATTTTCTATATTGACGATGGAGGATTCACCACTAGTGAGGCCAGTGGCACGAGTCACTATTGGGACTGGTCATATTCCATTCCTATAACAGCCATACAAAATGGAAGCTATACTATTAGGGTATATGATAAGGTGAATAACTCCCAAACAGTCACATTTGATATCTATAGGGATATGGTCAGTCCAAATGCACTAGGTAGCGTAGATGTAGTTGAAAATTCTGTTTACCTATATTATAATGCCCCAGACCTATACTACTCTAATGATCAATCCATGAACGCTCCCTTTACCATCCAATTCATCACAGGGGATGCGGGAGCAGGATTAGACAATGCCACAGGGAGCTCGGACTTTGGAAGTGAAACTCCAACAGATACCTCCTACTCATCTGGCTATTCACTCACTTACACGGTTAGTCTTAATGAAAATGCAGGTGGGGATAATCAGGTTATTATCACAGTCTATGATCGCGTAGGGAATAGTCGAACTGGAACACTTAGTTGTACTCTTGACAACGCAGCTCCCTCAGTGGCGATTTCTTTTGTGGAAGAAAATTCAGAGAACCTTTATTTTGACTCTCCAATATTATATTACTCGAATAATCAAGTTATGAGTGATGATTTCACTATTCGTGTTACCGCAACAGACAGCGGTGCAGATATTTTAAATGCCACAGGGGAAACTGAATTTGGAGACAGCCCATCCGATAATAGTTATCTTCCAGAAAATTATTATGAATTGACTTATACTATCAATCAGGGGGAAACTGCGTCATCAGGAGTGCAAGTTTGGGTGTATGACAATGTGGGAAATAATGACTCCGTAAGTTTAACTTGTACAGTAGATAATACAGCACCTACCAGCTTATCCATTGATGATGTCGTTGAAGATAGTGCTTTCCTATTTTATGACAGTGTCCGAGAAATTCTCTTTTACAGTAATGATCAACCTATGACAGACCATCAATTTACAATCCACGTGTCCGCGATAGATACTGGGGCTGGTATAAACAACGCTACAGGAGAAGATGATTTTGGGGATACTAACGTTGGAGACACCAGCTATTCACCACTGTTCAAGCTCAATTATACGGTCAGTCAGGCGGAAAATGCGTCAGGCGAATTAATTGTTATTACTGTTTATGATCATTGTGCCAATGCCAATACTATCAATTTAGTGACTTTTCTTGATAACATGGCTCCTCGTGACGTGAAAATAACTCTGGTAGACGATTATGGATCTGCATATATCTATCTCTATAATGACACAAGTTTGATTCTCTATGTCAGTAATAAATCAACCACAGGCCAAACCTTCGGCATAACTGTGAATAATACCGAACCAACGAACGAAAGTGGGAGAAAAATCGCAATTGGAAGTTTCTATTTCGGAGATTATCCTAATGGCACTTCATATCCTTATCTGATACAATATACAATCGATTATACAGATATTATTACTAATGGGACGATAACCATTTGGACGTATGATAAAGTCAATAACAGCAATTCTGTAGATTTAGAGATCTATTGTGATCTCACCAAGCCTGCCTATGTCCCAGGGTCTCTCACTTTTAATGATTACAACAGTGACTACCTTTATTATAATACCACTCACTTTTTCTTCAGCGATAAAATGCCTACCAGCCAAATAATTACTATTTCAGGAACTACGACTGATCATACAGGAGGTTCGGGCATATTCCAGGTGATTTATCAAAGTGCGTTTGGTAGTTCGCCTGAAATTGACTACAGTACCGCGTGGAGTGCGAACTATGGAATTAATGCTACTGAAATTGAGCAAGGGTCAAACGGATCCATTAAAATTACTTTTTACGATAACGTAAATAATTCTCGAGACTTCTTTGTGGGTTATGTCTCTGACATCCAAGCTCCTTATGATTGTGCAATCATTGAAATATTAGAGGATCTACTGGCCGAATACCTTCATTATATATTCAATGGAACAGTAGCAATACTCTACTACTCGAACCAAGGATCTGGGAATCGCCAATTCACCGTCAAAGTTTCCTCTAAAGAGAGAGGAGGTGCAGGTTTCCGTAATGCCTCATTCCCCGACATTGGAGTTGGATTCAGTCCAGGTGGTTATGATACCGAAGAAATTAATGGAAATTGGGAATTCAGTTACACAGAGGATGGGTCGACTGGAGCCCATAATGGGACAGTCACAATAAGGGTTTATGATAATGTTGCAAACTATAATACAACCAGTTTTGAGCTATATAATGATATAAGCCCACCATACAATATTGATTTGGTAGGATTAACCGAAAGTAGCGACTTCCTCTATTATCATTTTGGTTCCAAAATCTTTTATTACTCAAACACTCTTCAAACAACTCCCCAACCATTCATATTAAACATCACTGCACAGGATACACACAGTGGATTATTTAGCGCCAATGGGTCAGTTGATTTTGGTGAATCTGATACTAATGCCACACCTGGTAACGATATTAAACAATTTTATTTCCCATTGTCGTATAGTGTCTCTTCTGGCGAAACAGCTAGTGGGAGTCTTCTAACTGTGACTGTGTATGATAATGTAGGGAATAGTGCACCCTATCAGCTTACAGCTACTCTTGACAATACTCCACCTCAAGATCTTAATATTGTCACAGTGGTTGAAGCCTCAAATTACCTATACTATCTTCCTTCCATTCCGCCAATCCTCTATTATAGTAATGACCAACCAATGTTTGCTTCCTTTACTATTCGAGTCAATGGAACTGATAGTGGCGCAGGAAGGCTTAATGCAACAGGAGAAAATGAATTTAATGTATCAGGAATTATTGGAACCAGCACTTATACAACCTATTATCAGCTAACCTATGACACTATAGAACAGTATGATGTGGCTTCCGATGGTTTGGTAACCGTCTGGTTGTTTGACAAAGTTGGAAATAACAATTCAATCGATTTAACTTGTATCAAAGATAATTCCGCACCAAGTCGGGATATCGCTTATGTGGTAGAATCATCAGAATTTCTCTTCTATAATGATATTACAGGAGTGTTGTACTACTCTAATGATCAAGTAATGAGTGATAGTTTTACTATCCAGATAACAGCTGGTGATGGTGACTCGGGATTACTCAAAGCAACAGGTGAAGATGACTTAGGGGAAATAAACCTTGTGGATACCACTTACGTCACTTATTACGAGCTAACATATAGTGTTGATAATTCAGGAGGACCTGGAGACAGTGTTTCAGAAAATAAGATCGTCATTACAGTTTATGATAGGGTAAACAATTATGACACTGTGAATTTAACATGTATTTTGGATAATGATGCACCTAGTTCCGTTACGCTCAGTTCATTAACGGGAGCTGACGTTGCTGATTATCTTTATTTCAACGGAACACATTTGTTTTACTCTAACGATCAGGTTATGAGCGATTCATTCATTATGAATATGACTGTGTTAGAAACGAGTAGTGGCGTGCAGAATATCACGGGGTCACTTGACTTCGGGGAAACACCAAGTTCTTCTTCAAATACTTCAGGTACATTTGATATTCAATATACTGTAAGTCAATCTGAAACTGCCAGTGGAAGTGAAATTCAGGTCATCGCTTATGATAATGTGGGAAATAGTAATAGTGCCTTTACTTTACCTGTCATCCTTGATAATGATGCACCTGTTGCCATCACCATAGTAGATGTCATTGAAAATAGTGAGTTCTTATATTACTCTACCGAACCAATCTTATATTATGCAAATACCCATGCGTCTCAATCAGAACAATTTAGTGTTAATATTACATGTAATGATGTAATCAGTGGATTGTTATGGGTAAACGGGAGTGCTGATTTCGGGGGGTCTCCTTCTGATTCTGACTACTCCAAAGGATACTATTTGGTGGACTATACAGTACTCCAGAACGGAGAGGCCTCGGGAGATCAGATTAGCTTCACTGTGTATGATAAGGTAAAGAACACAGATTCGGTAACTTTAAACTTGTTTAAAGACAATTTAGGACCACAAAGCCTTTCGATTGTTAATGTGATTGAATCTTCGTGGCATCTCTTTTATGATTCAGGTGGGTCAACGCTCTATTTCAGTAATGATCAACCTATGAGTGCTTCCTTCACCATTCGAGTCAGTGGGACTGATACAGGCGCAGGCCGAAAGAATGCGACTGGTGAGGAGGAGTTCAATGAAACTGGGGTTGGAACTCCTGACTACACGGCCTATTATGAGCTTCCGTACTCGGTAGAGCAGTATGATGTGGCTCTTGATGGCTTTGTGACGATCTGGCTCTTTGATCGAGTAGGGAACAATAACTCCATTGATCTTCCCTGTGTCAAAGACAATACAGCCCCTACCCGAGCAATTTCTACCATCATCGAGTCCTCTGAGTATATATACTATGATACTTCCACACTCTATTATTCGTCTGATCAACCTATGAGTGATAGTTTTACGATTCGCCTTACTGCCAGTGATAGCAGCTCTGGACTGTTGAACGCCACAGGAGAAGATGACTTTGGGGAAACCGGGGTTAATGACACAAGCTATAGCACCTACTATGAACTGACTTATACCATCGATAATCCTGAGACGGCTTCCTTTGATCAGCTCAACCTGTCCGTATACGACAAGGTGGGAAATAGCAATCTTCTCACGTTAGACTGTATCTTGGATGACGCTGCTCCCACAGATTTAAAGATTGAGAGTATCACAGGCTGGGCTGCCTCTGAGTATCTGTTTTATGATGGATCCATCTTTTATTATTCGAATGACCAATCCATGAACGCCCCCTTCACCATTCATTTTAACACGACAGAACTCTTGAGTGGGATCCAAAATGTGACGGGGAGCCTAGACTTCGGGGAAACCCAGAGTACTACCAACAATGACTCCGGCACCTTCGACTTGACTTATTCTGTTGCGAGTGGCGAAACTGCCTCGGGCGGGGTTCTGACGCTTATTGTGTATGATAAAGTTGGGAATTCTGATAGTATTGACCTAACGTGTACTCTTGACAATGCTGGCCCCACTAGTGTGGTGATCAGTGCGGTTATTGTGGAAGCTGGGGCTCAATACCTTTATGCTGATGGGACAAGCACTTTCTATTACTCCAATGACCAGCCCATGAGTGAGAGTTTTGATGTACAGGTTACTTGTACTGATGCAGGAAGTGGCCGACAGAAAGCCAATGCAACGCAGTTTGGGGCCAGTGTCTCCACCAGTGATTATACTTCACTTTATTTCGAGTTAACCTTTACTGTGGAGCAAGGAGAAACCGCTCCGAGCTTCAGTATTCAGGTTTGGGATAGGGTTGGCAATCCCACCAGTGTTGCTTTAACAACTGTTCTAGATAACGTTGGCCCACAGAGCCTACAAATTGTTGATGTGATTGAATCTTCGTGGCATCTCTTTTATGATTCGGGTGGACCAACGCTCTATTTCAGTAATGATCAACCCATGAGTGCTTCCTTTACCATTCGAGTCAGTGGGAGTGATACAGGTGCAGGTAGGCTTAATGCAACAGGAGAAAATGAATTTAATGTGTCCGGGGTAATTGGGACTAGTACTTATACAACCTATTATGAGTTAACCTATGACACAATAGAGCAGTATGATGTGGCTCTTGATGGCTTTGTGACGATCTGGCTCTTTGATCGGGTGGGGAACAATAACTCCATTGATCTTCCCTGTGTGAAAGACAATACAGCCCCTACCCGAGCAATTTCTACCATCATCGAGTCCTCTGAGTATATATACTATGATACTTCCACACTCTATTATTCGTCTGATCAACCTATGAGTGATAGTTTTACGATTCGCCTTACTGCCAGTGATAGCAGCTCTGGACTGTTGAACGCCACAGGAGAAGATGACTTTGGGGAAACCGGGGTTAATGACACAAGCTATAGCACCTACTATGAACTGACTTATACCATCGATAATCCTGAGACGGCTTCCTTTGATCAGCTCAACCTGTCCGTATACGACAAGGTGGGAAATAGCAATCTTCTCACGTTAGACTGTATCTTGGATGACGCTGCTCCCACAGATTTAAAGATTGAGAGTATCACAGGCTGGGCTGCCTCTGAGTATCTGTTTTATGATGGATCCATCTTTTATTATTCGAATGACCAATCCATGAACGCCCCCTTCACCATTCATTTTAACACGACAGAACTCTTGAGTGGGATCCAAAATGTGACGGGGAGCCTAGACTTCGGGGAAACCCAGAGTACTACCAACAATGACTCCGGCACCTTCGACTTGACTTATTCTGTTGCGAGTGGCGAAACTGCCTCGGGCGGGGTTCTGACGCTTATTGTGTATGATAAAGTTGGGAATTCTGATAGTATTGACCTAACGTGTACTCTTGACAATGCTGGCCCCACTAGTGTGGTGATCAGTGCGGTTATTGTGGAAGCTGGGGCTCAATACCTTTATGCTGATGGGACAAGCACTTTCTATTACTCCAATGACCAGCCCATGAGTGAGAGTTTTGATGTACAGGTTACTTGTACTGATGCAGGAAGTGGCCGACAGAAAGCCAATGCAACGCAGTTTGGGGCCAGTGTCTCCACCAGTGATTATACTTCACTTTATTTCGAGTTAACCTTTACTGTGGAGCAAGGAGAAACCGCTCCGAGCTTCAGTATTCAGGTTTGGGATAGGGTTGGCAATCCCACCAGTGTTGCTTTAACAACTGTTCTAGATAACGTTGGTCCCCAAAGTTTGTTGATAATTACAGTTATAGAAACCCCTGAATCTGATTATCTTTATTACGATTCCTCGGGAAGTAAGTTATATTATTCAAATGATCAACCTATGAGTGCTTCCTTCACCATTCGAGTCAGTGGGACTGATACAGGCGCAGGCCGAAAGAATGCGACTGGTGAGGAGGAGTTCAATGAAACTGGGGTTGGAACTCCTGACTACACGGCCTATTATGAGCTTCCGTACTCGGTAGAGCAGTATGATGTGGCTCTTGATGGCTTTGTGACGATCTGGCTCTTTGATCGGGTAGGGAACAATAATTCTATCGATCTCACATGTATAAAGGATAATGAAGCTCCGGATATTACTATTGAATCTCCTGATCATAAAACTTGGTACAATACCGCTGGAGGTGTCACCTCCTTTAGTGGCACGGTTACAGATAAAGGAGGGGCTTTTAAAAGTGGAATTACCTCTACTTCGTTCAATTATTCTCAGTATGATGAAACTGCAGCTTCACCCATTGTGACAAATCAATCCTTTGAAAATGATGCCCCAGGGGGATCAACGTGGTTAGATGAGAATGAGATTCTCACAATTGATGATAGTAATGTAACATTAACCATTTATGTCTGGGATCGAGTAGGGAATGTGAATTCAACTAGTGTTGAGATTTGGCACGATGATACTCCTCCAACATTTGATTATAATTGGTTGATCTTTCAAGGAGGATCTAATGAAGCTCTTTCCCCTGGATACACAACTAAGTACTATAGTATCAAAAATGAGTCAGAGATCTCGTTTGATATTGATTTTCTAGTGAATAATGAAGCTCTACCCTTTTACAGTCATTTAGTCTTAGCAGAGTATCAAACTGATGATGGTGGAGGATGGTATGTCATCTTCGATAATACTCTCAATTCTGTTGATGGAGATAATACTACTGATTGGCAAATTCACGATTGGAACAGTACCCTTTATTCTGGAGGGAATACTATTGATCTTAGGGTTACAGATGAAGCAGGAAATGTGCAGACACATATCTATTCTGCGGGAAGTGCTGGTCTTAGATTTAGAATAGTAAAAGACGGGCCATCCATTGTTGAGGCCACTGTGAGAGGAAATGAGGCTGGAATCACAAACCCTAATCTCTACGATTGGGATGGAACTGATTTTAATATGAGTTTCGTTTTCAATTCAACAGCAAAAGTTAGTTTTATTTATTTATACAGTGATCAGAATACCATTGGTCAGAAATATGATAATACATCAGGTATCTTCTGGTACCAAAATCAAACTGAAACTAAATTTTATTATATGCTAAATACGGTTGTAAACTTTGATATTGGTAATACTGGAAATCGAAGTATCTATATAAGAGCAGAAGATGAAACACAATGGAATAGCAGCTGGATTCAAGTCCATTTATTTGTAGATGAAGAAAATCCTGTTCTTTCGCTTCAGTCAATCACTGAGGTGAACCTAACTTGGACTATTGACTATCAAATCCTTAGTGGAAATGGTACTCTATATTACAGTGAAAAAATGCAGACGAATCATGCTGGGTTTAATGTTTCGGTAAATGCTGTCGACCCAAATAGTGGAAGTGGGATGGCGAAAGGCTACGTGAGTTTTGAAGCCTTCGACGGATACATTGGCGCTCAGAATGATACCTATACAGGTGAATTTTATGTTATACAATCAACATCTAGTCAAGCATGGATCAAAGGATATGCAATTGACGCATCGGGACGAAATAGCAGCGTAATCGCGCTAGTTCAAGTAATAAAAGATACTACTGTTCCACAACTTCCCCAGATTGTCAATGTTATTGAAAATTCAGAATTCTTGTATTATGATACAGACAGAGCTACGCTCTATTATTCTAGCGATCAACCCATGAGTGCTTCATTCACTCTTCGACTAACTACCAGCGATAGCGGTGCAGGTTTGGTAAATATAACTGGGGAAGATGACTTTGGAGAAACGGGTGTTAATGACACAAGCTATAGTACTTATTATGAACTAACTTATACCATCGATAATCCTGAGACGGCTTCTTTCAATCAGCTTAATCTAACCGTTTATGACAAGGTAGGGAATAGTAATCTTTTCACGTTAGGCTGTATCTTGGATGATGTTGCTCCGATTGAGTTATCTATTGAGAATATCACAGGCTGGACAGCCTCTGAGTATCTGTTTTATGATGGATCCATCCTTTATTATTCGAATGACCAATCCATGAACGCCCCCTTCACCATTCATTTCAATGCAACAGAGCTTTTGAGTGGGGTTCAAAATGTGACGGGAAGCCTGGACTTCGGGGAAACCCAGAGTACTACCAACAATGACTCTGGCACCTTCGATTTGACTTATTCTGTTGCGAGTGGCGAAACTGCCTCGGGCGGGGTTCTGACCCTCACTGTGTATGACAAAGTTGGGAATTCTGATAGCATTGACTTAACGTGTACTCTTGACAATGCAGGCCCCACTAGTGTGGTGATCAGTGCGGTTATTGTGGAAGCTGGGGCTCAATACCTTTATGCTGATGGGACAACCACTTTCTATTACTCCAATGACCAGTCCATGAGTGAGAGCTTTGATGTGCGGGTTACTTGTACTGATGCAGGTAGTGGCCGACAGAAAGCCAATGCAACACAGTTTGGAGCCAGCGTTTCGACGAGTGATTACGAATCTAACTATTACGAATTAAGTTTTACCGTCAATCAAGGTGAAACTGCCCCAAGCTTCAGTATAGAAGTCTGGGACAATGTCGCTAATCCGACGAGTATTTCATTATCAACAGATCTTGATAATAACGCTCCCAGCGAGCCCACAATCATTAGTGTGTCTGAGAGCTCACCTCATCTTTACTATAAAGCTCCAAATTTCTATTATTCGAATAATCAACCCATGAGTGACTCATTCAGAATCTATTTGACCACAAGCGACTCTCAAGCTGGATTGAAGAACGCTACTGGAAACCCAGATTTTGATGACGAGACTCCTGGAAATGACACATATTTAGGGGAGTACAGCCTTATTTACACAATTAGTCAAGGTGAAACTGCAGGGGGGGACAATCAGATCATTATCACAGTCTTTGATAGAGTGAGTAATAGCGTTAATGGGACATTACCTTGTATAGTTGACAACATCGCTCCTACTACTCCCGATATTACAGATATTATTGAATCGTCAGAATATCTTTATTATGATGGCTTCACTACTTTTTATTATGCAAATGATACCGTGGGGATGAGTGAGAGCTTTTCAATTCGGATCATTAGTACTGATACAATATCAGGCTTGCTTAATGCGACAGGTGAATCCGAGTTCGGAGACAGCCCATTTGATGAGATTTATCTTCCAAAAAGTTACTATGAACTTACCTACACTGTGGATTACACTGAATCTACTCCTGATGATGAAATTACACTCACCGTATTTGATCAGGTCAATAATAATGTCTCTATCAATCTGCCATGCATTCTTGATGTCACACATCCTGGATCTTTATCTATTGATGCTGTAATCGATTGGGATTCTTCTTCTTATCTCTATTACACAGGAACCCTTTATTATTCGAATGACCAACCTATGAGCGATCCTTTTACGGTGCAACTGAGTGTAATTGAAACACAGAGCGGAATTCAAAATGTCTCTGGATCATTTGATTTTAGTGAAACCCAGAGTAGTACTTCGAATCTAACGGGGACATTTGATCTGACTTATAATGTAGCTACTGGTGAAACCGCTTCAGACGATAAAGTAACCTTCACAGTATTTGACAACGTCGGAAATAGTGCCAATATTGATTTGACGTGCACCTTGGATAATACTCCTCCGACAACTCCAGTGATATCCGCCATAATTGAGACTTCTGTATTTATTCACTATACTTCTCCAACTCTTTATTACTCAAATGATCAAGATATGAGTGAAACATTCTCTATTCGTATAACTACTAGTGATTCTGGAGGAGTTGGTTTACTGAACGCAACTGGTGAATCTGAATTTGGTGATAGTCCTTCTGATAGTAGTTATACTCCTGAAAATTATTATACTCTTCCTTACACAATTGACCAAGCTGAAGTAGCTAGTGGGGGTACAATCGGCATTACGATATTTGATCGGGTGGGGAATAGTATTACTACCAGTTTAACATGTGTTCTAGATAATGATGCGCCTACTTTGCCTATTATTATTGAGGTGGTTGAAACCTCGGAATATCTTTATTATGATGGATCTACGTTATATTATAGCAATGACCAGCCGATGAGCGCTTCCTTCTCGATCCGACTAACCACTAGTGATAGTGGGGTCGGATTATTGAATGCTACAGGGGAGGATGATTTTGGAGAGACAGGGGTCAGCGATTTAAGTTATAGTACCTATTATCAACTGGACTATAGCGTTGATAATCCTCCTATCGATACTGCTTCTGGGAATCAACTGTTATTGCAAGTATTTGATAAGGTAGCCAATATGAATTCCATCACACTCAATTGTATCTTGGACAATACTGCTCCTTCTGTGCCCGATATTATTGATGTGCTTGAATCTTCCGAATATCTCTATTATAATGGATCTACATTCTTTTATAGCAGTGATCAGTCCATGGCTGATAGCTTCACGATCCAGCTGACAACGACTGACGCAGTAGCGGGTCTTCAAAATGCCACGGGTAGTGCGGACTTCAATACAGAGGTTCCTGTTGATACAGAATACTCTGGCTTGTACGAACTTAGTTATATTGTCAATGATTGGGATACTGCTGGTGGCGATGACCAGGTTGTCATCAGCGTGTATGATAACGTTGGGAACGTCGTTACAAAATCATTGACCTGTTACCTTGACGACGATGAACCTAATATGGATCTAGACACCTTTGCGGTGACTGAGGCTTCCGATTTCACCTTCTACCCGCAAAACGACACTCAGATTCTCTGGTATAGTAATAGGATGTCGAGTGGGGTCAGTGTGGCAATTACGGTTCTAACAGATGATGGTTCTCAAGCTGACGATTCTGGGATTCAGGTTATTGAATTTCCTGCCTTCTTTAATATTGCCTCTGATTATAATACCACTCTCCTTACTCAATCATATGTTATTACAGCAACTAGTACTGATATAGGATACATGAATTTCACGAGTTTTGACCAGTGTGGAAACGCTAATTTCACCCTCTTAGAAGTTCGCCGGGATATTCAAGTTCCTGACCAATCCTCGATCACTACAATTTCTGAGAGCTCCCCTTATATTCATAAAAATGTTGATTTTACACGCCTTTGGTATTCTGATCTAATGAGTTCACCTGTTTCCGTGACTATCGATGTAAGTGCCATTGATCCTGGTGCTGTATTCACAGGTATTGCAAACATTACTTTTCCTGCTATTGGTGATGAGGAAGCATGGAATGTGTCTGTTGCAAGCCCCTACTATTCACGAGTTTATTCGATTGACTCTCTCGACACCACAATTGGGGATCTCACTCTAACTGTCTATGACAACGTAGGAAACACCTATCAAATACCTCTGGAAGTCATCCGAGATACAACTTCCCCCTCGATCCAATACACTGATGTCACAGATCCGCTATACGATCCCAATGAAAATGAACTGGATTTGAGTGGTAACTGGTATGACCAAGGTGAATTATCCAGTGGATATTCTATTGCTTCTTCTCCTAGTGATCCGTTGAGTGAGGGACGTGCTGGTAGTGGAATTAATACTGTTTATTTAGATTGGGATAGCACTAATGATGGTGATGATAAGTTCAACCTTGATCTTGGAGCAGATGGTGGTGAGACTCTCACTGGAATCGATGATGATAACGATGGTACCATTACTTTAACTTTGACTGCTCAAGACAACGTGGGAAATACTCAACAAACAAGCATTACCATCCGTTTTGATAATACTAGTCCAGTGACGAACAATACGACCCCCTTGCACCAAGGTGGCAGTGATAGCCCCATTATTCGCTTATCTGGGACAGCACTAGATGCTGGTGTTGGAATTCAGAATATTACTCTCTCTGATCAGACGGGTAACCATTTCCCCACTTTATATGTTGGGGGGTATAATCCCTGGAATGTTCTTAACTCCAGTTCTTTGGATAGTGATATTACCCCAGGAGAGAATGTCACAGTTACCGTGACAGTTTTTGACAATGTTTTCAATCAGTTTAGTTATGAGGTCGATATCACCTATCACACATTTCGCTTCTTAATCTTCAATGAGAACATTCCCACAAGAGTAGAAATTGATAATCCTAATCCCCTGGATTGGAATATTACTATTGGGTTTGAATATGATGGAACTTTAATAGATAGTAGTACAATAGTAACAGAGGAATTCATTAATCAATCTACCCTTCTAACCCAATTTCATCTTTGGATTAATGGAACAGCCCTGCCAATAAAAGCTGGGTCGTTATTTTGGTTGTCGGCTCCCTTACGGTTGCAATTCACGGTTATTCTTCCAGATAGTTCAAGTTCACAAGATGTATTAGACCATCTTACAATTGGGGATGACTATCTCAAAGACATTCTCGTGGAGTGGTATATCACTACCTCAACTGTTGATGTGTTCTATAGCTATCTAGAACCTGATGTTGTCTCATATCATGATTTAGAGGTTTCATATTTTGATGATGACCTAACAATCACCGAAACAGACAATCCTGATGTTATGAACGTAACTTTGCAATTATCCAAAGATTATCAACCCATGACTCCAACTATTGGCAGTGTTGGAGCAGCGAATTTTGAATTCCGCATTGATGGACAAGTAGCTAGCGTTGTTGGGACAGTTCTCCCCTTAGGAGGAGGATTTTATGAATTTCCTATACAACTTCCCTCAGGTCTTCCAACGGGGAATAAGGATATCGAATTCACTTGGAGGTATGATCTTAGTGAGTATTTTTATGTCACTGAATCAGATGTCAGCTCAGATGTAATTAACTATCATAATATCTCCATCTTAGCAAATATTCCTGTTTCTATGCAATTATTTGAGATCGATAGCGATTTTCATTTCACGGTTGATTTTACAATCTTAGAAGACTCAGGGGATGGCTCAGGATTACTCCCCCTCGTAAATCTCGGGGGTTTGTCAACATTTCAGATAAGAAGTTTGAATCTTCTCAATCAAATTGTTAACTTCACAGAAAGTGGCAATGGGGTTTATTCATTTGATTTCTCGCTGTATGATGAGAACACAACCACTAGCTGGGTTGGAAGCCAAATAGTGCGCCTACAAATCACAAGCCCCGAATCAGGGCTTTTGGAGTGGGGAGAGGCAAATATCATTGGTCATGACTTGGAAATAGCATATGATCATATTTATGCGATGTTAGGTTCACTTAATCAATCGTTTTTTGACCCAGATGAAACCACAGAATTTGAATTAGGAATCAGAATCAGAGATGATAATGGCTCAGGATATCTACCAGTCCCAAACTTAGATTTCACGAATTTCATCCAACTATTTCTTATGAACAAGGGAGATCCTCTCAATCAGTATGTAAAGTTTAATCAGAGCGAAATTCGATGGGATCCTAGAACTGTCGGAGAATATACTATTTCTTTCACACTCCCCACATTTAAAGCGAGTGATCTCGGACTTGGATATCTGAATGTTAATCTAACCATTGTTGATAATAACGGTCATTTTGAAATCCTTCAGCTTTTTTCCGTACTAGAAAGCAAAGATTTTGTAACGTTATTGGGATTGAAGTGGATTTTAACTCCTTATGGTAACTTTTCCTTCCTTGAGACATGGGAGTGGGATCCTGTAGAGGAAGAATACATTATTAAAACAGCCAGTAATGCAACCGAGGAATATACCTTCCGTGTCTCAACAGGAAGTGAGGTAACCCTTAGCTTCTGGATTTATTCTTTAGAGGATCCCACCAAACAACCTTCAGAAGCAGAAGTTAATGTTCTTTGGGAAAATACGACTAAAGATGACAACAATCAATTATCGGCTGGAAATATAAGTATAACTCTCACTTCAAGTCAACCAGTGCGACAAGCCTTTGTTGCATATGTTGAAGGGAATGAGGAAGACCAGCTAGTTCGATATGCCCCTTGGCGAGTCTATCTTGAATGGGACAATTTGATTGCCCAAACTGATGTGGTGGATGACACACTAGAAACAACAGACGATGAGTCAGTTTTGAATGTAAATGGAACATATTCTATGACTTACTATGCCCTTTTCAACCAATCTGGTCGAAATGTTCGCGGAAGCATTTTCGTAATAGATCTTGGGGTAAGTCAACATGATGGTACTCAGTGGGGGCCCTTTGATGAATACCTAATTGAACATTTAGATGGTAATGGGTCTAAAACTTATCATTTCGACAATGGGATTCTAACCATCATTGATGATCCTCAGGCTCCCCTCTTAGCTGATGGAATTATTGAAATTCGATTGGAATTCTATGATGTGATCCAAGCAGATTTAAACGTTCACGTTACTAATGAAACTGGAAATCTGGATCTTTACCGGAAATATGAATCCTATGGGCTACCTTATCGGGGGCCAGTTTATTCCTTTGTCGATGACATCTCAGGAACCATCATTCAAGACACAATAATTTGGACGAAATTCAAAGCAAGTATCATAACCAATGATAGTCGAATCCCTGAATATACGGATGGATTCGTTTTTGTTAATGCTTATTATGCCCATGATCCTTCCTTACGATTAGAAGATGTTACAGTGACAATTTTCGATAATGTATCTCGAGCTGTGGATCCTAATGACGTATGGAATCAGTCAAACTGGGTTGACACCTTTACTGGAATACTCCATGGTGTGGGATTAGCTAAAATTAACATTTCGCAATTTGATGATAATAAATTCGGAATCTCTCTGTTCGAAGATTATAATACACATGCAGATGAAGTTTATGTTGAAATTATTTGGGATCGGGTGGACTTTTTCATATCCTTAGTTGATGATACTGGTCGTCCTTGGGGTGCTGAATTACGTTACAATATCGAAGATCAAGCCCATGTTCTCATAGAAGCATATTATGTGTATGATCGTTCTCCTTTCTATGGAAATGTGTCACTCTTCTATCGTGATTATTATGAATGGGAGCTTCATCACAATACGTGGGATGATAATACCACTATAGATATTGATTATGATCCCTTAGACCAGAACATAACTGGTCCTGATAGTCTCCTCTTTGAGATAGATAGGATAACGTGGGATAAACACGGATTAGATGGGGCTTCTACTTTTCAGGTATTTGTCAAAGGCAAGTCACAACTTTCATGGCTGAATTTATACTGGGATCGCATCATAATCGAATTTGACTACGAAATCATTGAGGAATTCTTCTCCACTGATTCCGTAATACCTGGGGTACAATTGAATATTACAATGAAGGCGTATTATGAGGCTGATAAAAAGCCCATCACAAACCTGATTTATAATTTAACGAAGAATGGAGAAGCTTTTTATGACACAAACCGACAAGATCTCTTCTTTTTGGACTGTGAATTATCTGAAGCTAACAACACATACAAAATTATAGAAGCGTATGATATAAACACAAACCTCATGGGTGCATATTTCCCTAATGGCTCAAGTAGTCCATCTATGACATATTCATGGATTGACACCAAATTCTCCCCTGAGTTACTTGATCATGATATGATTGATTTAGGCAATGGGATTCTTGTTTTTTGGGTGTTAGTTAGTGATGATGACTTATCTGGAAAGTTCTATGGAAGTGGTATTGAGGATGTTTCTATCCAACTCCAACTCGAAGGTGTACTCCAACCAGGGGATGTTCATTATCTGAACTTTTCTTCCAGCAGTATTATTAGGATGGGTAATGCTTCTCTTTTCTCTGGTATGATAAAAACTGATGATAGTGATCCACGTAATGATTTTTCATATCATTCCCAACTAGATTACACCATCATCTTACGAGACAAACGTAATAACATTAACCGGCTTATAATATCCAATAAAACACTGGTTGAAGATAGTGATTCGCCAGAATTAATTGGGAATGTTAGTATCACGTATTCTCCTGACAGAGATGGAAATTTAGTTATTACTTGTATTGCATCCGATGCCTGGTCAGGGTTGGCCCAAGACCGTGCAGTAATTAGCTTCTTTAACGCTATTACGGATCAGTTGAAACATGAACCATTGAACATGACCCCTCGATCAATAGGATCAGGAATGTTTGAATTCCAGGGTAATTCAACCTTAACCGTAGGGGAACAAATTCGATATGAAATTGCGATATATGATATCCACGGAAATCTCAGGCTTATTGAAGGGTCATTTGAAGTTGAAGATGCCTCTGCTCCTCATATAAAAGAATGTTCAATAATCTACAAAGGTTTTGGGGAGTTTATTTTGGACCTTACTATAGGTGACAATGGATCGCCAATTACCAAAGTTGAACTCTTTTATACAGTTGATGATGCAGAACCTACAAATGTGACTGAATCAGTGATAGGGGGCGCTGGTGCATTAGTCTTTCAAGGAAATGAATATATACATACCAAGAGTTTTTATTCGAAGTTTAGGATTTCTAGCGATTTTGTCCAACCAAGATCTGTAAGATTTCAATTAATTATTACTGATTCGACTGGAAATGTTCGTTCATTTGATCATAACGACTTGAAAGGGTACATTAGTTCAGATGTAGATGACCTTGCTATACCTGATGATAAATTCGAAATTCCGCCGAATCTATTTGAAGTCTTTTTAACCTATAGAGAGATTGTTATTCTACTTGTCATTGGAGTGTTATTAGGCGTTGCTTTTATTGCGGTACGGCATTTCAGGACAATTGGTGGCTTCGATAAAAAACAAGTGCTGGCTGATCTCGTGAAAATCTCTGAAAATGAAGTTTGGGAAAGAAATGATGATATATCGGTGGGATTAGTAGCTAGTTTCTTCGATCAGGTTAAAGGGCCTATCCCAATCATTGTTTACCCAGAAAAGTTACGTGCTTCTGAAGCAATTTTAGCCAATTTATCTGACAGATCATTTTCTACATTAGGGTTTGTAGGAAGCCCATCTGAGGATAAGAATGCCACTTTCCGATTCCAAATTGGCGGAGAAAAGGCTACAGTATTTGGTTATGCGTATGCTTTTGACAATCCTGAAGCACGTGGAGGTCAAGAGAATCTTTCACTTTGTTTGTTGATTCGTCCCCCATGGGGCAATCTTGAAAATCTTAATAAGTTTTCAAGTGAACTACTGGAACGAGGTCGCAAAATCCGTGATTTAATGAAAGAGCAGGCTGATTTAAAACTCGTTCAGAAGGAAATGGAACAAACTAGGAACTTCTTGACCCGAGCTATGCTCACTTTTCAGAGAAAATATAAAAAGGAGTTTGTTGAGTGATGTTTTCCAAAGTATTTCATATTAGAAAACAGATTACTTCTGTGAATATATTAATTGGACTTTTCTGGATAAGTGTATTTTCGCTTGGAATTATTTCTGAGCTAAATATCTATCCTCCTCCTCCTCTTAATGGTAATCTAGAAGTGATCTCGTCCCCTAATATTCCTAAATTGATGTCTGATACTCCAATTTCACACAATAAATCCTTAACTAACCCAATAATTTCTACCGGTAAAAAATTAATGATCAGTAGTGATCAAAAATCGAACATGACTGTTACTTCTCAAAATCTTAGTCCTGTCACTCATCCGTTGTTTCAAATTACTGGAAGTTATGACGTGAGTATAGATAATGTTAGTCCAGAAGCAATGGAGATTAATGCGACAAATATGGTTTTCGAATTAAATTTCACAATACAAAATGGCCAAGGTCAGGATAAAACTGCATTTAGAAATATAACTATAAGTAATTCTAGTTTCTCATTACCACCTATAACAACATGGGAAGCCTGGACTCCTGTTGTAGGAACTGATGAATTTTCATTAACCTTCATACTTAATGAAACTGTTCTTTCCCAATTCTCCCTTGGAATGTATAATTTAACATTCACGACTGAAGTACTTGGACATACCTCTTCTGATAGAATCGAGTTTCCCATGAAGGATTTAAAAGTGTCTGATGTCCAGATTTCTCCTTCAGAATTTAACAATAAAGATGAAGAAACGCAATTTTTCAATATTACTATCCAAGTAACCGAAGACCTTCAGCCAGTTGAATTTCTTGCAGAAGATCAAGATCCAAAGATTACACTCCACTCCTCCTTACAAGTGGGAATATATGGTGAGTTGAATTTTATAGAATTTTACAAAAATGGATCCACTTATCCTTATGGGGAGTTCATCTTTGAGGTTAGCCTGAGTGAATCTGTAGCAAGAGATCCTGCATTTGATGATGCAGTACATACCTTAGTAGTATCAGTCATCTCTGCAACGGGAATCAGCGATAATGGTACAGCTGATTTCGAGGCTCGTGGAATCGTTCTTTTAACTAAAATTACTGAAGTAACTGTTGGGTCGAATCCTCCCTTTGATTATGGGGAGTTAACAACCAATGGTTCAAAGCACGTAGAGTTTCGTGTCAATGTAAATGACTCAATTAATGTTAAATTATATATCTGGGATAATAGTTCTCAGGATTACTTAGAAGAAAGGCGGACTATTTACTATCAAGATCCAAATGATCCTGATGATCCGACTGCTGTAAAAGTAGAGGATACTTATGATAATGGAACAGCTAGTATTTTTTTAACAGCTAATTCTTATACTCCAATTTCTGAAGGGTACACTGTACAATTTTATGTACGTGGTCATAAATCTTCTCAAGAGGAAGATCCGTCCAATATAACTATTTTTTGGGACCTCTTAGAATTCGATTTCATCTATTATGATAAACAGAGTCAGTTGTCTCTATATCCAGAAGATTATTATGGCTCATATGAGGATCAGAAACTGATAACCCGTGGAGTAGACATAGGTGATTGGTGGGTACTGAATTTATCCATTCAGCATAAATCCGATCAATCTCCTGCATATGGAGCTCAGATAAGATACCGTTTTGCTAGCGATCCTTGGGAATACGAAACTGATGGAACTGATATAGATAACAAACTAAATGGTATGTTTACAATCAATCATACCAGTCATATCTCAACATCACTTTTATTTGAGTGTCAAATTGATAATGGGTCAATTATCGATCCACAAGGGACTTACTTTGTCGATAAAACCTATGGCCCAAATACTTTCAACTTGACCATAATCTGGACTTATTTAATTATTGAAATGGTTCCTGGTGAAGCTGATCAATGGCTTGGAACGGGTCAAGAAACGAATATTTCATTGTTTACTACATGGGCTCATGATAATTCAGCCTTCAGTGGTACGTTGAATGTTTTTGATGACGAGAAAGGAACGACAAGAAATATTGTGATGGATAATGGAATTGGGTTTTGGCCAAGCCTGCTAAAGACCAAAGTTGGTAAATATAATTTTAGTGTTAATACCGTTAATGATCCGCAATTCGCGATAACCAAATTCACAAATCCTCAGGATCTTCTACCTGATCAAAGAAATGTTAAAATTGTGATTATCTGGGATGAGGTCTATTTTGTATTCTCAGAGAGACTTGACCAATCACGAATTATCACGATTGGAGATTCACTTGAAAGCTGTAGCTTTTTTACTAATTATGGAGATATTCGAGCTTTATATTGCTATGGACGGCATTATTATAATAATGAACCATTCGTGGGAAATGCCTCACTTGTCGATAGAGATACAGGTGATTTACATTATACCATTTTCAATGCTTATGGTATTGGAAATTATAGTCTTGATCGAACTGATGCCCGTCGTTGGGTTGAATTCCGCATCTTACAAATTATATCAGAACCTAATTATGATGTAAAACAAGTTCGTCGCTCAATGTCAAACAATGCAACCATTCTCTGGGAGAAGGTTCGAATAACTCTTTCTGCAAATAAAGTATACTCCCATGGAGCACAGAGTGACATTATAGTATCATTCCAATATGAAGTCAGTACTCAGTTAGATATTAATCCAGAGGATATAGAATATACACTCAAGTGTAGTAATGGAACTGTTCATGAAAATATATCTTGGACGTACTTTTCTGATTACAGTTTCGGCCTGGAAATCCATTGGTACAATATTACTGAAATTTTTGATTATAAAACTGGATTGACAGGATTTGAGATTTATTTTGACTGGTTAGACGATATAACAGAACCTGAAATCGGAAACTTGACTATCTACTGGGTTGACGATAAAGCTCCTGTTATCTTAGAATTTCAATCTTATGATCTAGGAAATGGCACTATCCTGATTATTGTTGATGCTACTGATGATGCTGAAGAATACCAAGGGAGTGGTGTTGCGGATGTAAGTTTGTTTGACAGAGAGAATATCAAAATCCCGCTAGACTTCATATCCTATCTTCTATCAGAGGAATATGGCATTTACCGGTACATCTTCAAGTATTCATATAACCAAACAGATTTGGACCCGTATTTCAAATTTGAGTTCGGTGATACGCTCTCTTTCTTCGCTAAAGTTACCGATCATGGAACTCCAAATTTACCAGATGATTTTGATCTTCCAGAGCAATATTCTGTTGAGTCTGAACTAATGATAATAGAAGCAGATTATGATCCCTATAGTCCTCAGTTCATCAGTCAAAATGGAACTTTTCTCATTATTTCCTATCAAACAATAGAGGATTCATATAATGTAAGAGATGGTGATGTCTTTATAACTACCCGAGTTCAGGATCATACTTGGTCTGGCTTAAGCAGTAACTCTGTTCAATTGAATATCACAAACATAGCTACTCAACAAAGTAGTAGTTATCAAATGAAAGTAGATGGAGAAGTTGATGTTAGGTCTGAATTATCGTTCAGGTGGGATGGAAACTTACCTGTTGGCGAAACGTATCGTTTTACAGTAACAATCACTGATAATGCTGGGAATAACAAAACATTATCCTCAGAAATGCCTATAGAAGATCGTATTCCCCCACGAATCTACGATATTGACTTGAATGGAAGTGAAACTGACCGCACAATAAAAATTGAAGTCAAATTAATAGAAACAGGACTTGGTATTGATTTTGTCACAGTTGGACTAATTAAAAGGAATAGCATTCAATGGGTGAATCTAACACGTCAAGGTGGAATGGGTAGTCAACAACCATCAGAACCCGGAATAGAGGTATATTCTGCTTTAGTCACCCTTGATTTTGATTTGATGGATGTGATTATTCCTCCAACTTATTCTATTCAAGTTATTGTGTCAGATTTAACAGGAAACGAAAAAATCTATAGTCTTGTGGATCTGCAAAGTATTCAGGGAATTCAAATAACTGTCCAAATGAATCCGATAATCTTCCATCCTGTTGTCCTGATTCTTGGTGGATTACTTCTAGTTACAGGTATAGTCATTGGAATTAGGATTACTTCCAAGACTGTGGGGTACGACATTCAAAAGATTATTTCTGAAAGTGAGCGTATATCCCGTGAAGAAATGCTAATCCAAATGGATGAATATGCCTTAGGAGTGACCATTAACTTCTTTGATCAGGTTCAGGGGCCTGTTCCCGTTATCTGGGAACCTCCACTTTTAGAAGACCAACAACAAGTGATGCTAGATTTATCAGATAAATCCTTTTCAACATTAGAATTTGTAACTGAAGAAACTGAAAGAAGTGGTATATTCGATTTCTCTACTGGAAGTTATGAGTGCACAGCGTTAGGTTATTCTTTTGCAGTAGTTAATCCTGAAGCTCGTGGAGGAAAAGAGAATTTAACGGTAGTTCTCTTATTAAGGAAAGAATGGGGGGATAATTTGTTAACTTTTCAAGATGAACTTCTTGAGAAGCTTCGTGAAATTCGTGAGATGGTAGAAAAACAACAACCCTCTTCACAGATTGAATTAAAAGCACGGAATTTGCGTGAATTTGTGTCCAGGTTAATGCTTACCTTTAATAAAATGTATAGGAAAGATCAAAAGTTAGAATATCAGGAGGAATAAAACGTGAAAAAATATGGAAGTATTGCTTTATTTATTGTGTTAGCTCTGAATATTGGTAGTATAATGGTTATCAACAACTTGAGTAATAGGTCTCCCTTTCAAAGTGATGGAATATTACCTTTAGAAGGAACCTCTCCCATGAGAGATGGAATTATTTCGTCCCCATCTTACCCCATCGCTGAGAATATCCTCTCTGATTCAAATAATAAAGAACTGAATAGTCCCACTCTCGAACCACAACTCTCTGTCCAACAAGAGATGACCGTTTTACTTAATCAAACATTTGATGAGGTCAACAAATCATACAATTTTGTGTCAGATATTTGGGGTGAAGTTCTAGGATCAGATCTTTACGATCACTCATTATATACTGCAGGTCTAGTTGACTTTTCTAATAATGTGAGAGGTGGAGAGGGTGCTTCTCTTTTTACAAGAATTGGGAACCATGGGAATGGTACTTATGTTGATGAAACTCTCACTGATGATATCGCAAATATTTCTGCTGGTTGGAAACTTGACTTCCCTATTACTAATAGTTATAGCATGATTAACATAAGTTTTAATTGGCGTTTTGATACTCCAGACGGAGGTTTTGATGATTATGATGAAATTGTTTTGCCAGGTGGTATGATTATTCCAATGGATGCAACACCTGATTATCAAGAAATTCGCTGTCGAGTTGAACATCCTGATGTCGATAATTCATTTTGGGCTGGTAATGCCGTAGATGAAAATACCAATCCTAATGGAACTGTTTTTTATCGAATTGGTGCCAACGTTACGGAAGATGAGGTATGGAACACTTTTGAAGATAGTTTTAAAGTTGACAGCCATATTTCGAACTTTACACTCGAAATAGGCGCCTATCTCAACTCGAGAGAGAATTGGAACGAATACTTTGATGTTTGGTTTGATGACATCCTCATCCTAGGGATAAACGATATTCCAGATACCAATCCACCTCAACCCGTGGCTACAGGACTCGATCGAACAACAAATATTGAACAGTTTAATTTTTGGGCAATTTTCTCGGAGGGCTTGTGGGAAACTCAAATTAGAAATGCCACAGTATTCTATAATCAATATTATAATGAAAGTGGGGTCGAGTACAACAATAGTTTCGTATCTAGCCTAAGTTTTCAGCCACCTAGTTATATCACTAATGCAGGATATAATCAAACTCGATGGCAATACAGCGCTCATTTCAATTTTAGTGATCAAGTTACATACTATTTTGTAGTATTTGACTATGCAAATAATAGTTTTGTTTCAGACCTTCAGAGCGAA
>JBHLPQ010000104.1:0-13494 GCA_048939265.1 Promethearchaeota archaeon
CATATTCCCCTTCATAAATGAATGAGCAATTTTCTTTACCTCTTTAGTTATAACTTCGAATCCATTGTGCTTCAGCCAGTCAATGATTTTCATAATGAATCCTTGGGAAGGATCATATGCAGAATAATAGAATGCTTTGAACAACGTCATTTCTTTGGTAACAAAAAACTCTTTCAAACGAAGAAAATCGATCTTAAATCCCAAGCTTTTAGCAGCATGATATAAATTCCCTCCATCAATAAATAATGCAACCCGATTACGTTGCTTAGGGCCCGCTTTTTGATAAAAATGCTCTTTTCCACAATGAGGACAGATACAATTTGGTTTCATTAAAATCAACGTGCTTTTTAAAAATAGAGATTATAAAACCTACCCCTCTGTCAAAAAGAGAATTACTATCTTATCTGGACTATTAAACATGGACTCCGATGGATAAGGGAAAAAAATCCAGAATTTCACAAGAGAATTGAGGAAATTCTTGGTCGGAATTATATCCTCTATTTCGATGAAAAAAGAAATCGAACAGCAATACCCAGAAGACAGAAGAGTGTAAGAATAGTTTCTAATGAAATTTGTGATTAATTGAGGCATTGGGGGGAGAATCCTGATATCCGAATAAATTATTCAGAAAATGTTTTGATTAATCTTTCCTGAGAAGGATTAAGAAACACGACTAAGGGAATAGATTCTTTGATCGTAATTAAAATTGTGCTTATTGGAGATGGTGGCGTCGGTAAAACAGCCATTCGGGAAAATTACCTTGGCCATAACTTTAAATCCCAATATGTGATGACAATTGGCGCTGATTTCGCCATGCAAGATGATATACTCCATGGCCAAAAATTAAGGTACCAAATTTGGGATCTCGCGGGCCAAGACCGATTTGATGGAGTAAGAAATGTCTATTATAGGGCAGCAAAGGGTGCACTACTCATTTTCGATGTGACAAGACCTGATTCATATTTTAACATTCCAAAGTGGGTAAAAGAGCTCTGGGGATATAATGGGCAAGGTAAAATCCCAATTGTCTTAGTAGCTAACAAGATAGATCTCCGTGACGAAGAGGCAGAAACAATTAGTCCTGATCAAGGGAGATTGATGGCTGAAAAACTCACTAAGTTGACTTCCCCAGAAGGCTTTGCTTGTCACTATATTGAGACCTCTGCCAAGACAGGAATGAAGGTTCAAGATGCTTTTTCACTGCTCAGTGAGAATATTATGAATCTTGCAGAAAAACGGGGTGTTCTGAAACTAGGAATAGATCATCCAAAGCGATCAGTAGAACCTAAACCAACTACACTAGAACATCAGTCTATAACAAAGTTACAGTAAAGATACTTATTCCTTTCAGTATATTTTTCCATTATTAGTTTTTTTCATCCAGCATAGTCATCCACTATTGGTATACTCTATTGTACTATAACTTACTGCCTTCCGATATACTTCATCTTTCGCATAATCAAAAGAGGCCATATGAGTAGGTGTGATAGAAATTTTAATCCATTTCGCAAGTCTACTCAATCCATCCAGTGTCTTTCTAGCATCTTCCTTTGAGAGATATTTCCCTAATAATGAGAGAGCCTCAGAATTCCACTCTGTAAAATCGACTGATGCTTTCCCATATACTATCACACCTCTTGTTGGTGGGCCTGGAACATCAATTAACAACGTGATATTACTATTCCTTAAGATGTTTCTCGTCTTACGACTTTTTTCTGGAGAAGCAATAGTAAAAATCCCATTTTCGAACTTAAACCAGACAGGAACCGCATGAATTGTACCATCTTTATTAAGAGTACAAATCCGTGCAATTTGGACCTCTTTCAGAAATGTATCGATTTCTTCCTCAGTTAGATGAGGGGATTGTGTATATACCACAAATATCACCCGAATTCAATTAGAATTACAACCTTCCCTTCTTCCTTTTTATTTTATATAAAGTCTTGGAATACAAAAGCTAGCTTTTCGTTTCGATCAGGATATTAAAAGATAGCTAATATTGCCGTAGTCTTGTTAGTCTTTTTGTGCTTCTAAAAATCTTTTCAACTGGGAATCTGGAACACCGACCAATTTTCTCTGGATTTTTTCAGTTCTCTTGATAGTCTCATCTGTCAATGTTTCGAAATTAATTGATGATCCTAATGAATACTCTAAAAATTGGAGAAAATACTGTTCTGTTGAAAGCAAGAGACCCCTGATTTGGCACATGATTTGATTAACAATCTCCCGAGTAATAGTATAGAACTCTTCATCCTCATCCCAACCCTTTTCTTTGCAATACTGTTGAAAAGTCATTACTTTCCCAAAGACAATTTTAACTCTAGCTTTATACTTGGGAACCTTTTGGCCGACCCTCAATGCCTCTGCTGATCCCTTTATATAGACTGGGATTACTGGAACTATTCCATTCATTTTCAGAATTAATCGACCAACACCAGTTCTCCCTTCTTTATGTAAGTTCATATAATCTCCAAGAGTACTTCGAGCTCTACGGCCTCCTTGGGGAGTTATATATAGAGCTAAACCCAAATGTAAAGAATATAACGCATATTTCAGTGCAGGTTCTGGATTTTCTGGAAAAACAGGAAATGCACCAAGATAATGTAGCAATCCAAAAAATGGGTTTTCTTTCATTGCTTTTCCTGAAGCCATAAAAGCCATATAACGCCTTTTCCAATTAGGTTTTGCCAAGGCACAACCAAAAATAATAGAGTCTAAATGTGAACGGTGGTTAGCACAGAAAATAACTGGTGTTCCTTCAGGAGTCGTATCAACATTTTCAAGCCCATCATATTCAAAATTGAAATAATTATTCAATATACTAGGTGCCACGGATAAAAAAAGGCGATAGAAAGCTCTATGAAGAAACGACCAACGTTTTAAGGATTTTAGCATCCTATTTTCGTTTAGGATGTTTACCACAGATATCTCTTCTTTCATAGGATTTGTCATCGATTATGGTTGTATCAGAAATCCTAGGATCATAATAACAACTGTTACAACAACTCCAATAAGAATTGATTGAATTGAAATTATAATCGCTTTATTCCGATCCTTCTTCCGCTCTATTTCATTTTCTATCTTCGTTGTCACCCCTAACCGAACTGAAACATTAGCTACAGAAGTAAAACCATAAGCAGCACAAAATTTTTGCCTCGCTTGAATAAATCCGATTGCTGCCATTGAAGTGGGGAATATAAATAAAAACCCAATAAAAGGGCTAATATTCAGGGCAGATACACTGAAAACATACATAATAACTCCAATGCCAGTAATTACTAAACCGATAAATCCTATCCTTCTACGTTGAGTAATTTCCACATTCCCGATATTACAGCTTCCTGCAATATATTCTGTATTTTCAGTCATCATCATCACTTTTTGAAGGGATTTGGAATCAATACAGGAGTCCTCTTTTTATATTCTTCGTAATCTTCTTGCCCACCCCATTTGTCATCAGCTCGTTTCTCCAATAATGGAACACCGCTTACCTTGGTCAAAAGTAGTGTGACAAAAACTGGAGAAATTAATGTAATCCATCTCCAACCCTCAAGGGTTGGAAGAGCTATGATGGCAATCCCAATCCACAGAAGAATCTCTCCAAAATAATTTGGGTGTCGTGAAATTGACCACAAACCAGTTGTTATAAATTTCCCTTTATTTTCAGGAACAGATCTGAACTTGCTTTTCTGATAATCTGCAATAACCTCAAAGCTAAAACCTATGATCCAGACTAGAACCCCAATTAAACCTATAAGGCCAAAAGGCGTTCTCTGTTTTGCAGTTATTGCTGCTAATGCCGCGGCTAACGTAAAGCTGACCCACAAACCTTGAATAGTCCAAGTGAGGAAAAAGCGTGAACCAGATTGTTTGATCTCCTTGAATCGTTTATCTTCCCCTTCTTTCATGATTCGTAGGAATAAGAATAAGCCAAGACGGATCGCCCAGATCGATACCAATACCATTAAAACAATGGAACGTATATCAATTTCTGGACTTAAGACAACAGCTATTACAATTACTATTATATAGGTTAAGGAGCCCGTTAAATCAAAGAATTTCTCTGTTTTTTTAATAGAAGCTGGTATGAAAACAATCCATTGAATTAAAAATGCGATAGCTACTCCAAACGCAAATAATGGAATCTCAAGAAAGGTAGCACCTCCCTGACTTCCAACCAATGCTAAAAATATCGCATTGCATAGAATTGCGATTATAGCGGCTTGTGATCGAAAAGTCTTATCCATATTAAGTTCTCCTAGGAGAGTTCCCTCAACAATATTTTTTTTAAAAATGTTAATAACAAAGTGAGGAAGGTCAAAAGGAGATGAGGTAGTAGTTTTCAATCTGAAAATCACAGGTCGAAACCTAAAAGACTGATGATTTTAATCTAAGAAAATAGTAGTGGAGGAGAAGGAGCTTAGATTTGGTCATCAATAGTCCCTTCTTTCAGAGTACTTGGTGTCCAATCAAGACTTTGGTGTTCATAATACTGTTTATACAATTGACTGTACTTTCCTCCTTGAGTAAGTAACGCCTCATGGGTTCCCTCTTCAATAACTCGGCCCTTTTCCATTACAATGATTCTATCAGCATTTAGAATAGTGGAAAGTCTATGGGCGATAATAATTGAAGTTCGGTTCTCAAGAAGAATCTCTAGCGCTTCTTGAATAATCGCTTCTGTGTAAGCGTCTACTGAGGACGTTGCCTCGTCGAGGATGAGGATTTTTGGATCTGTCAGGAGCGCCCGAGCAAAGCTTATCAATTGTTTTTGTCCTGCGGATAGCCCTCCTCCTCTTTCCCCTACTTGTGTGTGAATTCCATCGTGCAAATATTCAATAACTTCTTCAGCATGAACAGCTCGAATTGCTTTCCAGAGATCCTCTTCTGAAGCATCTCGTCTACCATATCGTAAATTTTCCGCAATTGTCCCTGAGAATAAGAAAACATCCTGCTGCACCATCCCCAGATTTTTCCTATATGAATCAAGTTTGAAGTCTCGTATGTCAATCCCATCAATCTTTATGGATCCATCTTGAAATTCATAAAAACGAGTTAAAAGCTTGACCAAGCTGGATTTTCCTGCTCCAGTATGTCCAACTATCGCAAGCTTTTCTCCTTTAGCGATTTTTAAGTTAAATTTTTTGAAGACCCAATCCCCATCTCTATACCGAAAACTGACATCCTCAAAGACAATCTTTCCTTCTAATTCGTCCATATCTTGAGGTTTAGGGCTTTGTTGGACTTCAGGTTCAGAATCTAGAATGTCAAGAATCCGTTCATATGCTGCCATCCCCGCACTAAGTTCAGGGAAAAATGTCGCAAGGATCATGATAGGGCGGAAAAATCGCTGAATATAAAGAATAAACATCAGGATAATTGCAGTGGTTGAAGCCCCTTGAACTATGAGTTGACCACCAAGATACACTATCGAAACAAGTATCAAAGCAGTAATTGTTTCAAGAATAGATCTCCAAACATGTGTCACTGCAGTTAATCGAAAAGCTGACCCAAAATATTCTTTATTTGTCTCATGAAACTGTTCTGAAACTGTTGTTTCTTGACCATAACTTTTACAAACTTGTATTCCTTCAATAGATTCAACCATTGCGTTATTTATATTCCCTATTGACTTTCGATAATTACGACTGACGATTCTGGCAAGCTTCCTCAGAGAAAACATTAACACAAAGAGAATAGGAACACCTGCTAAAGTAATCAGGGCTAAAGTTGGATTTAACCAAAAAAGAATAGCGAAGGTTAATACACTCACCAGAAAATTTCCCATAGTGTCCGCTAACAGTATAGTCGTGTTTCCAAAATCTAAAGCGTCATTTGAAACTCTTGAATTCAGGCTTCCACTCAGATATCTATCGTAAAAACTCATATCCTGCTCCTGTAACTTATCAAAAATATCCATACGAAGATTTTCTAGGAAATGTGGCATAAAATTCCCCATCTCCCTCCGACGTAAACTGAACATGACCCATATAACAGCAGATAAAGCAAGGTAAAGCACTCCGACACCTATAACGAATGAAAAGTTTTGATTTTCGAGGTGCTCTACTGCAAGACCAACAACAAGAGGAATGATGATATCCGCTGCTGTGGAGATTAGGATGAAAAGAGAGATCAATGTGACGCTTTTCTGAAAAGGGATGATTCTACGAGCATATCGAGAAAACAACTCACGATCTGAATACTCGTGTCCTCGTTTTTCACTGAATAATCCTCGATAAAGGCCCATATTAATCCCACATTAATTTCTTGTTAATAAGCTTGGTAAAGCCAGATGTTTTCCAAAGATCCGTCTGTAATCTTCTGAATTTAGCAATAAATCATTATGATTGCCCTCTGCTACGTTTCTTCCTCGTTTTATTACAATAATTTTGTCAGAAGTCCGGATTGTATGCAACCTATGTGTAATAACTAGTGTAGTTCTGTCTCTGATAATATTCTCCATCGCACGGGTGATTTTCTCTTCCGTTTCGCTATCTACTGCAGATACAGAATCATCAAGAATGAGGATTTCAGGATCCGTCAAGAATGCTCGTGCAATTGCCACCCGCTGTTTTTCTCCACCTGAAAGACGAGCTCCCCGTTCTCCGACAATGGTGTTATATTCTTCAGGAAACTCTAAAGTAAATTCTTCAACTTGAGCGAGCTTTGCAGCATGCATAATTGCTTCATATGAGGCACTTGGTCGGCCAAATGCAATATTATCGCTAATTGTACGCGAAAAAAGATAAATATCCTGCTCAATATAGCCAATATGCCGTCTCAATTCATTAAGAGGATAATTTCTAATATCAATTCCATCTAATAGGATTGTTCCTTCCTGGGGTTCATAAAGGCGTAGAAGTAATTTCACTAGAGTCGTCTTGCCGCATCCTGTTGGACCGACGATAGCTACTCGTTGATATGGTTCAACCACAAATGAAAGATTCTTCAAAACGGGAGTATTTTTAGTTCCATCATCTCCATATGCAAAAGTAACATTTTGAAATTCAATTCTTCCTCTAAAATTATCCGGCCATAAGAGACCACTTTCTTGGCCTTCTTCTTCTTCCAACGATAAACTTGTATATAATCGTGAACATGCAGCAAAACCAGACATCATATCATTAGTGGCCCAAAAGATCATGTTAGTAGGATCTATTAGGGTGAATAAGAGTAGATTTGCTGCTGTCAATGCCCCTATCGATAACGTACCTTGAAACACAAACACACAACTCACAAGAAATGTCACCCCAATCGCTAAATAAATGACCAATAAAGGATAGAACTTGGCTTGAACTTTAGCCTCACCAATCCGATTATCTCGAAATCCAATGACTGCTTCGTGAAACTTTTGACGTTCCAATTCTTCTGCAGTAAAGGATCGGACAATCGCAGCACCACTTATACTATCTTGCAAAACAACGGCAACATTTGAATGAGTTACCATCCGCCCAGCAGCCCAAGGAGCAATTTTCTTTCGATAATCTAAAATGAAAATAATGTATAAAAGGATGAAGGGAGTACAAATCAAAGCTAATCTGATATCAAGGGTAAAAAACAGCAAAATAACAGCTAATGTGACCTGAAAAAAAGGATATAAATAAAATGCCCCATGAGAGATCATTGTATTAATGATACGTAAATCATTAGTTGCTAAAGCTTGGAGATCACCTGTTCGTGCCTTATCATGATACCGTAATGGTTTATATTGAAGCGTATCAAAAAACTCTTGACGCATATTTTGCTCGGTGCGGAGGCCCAAAAAATGCCCCGTCATCATCGTTATATAATCCATTGCGTTCCGAATTACAAATATAGCCAGTGTTAAGACCAGTAACAGCACTAAATTAGATAAATCACGGGTTATAAGAGTAGTGTCTATGATAAGTCCAATAGCAACTGGGATTATAACTCTGGAGAAGGTAACGATAATTATTCCTAGAAGGGTACTGCCTACTAAGAGTTTCTGCCTAGCTAGATGAGACAAAAACCACTTTCTAGCGCTCGATATTTTTGTTAGATCCAAACTCATGTTTGATTAACAATCCTAGAATAGAATCTTGGTTAATGAAGTGATAAACGTAGATTTGATTTAATTCTTCCGAAATAATTGCACGGTTGCTATTGTATTCAAATTTTGATTATCTTTTGAATTTCTATCTAACAACATAATGATTCATCCTAAAACACCTTTGGATCAATTTACTTCGATGATGGATCATTCTAATCCGATGTTATATTGTTTGAAGGTTTTTCTTTCACCAATCTATATCTTAAAAATCAGACTGACCAATATTGAATTATTTCAGGAATAATATTGAAAAGTGAACTCCTAATGAAAAAGTCTCATTCCTACAAATCTCTTCTATTCGTTTTCTTTGTATTCATATTTTTGTTGGGTGGGGTGGTATCAGACGGTTTTGCTAAACCAGATCTCACTTTTAAGAAACATCGGTTAACAGCGGATTTTGAAGGCGCATTACATGGGTATGCAATAGATTTAGATTTAGATGACGATGTCGATTTCATTACTTCAGCATCTCAAATTGACACTATTTCTTGGTGGGAGAATACTGATAACAAGTTCTCAGAACATGTAATTGATAATTCATTTGATGGAGTTTTACACATTCATGCCGTAGATCTCGATCTTGATGGGGACATTGACATTTCAGGGGGAGCTCAAATAGGAAATGAGCTAGCTTGGTGGGAAAATGACGGTGAGATGGTTTTTACTAAACATATTGTTGCTGATAACATTGTTGCTGCTCGATCACTTTATAGTGGTGACATTGATCAAGATGGAGACCTAGACCTATATAGTACAAGTGATAATGATATTTCTTGGTGGGAAAACGATGGCTTACAGAATTTTACCAAACATACCCTCATCAGTCGTGCAACATCCACAACAAGAGGATTCATCCGTCATATCTTCGCAGTAGATCTTGATAAAGATACAGATATTGATTTCATCAGTGGAGATAACGTGTGGCACACGATTCCTACCGATAACACAATGTATTACTGGCTTAATGATGGAAATCAGAATTTCACCCAATTTACAATCCCAGAGAAAAGTTATAGCGAGTTTCATGGTTTTGACGTCATTGATCTCGATCAAGACGGAGATTTTGATTTATGTGCGACTAGTCCAAACCACGATCAAATTGATTGGTTCGAGAACGATGGTCAACTGAATTTCTCCCAACACACGGTAGTGAATACATTTGACGGCGCGAATGACGTCCATGCAGGAGATATTGATGATGATGGAGATTTCGATCTGATTGCTGCAGCATATTTCGATGATGAAATCAGTTGGTTTGAAAATGATGGTAACCAACATTTCACGGAACATGTCATAGGCAGCAATTTTGATGGAGCTCAGACGTGTTGGCTTTCTGATATCAATGGCGATAACCTAACCGATGTATTAGGACTAGCTTGGGAATCAGGGGAAGTCAGTTGGTGGGAACAAACAACAGGATCATCATCATCTACACCGAGTTTCCACTTTGATCTAGTATTGGCGGTTTGTTGTGCAGTTATCTTAGTCAAACGTAAAAAGAATAGCTGATTCTAACACATTAGGAAGGGAGTTCTTTGGTGGTTTTCTATGAACTTTATGATATTAATGCCAAGTAATGAAAATGCTTGAGAGATATTTACACCTGTTTTAGCAGAAGTCTCAATGAAATGACACTGGAACCCATTAGATTTTGTAAGATTACATAAGTTATTCGTAAAAGATAATCCCTGATTATGAGAGATAGTAGCATTTCCATTCCTCAAGTCAATTTTATTTGCAACAACAACAATCGGAACTCGACCTCGCTTATTATTTGTCCATAGTTCGTTGATCCATTTTGGTCCGTTGTAAAAAGACTCTGGACGAGTGATATCATAAACTAATAACGCTCCAACGCAACCGTTATAGTATGCTTCCCTGACACCATCAAATCGATCCTGCCCAGCAAGATCCCATATTTGATATCGTACTGGAAATCCATTGATCGTATCATCTCGCATGGCAAAATCCGCGCCGACTGTCAGGAGATATTCTGCTTTAAATGCATTGCCAATATAACGCTCACGAATAGATGTTTTACCGACCCCACCATCACCAATTAGTGCGATCTTATATACTGTCATTCTTAACCTCTCTATTCAAATCACGATTTTCGTCGGGAGAGAATATGTTAATTACGATACTTCTCCCAACGAATAATAATCATAGATCCAATCTAATAAAGAATGAAGATATCTAAAAGTGACATATTCTGTTAACACGTGACTTATTCGATTTTGTGACGAAATCTGAAAGAACACTCAATTTCAATTTATACTGAATGATAGAACTTCCTCTACCCGTTCTTCATTATGGTGTCTTACCTAGAACCTAAAGTTAATATAATGGGAGATTCTTACCAAAAATTAAAGTAAAATTAATAGGCCCGTTAAATCCCTTGATACACATTCAATTCTTCGGATATAATGCTTTTAAGGTTAGAGAAGGTAATTTACGACTAATCATTGATCCAGGGCGAAACTTGAAATGGAATAAACTAAATAGTCTGATTCCAAAAGAGGAATGGGATGTAGACCATATTCTTATTACACATGAACATGATGACCATGCAGATTTTGCAACAAAAATAGCTAAACGGGCAGGAGCAAATTTAATCTGTCACAAAAGCCTACACCCAAAATTTTCCAAAAAATTACCTGATAACAGAGTGATTGGCTTGAACCCAGACAAAGAATTAACACTAAATGGACTTACTATCAGGACTATTCCAGTATTACATGGTAATGTAACCATACGTATATTCAAAAGAAAATTCCAAATTTCTCCAAAAAAATGTTCATCTCTAGGGTTTTTTATCACTCTCCCTAATGAAAAATGCCTTTTGAACTTGGGTGACACAATCTTTTTACCAGAGTGGGCAAACAATCCACCATGTATACATCCTGATATCCTGATGGTACCTGCAGGAGGCCAGATGACGATGGATGTACAAGAAGCAGCAGATTTAGTGAAAGTTGTTCAACCTAAAGCGGTCATTCCATGCCACTACCAATGGCATATACTATTTTATAAAAGGAAAATCGATGTCTCTCCCTTGAAACAAATATGTGAGGAAAATGATATTCTCTTCAAAGAAATGATTCCTGGTGGGGAATGGCAATTTTAAGCTTCAAATAATAGAACGCTTTTAGTCAAAAGCATGCCCTGCAGAGTCTAAGACCTCTCGATTTTTTCGAACATACAACTGAGCTAGCGCTTCCCGAGCTGGTCCTAGATATTTTCTAGGATCAAATTCTGCTGGTTTTTCTGCGAACATTTTTCGAATCATTGCTGTTACCGCCAATCTTCCATCTGAATCAATGTTAATTTTACATACGTTCATCTGTGCAGCTCTTTTCAATTGTCCTTCAGGGATACCAATCGCATCCTTTAATGTTCCCCCATGTTTGTTAATCATTTCAACTAAATCTGGGGGAACTGAGGATGAACCATGTAGTACGATGGGAAATCCTGGTAGTTTCTTTTGAATTTCTTCGAGAATATTAAACTTAAGAGGAGGAGGGATAAGAATCCCTTCATCATTTCGTGTACATTGTTTGGATGTAAACTTATTTGCCCCGTGTGAAGTACCAATCGAAATCGCCAAGCTATCGCATTCTGTTCGCGTAGAAAAATCGATAACCTCTTCAGGATTCGTATAAGTTGACTTTTCTGCGGAAACATCATCTTCAACACCCGCTAATACCCCTAACTCACATTCTACGGAGATATAATCCTCCTGAGAGTGAGCGTACTCGACAACTCGTTGTGAAATCTTGATATTTTCCTCATAGGGTAAGTGAGAACCATCATACATGACGGAACTGAATCCCGTATCGATACATGATTTACAGATGTCAAAACTTCCCCCGTGGTCAAGGTGGAGGACAATTGGTATCTGTTTACCCTCTGGGTGTAATTCTTTCGCATAAGCCACAGCTCCCTCTGCCATATATCGCAAGAGGGTTTGATTTGCGTATTCTCGGGCTCCTTTTGAGACCTGCAAAATTACTGGTGATTCAGTTACAACACAGGCTTTTATGATCGCCTGTAACTGTTCCATATTATTAAAATTGTACCCTGGAATCGCATAATTTCCCTTAAGGGCTTTCTTGAATAGCTCCTTCGAGTTCACTAATCCTATTTCACGATAGCTTACCATTTTTTTCACTTATTCTTTTGTCAATCGAATTGTAGAATTAAAGGAAGGTTCCCTCGAAATCAACGAGGCTTTTTTCTTTCATGGTTTTAAGGTGTAAACGAATGCCTTCGAATTTTACAGCAAGAATCTCATTCAATGTTTTATAACCTAATTCCCCCCATGCTCTTGTAGAACTTTTATGATCTCCTCATATTCGGATTCATAATCTATTGGCTCCATCAGTGGAAGGTTTATAATAGGCATGTAATTCTCTATACTACTTAAATCAGGTGAATGAAATGATGAATGATGAAGATACAAGCGTCCTTCAACTTCGAGTATTAGCATATGTAATCGATTTCTTTCTTATTTTAATGTTTGGAGCCATCGGTTTTGTACTAATTATTCTTTTCTTAGCTCTTGTAGGATTTCCAACTCAATACGTACAACCATTATTTCAACTATATTCTCAAATGAACGTTTATCTATTTCCTCTACCATATTTCATTATTCAAGAAAAAGTAATTTCAACTACTCTCGGAAAAAAACTTTGTAACCTTGAAATAGTCGCTGATACAACGACTGGGGTCACTTACAAGGAGGCTATCATTCGGAATCTTTCAAAAATTCGACCTGAATTTTTATTCATTGATTTATTACTTGGATTCCTTATTAATCGAGCAGATCAGCGCTTTCTGGAATATATCTCGAACACAACAGTTTTTTATTCAGACAAATTCCAGAATTTCACGAAAAGCGAACGAGAAACCCTGAGAGTATTCAAATTAGTCCTATCGATCCTAGGTTTCTTTTCTATACTTCTTATGATGTTTGCTACATATGTATGGCCAATACTGGTGACTTTATTTCCCGATCTACAAAATTTAGGTGGTGAATAATTGAGAGTCCTTAATTTCCCTTCCCAGGGATAAATATGCGAATTTTGATCTTTGGGATTCTCGCGTCGATTTTCTTAATCACTTCTTGGGTGATTGGATTAATATTTATTCGAGCTGGTATCTGAAAGAAGAATAATTAATCATTAGACGGTTTATTTTCCTCCTCACTCGTCCTAGAATACCACTGAGGTTCTAAGACTAACTGACCATCATACTTCAGAAATTCTAGTACTTTGCGTACCTGTTTTCTTTTTTCAAGTGACACGGTTTCCTCTTCCATTGACATGATAGACACACATTATTTTTTATCTGATTCAACCGTATTCTTAGGGCAAATAATCATTCTGGATTTCAATACTTAAAAAGCCCTAAATAATTTCTCC
>JBHLPQ010000260.1:0-4474 GCA_048939265.1 Promethearchaeota archaeon
ATTTATCGGAATTTTACTTGTGATATCATTACTAGGCTTTTTTTTTCGAATCTTTTGTTTGGTCAATGTTTTCTCAGAATCCTGGTTTAAGTTAGAAATAGTCTCATTCTATTTGGTAATATTAGGACCACAGGAATTTATAATACTAACGAAATGAATGAGAATAACCTCATCGACTAAGTGAAAAGCCTATTCCTGAAAAGAGAAAGAATATACCATACAGAACTCCAATTAGATCTCTTGTAAATAATCCAGTTAAGAAGAATAAAATACCAAATAAAAAAAAAGTGAATAGAGCTGTCCATTCGGCAGATGGCCCTCTCTCAGATTGGGAGGTCAATCTAATAAATTTATAGCGTGTGAAACTTCGAATTAAAAGGGCTGTAGATACAGCAAGGTAAGGAAATGCCAAAATTGAGGCTATGGTTATTTGCAGCTGAATAAAATTCTCTGATGGTATGATCTCGATATTAAATGTTAACAGTGCTTCTTGTCCAGGAGGAAAGAATGGACTAGCCATTAATACGCATAACGGAATAATATTTGCCAATGAGAAGAAATATATTTCATTTAAGGTAGCTTTTACGTCTATATAGTATAAGAGTCTTAGGAAATAAAAAATCGTGATTGTTGTATAGAATGTTAAAAATACTAGACTTAATGCGATATTATCCTCATCTCTAATAAAAAAGAAGATACTAGCTGCGAGTCCCATAAGGAAAACAAAATACGCAATTGAATGCCGTGAAACGATCTTGATTACCTCCAGCGACTATTTAGGCTATTCTTTTGATACATTTTAATTAATTTCTCATAACTTTTCCCTGAGAGCCGATACATTTTCTCTGTTGAAAGTGGTTTATTACAACGGGAGCAGATATTCGCCACACTCAACCACTTCTCTAGTTCATGTGAATGCGCAGGATGTCCGCAATGGGGGCAAATAACAACTCGTTTGTTAGTCTCTATAGGAAATTCATAACAAAAAATACAACGAAAATCATCATCTGTTAGATGTTGACCTACAGGTATGAGTTTTGAAAGAATAGCTGGAGGTATTTTCTCTATGCGGTTTACATTTATCCCTGTATCTATTCCTGGAACAACATTCACTGAAGTTTGAGCTAAGACTCGTTCCCTATTGAGTGTTCTAGATAAACTTGGTTGGCCTGCTGTTTGTATAGAGTTGGAAGAGGATTGTGATTGCCTATTTATTTGTGACGATGTTTGAGTTGTCCTGGTTCGATTAGATCCTCTAGATAGTGATCTCCGTGTTCCCCCACTAACAGGTATTCGACGGATTGGCACTAATACGATCTTTAATACATAATGCTGAACAAATAATATAAAACTAATAAAAATAAATCCTAACCCACTTAGTTCGATGGATCCTGTTTGAATCCAATAGAAACTCAAACTTAAAAACATCCCAAGGTTATATAGAATAAGTAATTCATTCTGATATTTCTTTCTAAAAATAAAAATGACTGGATAACGACCAGAATAATATCTTCGGATGAGTAATAAAAGGAAAAAGTAGGGGGGTAATACAAAAACAACACTAAATAAATTTAGAAATAAAAAAAATCTATCTACATTGAGAAAATTTATGTCAAGTGTCATTTCAAGAATATCTGCTTGAAGTATTCCACCTTCCCCTAATGAAGCATATTGAGCGAGGAATGTCCCTCCTAAGGCAATCAATGAAGGAATTATGATAAATATTGCAGATGCAATTGGTGCATTAAAACGTTGGAAGTATTGCCACTCTTCAATAAATTTGATTGATAGCACAATTACTAAAGTGATATACAGGATGGTTAGAGCAATATCTGTCTGTTGTTCTATAATTAATGTGAGTACCGCAAAAACGAATCCGATGGCACAAATGGACAGATATAAATTCCGTCTAACCAACTGGATTTCAACCTCATACTACATTTCATGATCATATTCTAGAAACATACGGCCTTCCTCCTCTGTAAGAGGAAGAAGCGTATTTATTAATTCAGGAAGACTTCCTAAGGGACAATTCAATACTTTATAATGAGGTTCTTCCCATGTTTTCATATCTTCCTTTAAGCGAAAGATTTTGAAGCCATAAGAACTGCTGGATATCTTTGTCGGGTCAATAACCAAAGCAATAGGGGCTGTGATTTGTGAATTCCGTGTTCCAAGCCGCTGATATCGAACTTGAGTCTCATAATCCGTTTGACTCATAAATGCTCCATATGATGGATGAGAATGGTACCATCCAAGTATAATTTGGTTTTTATTATGAGATTTAATCTCATTATACACTCTAACCATAGATTGTGGGTCGTGAATTTGAGTATTCACATTTGTACCATGCCCAATTGGAAAAGCATCTTCAATAACCAAACAGGCTAATGGTGTATCATTACTTTCTATATGGCCTGTTAGGAGACCTATTACTTCTATCCAATCTTTTTGGGGTACATCTGGATTTGCGTACTTTAACGCATGTAAGGCTAGTTTTATATAGGCTTTAAGATGAATTTTTACTCGAGAAGGCTCTGATTCAAGGTTTAAGTCATTCATACCTAATTCAACACTCTTTAGGGCATCTAAAACCTTATTTTGATCCTCATCTTCAATAAAATCAGCTTTTGGAATATCTCTTTCATCTGAATTTGAAGAAATCAAATAAGCTGGATTTATTTGAATTTCTTTGTCTTTAAAGCTTTGAAAATCTGCATCAGGTTGATATTTGAACGCAGGAATTTTTAATGTAAAAGAGAAAGTCTCAGGATCAAAAGTTAGAGCAAGATCTCTAAGTAACAACTCAAAAATATTCTGAAGATCCTTTTTCTCTCCTGACATCTTCCAAACCAACTATATTAATCTTAAGTCTCACCATTTTTTGTTCGCATATTTTTTTGTTATTTTGCGAGCTTTTGTCATGAAATTCTTTCTATTATTCAAATATTCTTGAGCTGCCTTTTTATTGAATACATCATGCGGATTTGTGTAAGCAGTATCAACATTGAACATGGCAAGAATTGAATAAATAATAGTACCAATATTCTTAGATGGGGACCAGCCATCTGGTCTACCAATTAGGTCAGGGTCAACTAATGCTAAGCAAATGTTCCGTTTTCCCTTATACTCATCAGGTTTTGGCCAGAAGTTCGGATGCCAGATTGGTGTATGCAAACGAACGAATGGGGGAGAATATGGATAATTTGGGCCGAATTTAATTTCTAACTTGAATTTTCCTTTCTCGTATGGAGTTCCTTTAGGCCCTTCTAGAAGAACTGCAAGGTGTTCGACCGATTTTTTCTCACCTGGAAATGCTTTTACTTGTTTGATGGTTTTTTGTTTGTATAACTTCTTCAATTGATTATAATCATCTGCAATCCTTTTAATACGTATAGACATGTAATTTTACCTCCTGTTTACATAAATTTTAGGGTTAAATAGATCTGAGCGCCATCATCAAATCCTGTGACTAAGATTGTCTCGTAGTTTCGAATTTTAGCCTCAGAAAGGTTTGAGTTCCAATCAATCTCATTAACCTCTGAAGAATCAATTCGAAAGATGCTCGGAGGGAATTCTGGGTCTATTTGGTACTTTTTTTCTTGTGCTAATTTTGTGATTACTTGTTTCAATAGAAATTTTGGTTTAACTTTTATTCTATAAAGAGAAGCACGAGTATTTCCGCACATAGTACAATCTGGATTCCTTGGTTTTTCCATCTCATAGAATTTCCCAGTCAGTCCATTATAGATCACATAGTTGAGTTGGAGGGAACCTAATTTTTTTTCATCTTTGATGGTGTGTATATGGTGAAGGATTTTTACTGCTTCTTGAGATTGTATTGAGGCCATTACACAATTTATCGTGATTACTGTTGGTTCATGATTATCAACTATTTGAATAACCTGATCTGTTGAGAATGGTTGATATTCTGGAAAATAAGCTTTAAGTAAGGTATTAGCATATTCCCTCACTCTACTGATTTCTTTTGGTTTCAATATGTCAACAGGCCGTCCGTGATCCTGTTCAAATTGTAATTGTCCTTTCAAGATACAATGTGCTGGTTTACGTGGTATACCAACTAATGTACACGCACCTAACTGATCTTGTTCACGTTCAGTCAACGGATCACACTCTAAACAAGCATTACTGAAGGGAAACACGCAATAGACATGACCGTTATAAGCTGCTGTTCCTGCATCAATTAAGGGTTTATGATTGTGAACAGCTCTTCGATTTAGTTCAGATCGGGCCTCAATTGAGTCTAAACCCGCGATATAGAGATCAGCTTCATGATATAGACGGGGAGGAAGGTCTTGTAAAGCACAATTGTATGCTTCAACTGAAATAAAGGGATTCATTTCTTGAAGTCGCTTAGCAGCGTATTCTGCTTTAGACACTCCTTCTGGTGCTCCAATAAATAGTACTTGTCGATTGAGATTAGAATATTCAACTGTATCAAGATCAACAAGAA
>JBHLPQ010000261.1:0-4465 GCA_048939265.1 Promethearchaeota archaeon
AGATCTATTCTTCATATGGTATTAGTTTTATTTCTATTTGCAACAACTCTCTTGATAACAGGTCTTTTAGCAATATTTTTACCTGAAGATATGTCTGAGGCAATTCAATACCTTAGTTTAATGAAACTCCATTATTTATTTCAAATAATAATAATCTTCATGCTCCTCACAACTGTGGAATTCTCGTTTATCTATATTAATCTCTCTTCTAATCGTCTCTTTTTTCCTGAAAAATACATTCCATTAGTCCCTGCTTTGTTTTTAGGGTGGATCTGTGCGTCTACAATTAATGAAAATGATTTTTTAGATACTCTATCGTTTTTCGGTCTTTATCTACTTACATTTTTGGTTGACCTGATGATTATCATTCTTTTGATCAGGTTACGTAACGTCCGAGAAAAATTTGTAGATCGGAAAGCTGAACGTGCTCTCTTAACCCATTTCATCATAATGCTTATTGCATTTTTGATCTATCAATCAGGTGACCTAATAGGATTTATAGGGTTAATTATCTCTCAAGATTTTTACATTTTAGCTCTACTTTCTCAATTTATCTTGATGCCCGTCTTTTCTTTCCTCTTACTTGTACAAAGTCGTTCGATTTGGAAAATCTTAGATAAAATCAACTATTCGTTGTTACTGAATGAAATCAATTAGGTTTCTATGAGTATATTCCAAAAGAAAAAGACTCTTATAAGATCAATCTATACATGAGCTCAGGCGTTTTAAATGACAAAGACAGCTGTCTTATCAGTGAGAATTCCAAGTGAGGTAAGGGAGAAATTAGATCATTACGCTGAAATTTTAAGAATCAGACCCTCTGCTATTGCTGCGTTAGTTTTAGAAGATTGTATTGAGTATTGGGTCAAACAATACAGTGAAAATGCGTTGAAGAAAATTTGGGAGAATTTGTAAACACTAAGTTTATCTTTTGCGTTTTATGAACGTCTACAACAATGGTCTCCGCGTAGAAATATCCTAATTACTCTGATGCCCTTTATCCTTTGTCTATTCAGTTTTCCACTTTTTTTATTGTATCCTCACGTAATCGTCATATTTTCTTTGGTCATATTAATGTTAATTGAGATATATGATTGAAACCTTAGAGAGAAACTGGACGATTCTGCCACATTGAAATATTACCACAATATTCTCAGTCTGGTGAATTGCTAAAACTTTTTTTAAGGAAATATTCTTGTACAGAATCGTTATAAGCGTCTGAAATCCCAAAAATTTTATAACCCCTCTTCTGGAAAAATTCAGGTGATTCGAATGATAAAGCATTAACTAAGGCTGAAATACACCCGTTATCTATTGCGATCCGTTCCACGGTCGACAAGAGCTTTTTACCATATCCTTGGTTACGATAATTTTCGTCAACCCAGAGTTGTACGGTATGTACTACCTTGAGGGTTGTGTAAGCGTGTGCGCCTCCAATAACTTGGCCCTCTTCATTCTTTGCGACTAGTTTAATTCTAATTTCCGGATACTTCTTCCGTAATTCCCCAACATGTTTTGTGACGTATTTATGTAATCCTTCGTGAAGAATCTTCATTGATTCTTCTGAGGCATCTTCAGATATAGTGAATTCATCTTGGTTTAATCTACTAGCATTATAGGGTTTTTCATCTAATTTAAATTTCTTACGGAGAATATATTCTGTAATTCCATCCGTATATCCATCAAAAGTTCCCACGAGTTTATATCCAATCCTTTGATAAAATTCAGGAGCTTGAAATGAGAAGGTCCATGTCTGTGATGCTGGGTACCCCTTTTTTTTAGCGATATTCTCCGCTTGTGAGACGAGATATCTTCCATAACCTCGGCCACGATACGTTTCATCTATCCAGAGCACTTCAAGATGCATTACCCCAGTGAGCATACTTGTGATCACTCCACCAACGATAATTCCTCTGTTGTTCTTTAAGACCAAGCTAATATCTGGAGTAGGGATATCTAACTCACCATTCGGAAACTGTTTTTTGTAATCCTCTAAGCCTTTCTCAACTATCATCATCTCTTCTTCAGTGGGAGTTTTGGTGATGAGAACTCTATCGGTATTTTTATTATTCATTTCACGTGCCTTTTTCTTTGAAACGTTAATTTTAGTAGCTCAAATGCCTCATTTCAGAAATTGAGGAGTCTTTTAAAATGGTATTAGAATAGGTAATTTCCATTATAAGGATAATTCCTACTAAATCCAGTAATGAACAAAGAAGTTAAATTTAACTGAATGAGGAAACAAGCCTCATGGTAGGAGAAGAATTGTTACACATTGCCTTCAGTTTAAGCTTCCTAATATTTCTTTTTGAAAGGGGTTATTTCCAGTCAAAAGCAATGAGATCTTCTGGTGAATTAGCCAAATATAAAGCAAAGAAATTTTCTTTAGTTGGATTAGTAACTATTTTCATTATTGCTCAATTATGGGTATTAGGAGCCTTTATTTTTATTCTTAACCCAAATTTCTTTGATTGGTCAGCATTGCCCCTTCCATTATTGATAAAATGGGTAGGGTTGGTTTTAACAATCCTAGGAATGGGTGTTGAATTTTTAACACAGATTTATTTAGGCAGAAATTACTCTACGCTATTGAATATTCGTGATGAACATTCTTTGATAACAACAGGACCATATCGTTACATCCGACATCCAATGTATACTGCATTAATTACTGTTGGAGTTGGTTTGTCCTTTCTATCCGCCAACTGGTATTTTGCATTACCTTTCATTATTACAATTATTGTTATCATTTTGAGGATCAAAAAGGAGGAGGAAATAATGATTGACGAATTTGGGGATGAATATATTCAATATATGAAACGAACCAAACGCTTCATTCCTTTCCTTTTTTAAAAGTATTTTTTAGTCTTTTAATAGATCAAAAAGTTAAAATAGTCTTTAACAAATCAATCCATCCTTTTCTCCATGAATAGAAGGGTCAAATTTTCATCAAACAGAAATTTTAATCAAAAATAATGTTAAACACTCATGTTTTAATCAAACGGTATTGGATCCTAGCTCTAGTTTAATGACTTCGAGTATTTTTGTTTTTCTCTGGTGTATAGTATTAATCCTATGACTGTCAAGATTATTTCAATATTACTGGTTGCCTGAGTAGTGATCATGGTAGACTCATAAACCCAAGTCTCATCCGACCTGATATTACTATCAGTTTCTCCGCCGAATAGAATACTTCGATTGGATTCTTCATCATAAGCCATGTCAATGTAGCATCGTCCAGAGGGATGCGTAGTATGGGTTAATTCGTTCCAAGTGTTAGAATTATAATCATAGGCCCACGTATCAGTATAGAAGAATGTTTTTGCCACATTTGTTCCCCCAAAGAAAATAATCCGATCTACTGATTTATCATAAACCATTGCTGCCAATAGCCGTGCCGGGGGAGCAGTTGAGGGATTCATATTTGTCCAAGTATTTGAGTTGTAATCATAAGCCCAGGTATCACGTACTGCGGTGATCTCACTCATTCCTCCAAACAGAATCATTCGATCAGACTCACTATCGTACGCCATTGCTGGTCGGTAGCGCCCAGAGGGGGCAGGTTCCGGAGTTAACATTTTCCATGAATTATTATTAAAATTGTAGATCCATGTTTCACCGATATCCATTCTATCCTCTGACCAACCCCCAAATAATACCATTCTATCGGATTCACTATCATACTTCATTGCAGCACACATCCGAGTAGAGGGACATTCTTCTGGATTCATTTCTACCCAGGTATTGCTATTGTAATCGTACGCCCAAGTATCATTCCACCCCTCAACTGATGTTGGTGGATCATAATATGTCTTAAGTCCCCCAAAAAGGATGCATCGATCTGATTCCGAGTCATACGCCATTGAATGACCGTTCCGTCTCCCTGGACTCACAATTGGTGTTTTGTTTACCCAAATATTGGTATTGTAATCATAAACCCAGGTATCGTTATATCGTTCCTGGGTAGTTGCTTTTTTCACACCTCCAAAAATTATCATTCGATCTGACTCAGTGTCATAAACAATTTGCAGGTTGCTTCTAGCGGATGGAGCAGGATTCGGATCCATACTAACCCATCCAGTTCCTTGTTTTAACATTCGGGAATTACTTAAACTAAGATTAAGTGAAATGATTATCCCAAACGTTAAAGACAAAATTAGAATTTTCAGTTTCTTCTTGATCATTATTCTTCCCGTCTAACTTTTTTAACAGCATTTTTGGCTCAAACTACCACTACCCCATTCACATAAATTATTATTATAAAAACTTTTCCATAAAAATTATAATATATTTTTTATGATACCAAATTATTATAAGGCAAGTATAATCTTAACCTTGATTTGGTGTGTTTGGTCGAGACTATCTTGGAGACATTAACACGGGATATTGAAGAAATATTTGCCTTTGAACCGCTTATTATGGATGCTTTGAACCATACTGTCTCTGATCAACATGTTCGTGTCTT
>JBHLPQ010000105.1:0-13207 GCA_048939265.1 Promethearchaeota archaeon
AATCACCGCCTTGATATTCCAGCCCTGTAAACTCTTGCCGTCCCCCTACCTCTCTGCCTATCAGAACACCGGGTAAGAGAACGGCAATTGTTTGTATTTGGTTTTCGGGCGGGCAACAAACACACCTCCGATGCGCTAAGGGAGATGATTAGTTGGCGCATCCCACCCGAAAATTGAAATTAGATGGAGCGCACAAGGTTTGACTTGCAGAACTTCCGATTTTGCTAATATTTTGGAAGCAGGGTACAACCCCATAAACAGGTTCTATAGACAACACGCGCCCTGTTTTATATCACCTTTTACCTGTCGGTTACTCAGCACGGTTCACAGCCCGTAAGCGCTCCAAATCGCTATTTAATATTGTGAAGGTTCAACCCTGCTGGGCGGGGCAGGAATACGCAGATTATTTTTCTTTCGGGAACATTTCAGAGATAATTTTTTTAAACTGTGATTTCCTGCGTTCCAATATTGCAATATCATCAAGCGCCTCAATTAGATCATCCCATTCGATGTCTTTTTCTGATGCAATCTCTGTTATGAGTGTTTCTTGTGTCGCCATATTCTCCTCAATCTCGGCGATTTTTAATTCGGCTTGTTTCTTTGCCCTGTGCGCTCTCGCTGGGGCTAATGCTTCATTAACTTTGTCTTTAGCCATTGCAATAATTTCGTTGTAAGGTTTAAGCTTCATCAGAAATCCTCCAATAGTAGTAATTGATCTTTTCTCTTACGTTCTTTTTCTTCTTTTTGTTTTTTTCTTTCTTCTAGTTTTCTGTCTTCATCACTGCCAGCCGTGCCTGTGCATGTATATGTTTGTAGAAATCTATAGTATTCTTCTGCTTGTCGTTGCTGTCCAAGCGCGACACTTGTTGCTGATTGTCTATATGGGTTCGATATCATAGTTACTCCTTTCCTATCTTAACTGCCTCTCTAAATCCCTGACATTTTTTATCATCTGATCGTCAATCTGCCATTTCGGATTATCATCATCTAAGTAATAACCTGGCTGAACGTTAGTAAATTTCGCTATCCAGAACAGGAGGTTGATGCTAGGTTTACGTCTTGCTATCCTTATATGTCTTACAGTGCAGTCGCTAGTTGCCTTTATCACATCGGCACGGATAAGCATTCTTGCTAAGTCCTGCGAACTCATATTGAGAATATCCAGCCTGACCGTTAGACGCTCACCAATACGCTTTGCTATATAGTCCGCTTCATCGTTGTATTTCTCGGGCGTAGCTTCATTAATATTGCATCGAAGATCAAACAATCCTTCGTTAAGCGGTACTAAATTGCTCAAAGCATCAACCTCCTATTCGTAAAACTTAACTGACAAGCTTATAGTTTTCATCATACTTAAAAAAAAGAGCTAGCGTTTCGCCCTCTGTAAGTTTTAAAGCTGCCGATAAAGGTATAATATAGACAGAATCCGGCACACTATTTCCGTTGGCCCAATTATTGACTGTCATACGCCTAGTCCCTAAAAAACTAGCAATCCATGTTTGCATTATCCCATTGTCTATTAAATACTGCTTAAACCTGTTGTTTGAATTTAGTTCCATGCTTAACTCCTATAGATGATAAGTGATTACTTTATACTTTAATTCATCAGATATCTTTTGTAAAGTACTTTTTGATAACTTTTTTTAGATTTTTTTATAATCTGTGTTATACTTTAAACAATATGGTTGAATATGCTGAAAAAATAGAAAAAACAATATATGAAACAGTTAAAGATTTAGATTTCGTCGATGCTTTTGCTTATCTAAAAGGAGTAAAAGGAATGTCCCAGCGTCAAATAGTATTAAGGGTTAAAAAAATGGGCGAGAATATGTTTACACAAACGTTCATAAGTGAACTGGCAAGAGGTATAGATAAACCAAACAAAAGACACTTAGAACTTATTGCTAAGGGCTTGGATGTAAAGCCTGAATATTTTAAGGAGTATCGAGAGTTTATGGTACAGGAAAAAGTTAAGCGGATACCTGGTCTTGCAGATGCTTACATAATTATTGATGAGGATAAGATCAATTCTGCACCCAAAAACGAAAGGGAAGAGGTGATAGCTGAAGAATTAGAACGCGCAGCAAAAATAATAAGAGAACGCATAAAAACAAAGAAGGAGTAATTATGGCAAATGTGAGCAACAATGTTATTATATTCCCTCCCGTTAAAGACAACTTCGGAATTTTATACGAACAAACAGACCTAGGAAATTATACAAAAGCAATTTACAGCATCGAAGATAGAATTTTCATAGCTAATGATAATTTGACAGAAGATGAAATAATGCGGCTGTTCAAAAAATTTTACAATGATATACGCAAAAAATGTACCGATTGCTAAGCAAGCAATTAAGGACAAAAAATTAGGATATAAATACCAGCCTAAAAAAGAAAAACCCTCTACGTTACCCCTTTTACCTGCGTTCGTACATCTAGCACCGCAATGGTGATAATCTCCATAACATATATTATGGTAAGTAGCCAAGCGGTAATAGAAATACCGCGCCGGTACCTGGGGTAACGTAGAAAAAGTATATCCACTTGCAACAAAGAAAGGCTTGATAATTGGATAAAATAACGCTTGATGATGGTATATCCATCATTGCCCAGGTAATGCGTGAAATTCCACCTAGGTTTTACTCTAATCCGCGCTCAATCGGTGCTCGCATTGCACATTTACGTAATGACCAAAAAATCACCCAACAAGAGTTCGTTAAACGCCTAAGAATGCATAACGGAAATCTTGATAAATATGAATATATATCGAGATCTTATTTATCTAACCTGGAATGCGGACATTATACATGTTCATTAGAGCTACTGACCGATATAGCGCGTGAGCTTAAATGTACCCGTGCTTACCTGCTCGGCGAAGGTAATGATTGGTTTAATTTGTCCGATGAAGAAAAACAGATCCTAATTGTTTTAAGGGCGTTAAGGCGGGCTGGTATTATTGTTTACTAAAAATAGCCCCCGATTAAGGGGACTATTTTTAGAACGATACCTCCGGTCGATCGCTCAATCATCCAGGAGACGCTACTCTTGTTTCGGACCAAGCCCGGTTCGTTTGCCAGATGTAACTCTGCTAATATCTGAAGCATGAACTTTTTCATAAGTAGCCGAGTCTTTTTCAGCCAATGAAGCCGAGTAGGTCTCGATCTTATTTGGGCCAAAATCTTTTCCTGCCATAAGAATTTTTAAGCGTTTTCCAAACTCTGATATGATCATTCTTTTATTCTCAGTTTAATCTCCTCAACCTCTGCATCGTCAACCATAGCAAATAATAGTAAAATATCTTCATCCTCAAGTATCTTACTCGTTACTTCAATTGCCTTAATCTCGTTGTATTCATAAATCTGGTGCGGGTTGACATCAAACAATTCTGCCATCTTGATGTAAAACTCTTTATTGATCGGAGGGTCTTTTTTACCGATTATTATTCTGTGAATGTAGCTATGGTTGTACCCGGTGTTTGTTTCTGCCTCGCGATAACTGATACCGCCACTCGGTTTTCCAAACTTTAGTTTTGCTATTTCTCTAAATTTGTATACCTTCATGTATACATTATAGCATACCGATACTGAATGTAAAATTAAGTGGGGGAGAATCGCTTAAATACTCCCCCGGAATGATGTAGACAAGTACAGCCGCCACCGTACTTGCAATTATTATAATAGCATGGTATTAATGTATTATGAAGTAAAAGGATGATGAACAGTGAAAAGGTTAATAATACTTCTACTAACACTTATAATATTGCTCGCGTTTGCCTCACCTACTTTAGCGAGTGCCTCTGACGAGTATAAGCTAAAACACCTAAGCCTAGGGGCAAACGTGGGCATTTATAAAATAGCCGAAGCGCCGACAAAAGAACTTGAGTTAATGGATCTGATCAATGAATATCGTTTTGAAAATGGCCTTAGGCTTTTGAAAGAAGATATGCTCCTCTCAAGCTACGCTCACAAATACGCAAAAGAAATGGCTGATGTTGATTTCTTCGGCCATAACTCGCCTGTTTCTGGTAGCTCACAAGAACGGCTTAGAAACGCTTTAAAAAATAGCAATTGGACTATTGCTGGTGAAAATCTAGGTTGCTATTACCACGATCCTAAAGCAATAATGGAACAGTTTAAGCTTTCACCTTCTCATAATGAAAATATGTTGTTTGTTGCTTATAACACGATAGGAATTGCATATTATGAAAATGAGAGAGGCTTTCCTTTTTGGGTGGTTGAGTTTGCTAGGATAAATTATGTGGAGCCTTAGATGATTTTTGAGTGAAACTAAATTAAGGCCATATTAATTCTCTGCCACATTTATGGCAGAATTTTTGATTTTTAATATAAGCTCCGCATTGATAGCAGTACCAAACTTTCCTATTCGGTTGATTGTTTGCATTTATAGGGTGTCTCGCCTCTGAGTATTTTGTAGTTTTTAACTTATTCTTTAAACTCGAACCAGCTAACTCTCTTGCGAATTCTGGAACTGATACTTTTCGACCAGTCTCGCCCATCTTTTTATCATAAACTGTAAAGCCCCTTATGCGCATAAACTGAATTATGAAGTTTTCTAAATCAAACTTTTTAGGCATGATTAGTCCTTTACAATGGAAACTCTTGAATCTTAACCGGGTAATTTAGATTGTTTTTCAGGAATAACTTTTACCTCCTTCACCCGATCAAAGTCGATGGGTTATGTTTTTGATTAAAAATCTAACCTTTTATTACTGCCAAAGGAGTTAATTCTACTTCTATGGATACTAAATCATCTTGGTTAGCCATAACAATATCAATGTCTTTATAGGCTCCTGTAGCTTCGTCTAAATCATTCTGATGCCTAATCCCATGAATTATACCCTGCTCGTCTAGCCGCGCAATTTCATTAGCTAGATCAAGCTCCCTTGTTGCTTGCTTCCTACCCATTTTTCGACCTGCACCATGAGAACATGAATTGAAACTATCAGGATTCCCAAGTCCTTTTACGATATAACTTTTTGAACCTTGAGAACCTGGGATAATGCCAATTGTACTATCACTTGCTAGCGTTGCTCCTTTACGATGAATTAGAACGTTTGTACCGAAATGGTTTTCGAATTTAGCATAATTATGAGCTATATTTATCATATCTTTTATTGGACTTCCTATAATTCCTGATATCCATTCCATCATTAATTTACGATTAGCTAATGCAAAATCTACGCAATATTGCATTTCAAACATATAATCTTTTGCTTCCTGTGTTTCAATTGGTAAAAATGCAAGTTCTTGTTTTTTGTCTACTTTTGAGAACCATCTTTCATTTAATTTGATGGCAAGAGAATTGTAATATTTAGCAACCTTAAAACCGAAGTTTCTTGAACCTGAATGAAGCATAACCCAAATATTATTGTCTTTATCTTTTTGTATCTCTATAAAATGGTTTCCCCCACCAAGCGTACCAATTTGATATAATGCGTTATCGTATTCCTTAATCACAACCATATGCATATGAGCACCTAAAGAACTCGGCATTAATTTTCCATCTTGCTTTTCTTTGTGATGATCAAAACCGACAGGAATAGCCTCTCTAATTTCTTTCATCCATGTTTTAATTAATTCCGTATTAATATCATCTGTCTTTAGGTGTGTTTTATAGGCACACATCCCACAACCGATATCAACGCCAACAGCATTAGGAATAATAACTCCCTTAGTAGCTAAAACTCCACCGATAGGCATTCCATATCCTTGATGAGAGTCAGGCATTATTGCTATCCACTTATAAGCAAAAGGAAGATTAGCAATGTTTTTAGCTTGCTCTAATGCCCCATCTTCAATGTCATCTAACCATAATTTAATTGGTAGCTTTTCTGTACTGATTACCTGCTTCATTTTCCTTCTCCTTTTCTTATTGCTTTAAAATATTGCATCCCGGTCGTCAGGGATTCTAGATTTCAGGCATGAACAAGGTAAGCCAAAACCTATAAGCCTTAACTTAAAAACTAGAGTGCTTACTTTAAATCAAATAAGCCTTTATAGGGACGCTTATGACTCGTTTAATCTCTTATCGTACACAACGTCTACAACTATCACTCTTTGATTGCGTCATCTAAGCTATGTATCTTGTATTTATTTGCATCCCGTATAGCCAGTACATCCTGAGTTTATTAGCACAGTATAAAGGCTGATACTTGTCTGGATGGTAGGATTCGAACCTACGGCATCCGGTGTCCAAGACCGGAACTCTGACCAAACTGAGCTACATCCAGGTAATAAAAAAACACCTGCCGACCGCCCATACAGTCGAACAAGTGTTTAGTGACAATTTATCAAGTAATGACTGTATGGGCAATCACAAACTTATCCTCATCATAACAAACAATTAACCAAAAATCAACCATAAACTTTATCATTTAATTTTGCTAAAGGTTCAGTATTAACAGACGATATATAAACTATAAACCTTAATGTTTATATGTACATTGAAAAGTTAATAGGGAAGCCAAACGTAATTGAAAGGGTGAAGGGAAATGGAAACAATAGGAAGCGGGATAGAAAGCCTGATACTCATTATATTAGGCGCAATGAAAGCGGAATACCAGAAGTCAACATTCGCATTAATCGAGTCGCTAATCATCGTAGGATTAATCTGGAAGAACAGATCAAAGTCAAGCTTCTGGTCAACCCTCAAATACAAATTCAGGGGTACAGGTAATACAGCAAGCACAAAGTAAAGGAAGGTGCATAAATGAAACCGATGTTTGTGATGTTTATAGCGTTCGTAATCGGGATAACTTTTCTGATCGATAAAGGAGATAAAAGCGATGTTGATAGCGTTGATAATGACGATGATATTTTCGCAGATGAGTTCGGGGAATGTGAGATTGAGATTTTAGGTTAAGCCTCTCCCCTACTCATCGCAACATACACTACTACCAGCACAAATGCAAAATATGTAAAGTATCAAGTTGATAGGGGACACCAAGAGAAAGGATTAAAATGTCTAAGAAAAATACTGAATTAGAATTAGTTTATGCCGTAATCGGCGAAGATATAGCGCGAGAATTAGACGAAAGTGAGTTAAAATTACTCGAAGATACATTATATTGTGGGCTTATGTCAAGCACTATAAACGAGATCAGAAAGCTGCAATCAAAGCTAAAAAAGATGCCGAAATTGCAACGCATGTACCTCGATAATCGGTTCGGTTTTAAGCCTGAAGTGAGTGAAATTGAGGAGAAAAAACAGCCAGAGCAGCCGAGTTTTGATAACTATGTCGCGTGATAGTTTACTTTGATAGATAGATATAAACTAACTTTTAACCGCTCTTAATCGGGCGGTTATTTTTTATTTGTAAATATTATAGTTTATTGTTGACAGTCATTATGTCCTGGTATATATTATGCAATATGAGCTATAATAATTAAGGAGGGATAAAATTGGCAAAACTATTCGAGTTATTGGCAGTTGAAAAAGACTTAGCCTCAAAAGCAAAAGCAACATTAAGCAATACTCAGTCGGTTTTCTCAAGCCCGGATAACTTTCTAGGGTTTACAACCAAGTTCAGTAAACTTGTTGAGGACAAGCTTGACCTACAAGATGAAAATAGACCATTACCTAACAATGTAGATGCTCAACTTGATATAGTTGAGAACGATATTTCTAATTATATCAACACGACACTGGCAAAGGAAATGGCAAATACTTCTGCGTTTGAGAGCGTCGAGATTGACGGCGAGAAGTTTTTTGAGGATATGTCCGCGACGGCACTTTTAAGCTTAGAGACAAAACTTGATGAGCTTCACAAGCTTTATTCGGTGATTCCCACATTGCCTTTAGGCGCAAAGTGGAATGATGATAGCTCTCTTGATTGCTTTGTTTCGGCTGACCGCAAACAGATAAGAACCGAGAAAACAAGCAAAGTAATCGTGCTTTATGAGGCTACAAAAGAACACCCGGCGCAAACCCAGCTTGTCACAACGGATATACCGGCTTATGAGGTTGAGCGCACAGTTTATGCTGGAATGTTAACGGCAGCAGACAAAAGATTGCGCTTAGAGAGACTTGAGAAATTGCAACAAGCAGTCAAGAAAGCGCGCCAAAGAGCGAACACTGTAGAGGTAGAAAACAAGGATTTCGCAAGTAAGATTTTTAAGTATATCAACGGGGAGTAGTGTTATTGTGAGTATGAGCGTTAGTTTTAATTTTAGCGTTTTCTCCAATAGCGTCAGTATCATAAATGGGTTTGTATGGCTGTGAGGAGTAAATTAATGGGACGGTGGTTCGAATCCACCCGGCTCCCCCTAATTCATGGAGCCGTAGCTCAGTGGTCGGAGCAATTAATTTTTAATTACAAGTCTAGTTATTTAAACCTAATACGATTCGCTAGCTATCAGGCAGTATAGTGGCGAATAAGAGGGGCGTAAAAAGAGGGATTATTCTTGAAAAATAATTGTTACCCATATTACGCCCCTCATCTATATCTAAAGGAATAATATGGACAACAAAGAATACAAAAGAAAATCGGTATATGTATTAGAAGAAGATCATAAGAAATTAAGATCAAAACTTGCATTAGCAGGTAAAAGTGTTTCAGAGTGGTTTAGAGAATTAACAAAAAAGTTTTTAGGAGAAGAAACAAAAAAAAGGGGCTAAATTAATAGCCCCTTCACGCATTCTCATTTCTGTATTAAACCATATGTTGTGTTGTGGAATTACCTGGCATAGACCACCACCCTAAAGCTTACGCGCATAAGCTTTTAAGAGATATTACTTTGTTGGCTTAATAGGTTTATTCTCAGCGTATATCCTGCGAAGCATAATAATAACACCGCCGACCGTGTTTACAATGATTAGAATGGCATTAAGAATCTGCTCCGACTGTTTCGTGAGTTCAATGACATCCTCGTGATTTAAACCGAATATTGCGCCAAGAATTGTTATGATGCTGCCTATAACAAGAATCGAACTCTGATACCATGATTTGGTATTCTGCATGGTTTCACCTCCTAATTATTTCATCCTATCAAGCACATATTTAAGCTCATAATCCATTAATGGTTCGTCTAACCGCCCGTCTTCGATTACTACTGGTGGCTCCTGATTGCGTGAATATATATAGGCTCGCATAGTCATTGCAATTACATCACCGCGCAGTATTGGCTTATCAGGATTTAATTTAGGGCCGTAAAATATTGCGGGAAAACCTAGCTTAAAAAGTTCATTTGCAAACTCTTCGCGGGTTACTTCTTTTTGTAATGGCTCTTCTGGTTTTTTATTAGTAACCTTTTTCGCAAGCTCGATATGAGCCATCTCGCGCGACACCGATTGTTTGAAATAATCCCATGACCGAGAGTAAATATTAAAGTACGGAATTGGATCCGTGTGAGTTGTTTCATGCCAGGTTTCCGATACTATCTTATGGCTATAGATGTGATCAATGCCCCACCCATATCTAACACAAATCTCAGCAACAAACCAAACAGCTCTATTCCAAACTTCGATAAACTTAGGTAAATCGTTTCCTTTTGGCTCACATAATTCTACCGATAACAACTTTTTATTTGCGGTTGCCCCGGCATGCCAAGCTTGTTCGTTTTCTGGTATGGCCCGAATAATCGAACTCCAATCAATGAAGTAATGTGCGCTTGCATTTCTGTTTGCAGAGTCGAAATATTTTACTTCAGCTTCAGCAGTTGCTCCTTTTGTATCCGTTGAATGAACACAAATGCCTACCGGCTTTAAAGTTTTATGTGATCGATTGTGACTAATTAGCTTTTCTTTGATAGAATATGACATAAATTTCACCTCCAAATAAAAAACACCTGCTTTTAGCAGGCAATACTTTACCATTTGCTTTGTGTTGGACTTTTAGAGGTATTAGAGTAGGTTTATACCTTCAAATTAGGGCGAAACATGGGTTGCAGCCCAAACTGCCAGACCTCCGACAAGAGTACACAAAACTCCTATTAAATATGTGATGTTTTTAGGGAGATAGTTGTCAAACTTGTCATCGATTTTCTCAATTAAGCGGTAAATATTTTTAAACTCCTCGCTTAATTCATCTTGTTTTCTTTCGACACCTTCAAGCCTTTTGTCTAAACCTGAATGTTCGGCGCAAACTGTGTTCATATTCTCCCCCTGGTATTTGTAACGACTTAATAGTATTGTAAGATTGCGGGCTAGGTTAGTTTCAATAACCGAAAAAGGCCGCTCCCCCTCTGGGGCGGCCTCTGCTCGCGCGGGTTTTATTCAAAATAAAAAAGCCTCTTAGATAGAGGCTTTCAACTGCGTTTTATCTTCTTATCCAATCGTCCGGTATATCAAGCCTATTAATGACTTTTGCCGGATTCCCAACCGCAACTGATTTAGGCGGAATGTCTTTTGTGACTACTGAGCCGGCGCCTATAACTGAATGATAGCCGACTGTGCCACCGGTTCCGATTCCCTTAATTTTCATATCTTTAATCACAACATCATGAACCCAGCTGGGATGGTAAATATACAACAGACTGTCGAAATCAGGATCAGTAGTTGCGTAAGTATCGGCAATAGGAATACAACTATTATTACAAACACCGCCGCTATACCTAATTGTGCATATGAAGTTTGTGACGTTGCTGCTTGCATTAGTGCTGTTCCTGGTGCGGATGTTTGCATGTCTGCTCCTTATCTGCTATTACCAAGAAGCGTGAGCGACTCGGTGCCAATTGTTTGTCCCAACAGAGATATATAAATAATTTGCATCCCAGCATATTTCGCCAATGCTCCCTGACGCACCAGCCGATGCAATTGTTTCATATCCCCTAACCCTAATCCTAGAAGCGTTTATGTCTAACTCTCTTGATGGAAATGGATCAGAGCCAGATTGTTGACCGACTGCTATTTTGCCGAAAAATCCTAAGCCGAAACCATCACGTGCGGTAAACCTATTATCTATCGCTGGCATTATTGGAGATTTCGCAGATACCATGAGCCCAGTGTGCCAATCTGCTCCATGATCATATGCTGCATAATAACACCAAATATCGCCATTGGTGCAATCAAAAGAATCCCTGTTTATGTCGTCCGTAAGGATAAAAGGCGTATCCATATCGGTAGAATTAAGCCTGTTTCTGGATGTTCTACGAATTGACCCTAGGTACACTCTTTCTGATTCATAAAACGTAGGGTTTGCAGACCGATACATTTCAAATTCTACATAGTCTGTTTGGTGTGTGTATGCCGGCACTATCAAGTAATACCAATCACTAAGCTTAAATATTCCGGGACAAAAACGCCCTGCGTTAGACGATGCTGCTTCAAATATGGGGTTGTTTTCGTCCTTTGTCCAGTTAATTAAATCAGTTGAAGTTGCTAGCCCAATTTTTCTAGGTGAGCTAGTTATTGTGTTGTACCACATATAATAAGTGCTGCCGACTTTGATAACAGTACCTATCTCAGCATTATTTTGGTCCCATTCGCCGGAGTCACCTTCTAGAACCGGATCACCGCTGTTTTGTCTAGTCCAATTTACGCCGTCACTACTGGTTGCCAATCCTATCGCTACATGTGAGTCAGCATTTTTCTGACCAGCATAAATCATATACCAAGTACTACCCTCTATCCAAACAATAGGAAGCCAGACCTGTTTATCGTCAAACTTACCCCCAGAACCAACGTCTAAAACAGGGTTATTTGCTGCGTCTTTTGTCCATGTCTTGCCATCAGAACTTGTCGCGTGTCCAATTTTTGCATTTGCGCCACCTGTTGGATTGTATGAATAAAACATGTGGTAAGTAGAACCTGACTTAACAACGCTTCCCCAGCATGTTTTTGTCTCGGAACCTGATGGAGTAAGAACAGGTGTTTCATAACCTGTAGCTATAGAGGAATAAGGGATAAATTGACCATAAGTATCCTGTTGTGCGGCGGCTGGATTACTTAAACCCATAATTAACCCTCCTTTGCCACAAATTTACTGCCAGTTGTGGCACCAATAACAGTAATTATTTCTGTACTTACAAAAGCGTCTTCCATCACAAAAGAGCCACCAGAAGCTACCTTAATCGAGTCATCATCAACCGTCGCAGCATCTGTAAAATTAATATACAAATCCTCGCTTGAGAGGTTCTGGAAGAAAAAGTAATTGCGACTTGTGTTTGCTGCAGCCAGTGTTTGTGAGCTACCGCCTGATGTGATAGTTCCGCTTCTATCTGTTAATGTGCCTCTCCTTGGTGTAATAGGCACCGGATTCGTCGCACTAGCCGCTGTTGCGCCGTCGGCACCTGTAACTTGCACCGAACCGTCACTACCCGTTAGTAATGGTCCTTCTTCTGTATCTGCTCTTGTGTCTGGAGAAGAGTCATATCTTCCTACTGTGCTTTCACTCATTTATAAGCACCTTCTTTCTTATCTTTACGGGCACATGCCATAAGTTCTATTTTTGTGTCCCATCGCTTGCCGCAATGCTTACACGTAAACTTTTTAGTTTGTTTATCTTCAACTACTTTTAATGGAGGTTGTTCTGACTTTCGCTCTAATTCAACTCCTTGCTTTTCCGCTATCTTTTTTAAAACTTGCAGGATGTCATAGAGCAAGAAGTCTATTCCTTCTGCAAGCTGGTACTCAGTTTTAGGTCGCATATAGCCTCCTATGAAAGAACTCTTTTTATGGCTGCTAAATCGTTTCTATCTGCAAGGCTAGACGTTTTTACAACATCACCTTTTTTTGGCGCATGAACATACATGCCATTACCTGCGTAAACTCCCACATGGTGGATACCTTTCTTGCCCGTGCCAAAGAATAATAAATCTCCCGGTATTGCTTGAGCTAATGAAACAGGAGTGCCGACTTTGCTTTGCTCTTTGCTCGTTCTCGGAAGATTTATGCCGAATTGTTTAAATACGTTTTGTGTAAGCCCTGAACAATCTAAGCCTTTGCCCGGAGTGTTGCCACCCCACTGATATGGTGTGCCTTGATACGATTTAGCCTTTGCAACAACACTTGAGCCTGTATTACTTATGTTATTCATCATCGGTTGAAGCTGTGACAACTTACTTTGCAGATCAGTAATTTGCCCGCTTGATATTTTATTTCCTGTCAAGCTTTCGAGAAGCGGCACATAACTACTTATATTAGGCATTGTCGGAGCTTGTCTGGCTGGAACATTCATCTTAGGCATTTGAGGAATATTAGCAGCTGGTAATGTCTGTTTGATTTGCCTTAGTCTCTGTATAAAATCCTGCA